>JAFRYL010000079.1 GCA_017437605.1 Ottowia sp. | reverse complement strand
CGCCGCCAGATTGTTCAGGCTGGTCGCCACATCGGGGTGCTCTGCGCCCAGTATTTTTTCTTGAATTGCCAAGGCACGCTTGAACAGCGGTTCGGCTTCGGCGTAACGGGCTTGGTCGCTGTACAGCGTCGCTAGGTTGTCTAGGCTCTCCGCCACATCGGAGTGCTCCGCACCCAACGCCTTTTCGCGAATTGCCAAGGCGCGCTTCATCAGCGGCTCGGCATCGGCGTAACGTTCTTGCTGGTAATACAGCGCAGCCAGCCTGTGCAGGCTGGTGGCCACATCGGGGTGTTCTGAGCCAAGCTGTTTTTCCCGAATTGCCAAGGCGCGCTCGTAGAGCGGTTCGGCTTCGGCGTAACGAGCCTGTTTTCTGTGCTCCTCTGCCAGTTTGTTCAAGGTTTTGGCAACATCAAGATGTTCTTTCCCCAGCCTCCGCTCCTGCTCGGCGAGTTGCTGCTCCAGTCTGGCGATGTCGTCTGCGCCCGCCGCCCATGCGGGCAGCGCGGCGTACGCCGCAACAAGTAACCCAAAAACAGCACGCCGAAGCGTGCGCGCAAGATGTTTTCCGCTCATGTCTGTCACCTGCCACTCATCAAGCCGCGCCCGCAGGAGCCGCCCTCCCCGTGAGGGCAAGAACACACGCGCGGGCGCCCCGGATTATCCCCATGCTTTCATTTGAACAGGGTATTTCTCTGCCGCCGGCTTTATAAGCCGGCAATACCGTATATTTTGCGAGAGTATCAATATACCATTGTTATATACATGGAGTTGCCGGCAACATAAGCCGGCGACCGTCATATACCCTTGCACTCAGGGCACAAAAAAGCACCTCGTGCGAGGTGCTTGTGTTCAGTTCCAGCCGCTGTCCTGCTGGCGCCGTCCCCAGCCGTTGTTGCTGCTGCTGCGCCGGGTGCGCGGGCCGGGTCCGTAGGGGCTGCGGAAGGTGCCGTCGAGTTCGGCGTTGCCGCGTCCCCAGCCGCCACCTGCGCCGCTCTCGCGCCGGCTGCCGCTGTAGCTGCCGCCGCCATAGCCGCCGCCGTGATGACCGCCATAGCCCTCGGTGCGCGGGGGGCGCGGCGTCATGGGGCGCGCTTCGTTGACGACCAAATCGCGCCCGTCCAGCGGCTGGCCGTGCAGCCCGGCAATCGCCGCTTGCGCCTGCGCCTCGTCCGCCATTTCCACAAAGCCGAAGCCCTTGGAGCGCCCGCTGTCGCGCTCCATCATCACGCGCGCGCTGGCGACGTTTCCAAAGGGGCGGAACACTTCCGCCAGGCGCTCATCGCGCACGCTGTACGGCAGATTGCCGACGTAAAGCCTGTTGCCCATAGAACGAAAAAGCTCAAAAAAGATGAAAAGCGATGGCGCCCGCGACCGCGCTCACGAAAACAGAAAGTGGGTGGACTGAGTGCTTCACGCCGCAGTTGGTGTGCGCTTCGGAAAAGCGCGGCGCGCATTATGCGCGAGGCGGTGCCCGCATGCCCGGCGCGCGCTCCGTATACTGCCCGCCTTTTTTGCACGCCCTGCTCTCCATGACGCTGATTGCCACGCCGCAAACCATGCACTTTGATGCGCCGCTGCCACTTGCCGGCGGCGGGCAGCTTGCTGACTACCATCTTGCATACGAGACGTACGGCGAGCTGAACGCCGCGCGCAGCAACGCCGTGCTCATCTGCCACGCGCTCAACGCCTCGCACCATGTGGCGGGCGAATACGCGGGCAAGAGCAAGAGCGCGGGCTGGTGGGCAAACATGGTGGGTCCCGGGCTGCCGGTGGACACGAACCGCTTTTTCGTCATCGGCGTGAACAATCCCGGCTCCTGCTTTGGCTCCACCGGCCCCATGCACATCAACCCCGCCACCGGGCGCGCGTGGGGCAGCGACTTCCCCGTGCTCACCGTGGAAGACTGGGTGAACGCGCAGGCACGCCTGCTGGATGCGCTGGGCGTGCAGCAGCTTGCCGCCGTGATGGGCGGCTCGCTTGGCGGTATGCAGGCGCTCTCATGGACGCTGCAGTATCCCGAGCGCGTGCGCAACGCCGCCGTGATTGCCAGCGCGCCCAACCTCTCCACAGAAAACATCGCCTTCAACGAAGTGGCACGCCGCGCCATCGTCACCGACCCGGACTTCTGCGGCGGGCATTTCTACGACTACGGACTGGTGCCCAAGCGCGGCCTGCGCATCGCGCGCATGCTCGGGCACATCACGTATTTGAGCGATGACGCGATGGCGAGCAAGTTCGGGCGCGAGCTGCGCCACCCCGTCACCGGGCGCGCGGGCGGCTACCGCTACAGCACGCAGGACGCCGAGTTCCAGATTGAGAGCTACCTGCGGCACCAGGGCGACAAGTTCAGCGAATACTTTGACGCCAACACCTACCTGCTGATTACGCGCGCGCTGGACTACTTTGACCCCGCCGGTGCCTTTGACGGCGACCTGCGCGCCGCGCTGGCGCGCGCCACGGCGCGTTTTCTCGTCGTGAGTTTCACGACTGACTGGCGCTTTGCGCCCGCGCGCAGCCGCGAAATCGTCAAAGCCCTGCTGGACAACCGCCGCGACGTGAGCTACGCCGAAATTGACGCCCCCAGCGGGCACGACGCCTTCCTGCTCGGCGACGAGCGCTATCTCGCCGTCGTGCGCGCCTGGTTCGCGCGCATCCAGTGCGAAGGAGAAGCCGCATGATGAACGACAGCGACAGCGCCATCCTGGAAGCCATCGCCTCCCTCGTGCCGCAGGGCGCGCATGTGCTTGACCTCGGCTGCGGCAGCGGCGCGCTGCTGGAAAAGCTCATGCGCGAGAAGGGCTGCAGCGGCTACGGCATTGAGATTGACGACGCCAACGTGCTCGCCTGCGTGCAGCGCGGCGTGAGCGTGCTGCAGCTCAACCTGCTCCACGGCCTTTCCGCCTTTGCCGACCAGAGCTTTGACGTGGTACTGCAGATTTACACCCTGCAGCACCTGCGCAACGCCGAAACCATGCTGCGCGAGACCGCGCGCGTGGGGCGCATGGGCATCATCGCCTTTCCCAACTTCGCGCACTGGCCCAACCGCCTGAGCGTGCTGCGCGGGCGCATGCCCGTCACACGCCGCCTGCCCTACCAGTGGTACGACACGCCCAACATTCGCGTCGGCACCTTCAAGGACTTTGAAGTGCTGGCGCACAAAAACGGCCTGCGCGTGCTCGACGCCTTCGGCCTGCACGAAGGGCGCACCGTGCGCTGGCTGCCCAATGCGCGCGCGGGCACCGCCGTGTTCAAAATCAGTCGCTGAACGTATACCGTCAACATATATCTTTGGTTGCCGGCAACATAAGCCGGCGACCAACATATACCAAGAGCAAAAACCAAGAAAACCGCACTCCCCAAGCGCATTTCTATAATTTTCCGCGTTCCGCGCCCTGCACACGCCTGCACACCAGGACGAATGCAGCGGCAGCGTTTTTTTTCCGCTTTTTTGGAAAGGCACACATGTTCGACGTACTCATCCGCGAAGCCAGCGCCCGCTTCAACCTGGGCAACAAAGCCCAGCCGCTGCTGCAAATGCTGCTGGCGCGCATGTTCGACCAGGGCACCGGCGGCCTCAAAGGTTTCCTTGACCTGTTCATCAACACCGGCGCCGCGCCGCAGGTGCAGTCTTGGCTTGGCGGCGGCGCAGGCGCCCAGCCGCTCAAAGACAGCCAGGTGGAAAATGCCCTTGGCGCCGCCGGCGGTCTGCTCTCCACCCTCACCGAGCGGCTTGATGTCAGCCGCGACTCCGTGACCTCCGCCATCGGCTACCTGCTGCCGCCCATCATCGGCAAGCTCACCGCTGGCAGCGGCACCCTGCCCGCGCAGATTCCCGATGACGTGCAGCCGCTCGTCAGCGAGGGGCAGAACCTGCTCAGCGCCCCGCTCCCCTCCTCTCCCGGCGGCTTGCTGCGCTGGCTCCCGCTCGCGCTGCTTGGGCTGGTGCTCGCGCTTGGTCTGGTGTTCTGCTCGCGCGGTGGCGGCAACAGCGGCAAACCGGCGCCTGCAGCCACGCCGCCTGCAAGCGTTGCCCCGGCTGCCACGCCTGAGGCACAGCCCGCCTCCGCGCCCGCACCTGAGGCCAGCGCGCAAGAAGGCGAAGGCAAAGACGCCGCCGCCAGCGCCGCTGCTGACAGCAAGGCTGACGAGCAAGCCGGCGACAAGGCCGACGGCGCCAAAGCCGACAGCACCGACGCGGCCAAGGCCGATGACAAGGCAGAAGACAAAGCCAGCGACAGCGACGCCGCCAAGGACGAGGGCAAAGCCAACGACAAAGCCAGCGACAAGGCCGCCGACGCCGGCGCCAGCGCGGAAGCGGGCAACGACTCTGACGGCAACCCCGTGCTGCGCCTGTCCTTTGCTGACGGTCAGGCCGCCCTGCCCGCCAGCTTTGCCGAACTCGCCGCCAAGCTCAAAGCCTGGCTGGACGGGCACACCGGCGCCAGCGCCCTGATTTCCGCCTTCACCCCGGCTGCGGGTGACGCCGACGCCGCCGCCAAACTCGCGCGCCAGCGCGCCGCCAACGTGCGCGACGCCCTCGTCGCCCTTGGCGTGCCCGCAGACCGCCTCGTGCTCGCCAAGCCCGCCGCCAGCGCTGACGACGCCCAGGCACGCCGCGTGGACGTGGGCGTGCGCTTTGACGACCGCTTGGAAGCGGGCGACGCCAATGGCCGCCCCATGCTGCGCGTGTTCTTCGGCAGCGGCAAATCCGCCGTGCCCAAGGGCTTTGCCACGCACGCGGCTGCGCTCAAGGCGTGGCTGGACGAGCACGAAGGCGCCAAGCTCGCCATCTCCGGCTTCAACGACCCCACGGGCAACGCCGCCGCCAACGCCGAACTCGCCAAACAGCGCGCTGAAAACGTGCGTGACGCGCTCGCCGCCGCCGGCATCGCCGCCGAGCGCCTGTCGCTGGAAAAACCCCAGGACGCCACCGACGACGACGTGAGCCTCGCCGAAGCGCGCCGCGTGGAAGTGAAGGTGAGCGAATAAACACCGCACCGCACAAACAAAAAGGACGCCTGCGGGCGTCCTTTT
>JAFRYL010000078.1 GCA_017437605.1 Ottowia sp. | reverse complement strand
GCTGCGGGCACGGGGGGAGAGGGGCAGGGGTGATGGGGTAAAACGATGGGTATCAACTGGTCGCCGGCAACATAAGCCGGCGATGGTGTGCATATAGCGACTGTATGTAGAGGCGACCCTTGTGGCCGCTCGCGCCCGTTACACACATGAAAAGGGCGCCCACAAGGGGCGCCCCTACAAGGTGTATTGATTGGTCGCCGGCACAAGAAGCCGGCAACCAAATCAATTATTGACTGGTATCCGCCTTTTTACCCTGTTTTTCACGGCGGTGCAGGGCAGGTGCCGCCGCGCCCGCGAGTGCCAAGCCGGAAAGCAGCAGTCCCAGTTCACCCATGGTGGGCGAGGAGTTGTCGCCGGAGTGGTAGTAGGGCGGCGTCGGTGTCGGGTCTGGTGTCGGAGCCGGAGGCTCCTGGGTGACTTTGGCAACGAGGTCCTTGCCGACTTGTGTCACTTCAAACGTGTAGCCGCCTGCGTTGATGGGCGCGGTGGGCAGTGCCGGGGGATACAGGGTGGTGCCAGCCTTGATGAGATAGATTTTGTCGTCTTTCTTCAGCGTTGCGCCATCAGCCAGGTTGAAGCTGAATTTGGCGGCGGTGACCTTGGAAAAATCAGCGGTGCCGCCCACGTCGAGCACAACGTCGTTCGCCGCTATGGTGCCCAGGTCAAAGTTGAGGGTGTCAAAGTTGAGCACGTCGCCACCCACCGTAAAGACTTTGCCCTGCACGGCGAGGGTGTTGTCGGTGATGCAGTCTCCAGAGCAGCCGCCGCCCAACACATTGCCCGTGACCTTGCCGCTGATGAGGGTGACGGTGTTGCCCGTGGCGTCGCCATCGGCAAAGCCGCCGCCCACACTGTCCACCTCGCCGCCGGAGATGGTCACTTCATTGAGCGTGGCATTGCCGGACGCACTTGTGTTGCCGCCAACCACAACGTTCGCCTTGCCGTCATGGATGAACACCTTGTTTTCTGTGGCGTTGCCAGCGTTTGTAATGCCGCCAGCCAGAACCATTGCCACCACGCCGCCTGTCATGATGACTGTTCCCTTGGCCACGTCGCCTGTTGTTAGATAACCCCCCATGACGAGATTGACGTTGTCGGCAGGTTCAACTGTGACCGGGGTGGGGGGAGTGCCTTCCCAGACGCCCGGAGAGGTTTGGTTGGCGTCTTGGATAGCCCACGCCTGCGGCGCGGCGAGCAAGGCGGCAAGCGCGGCGATGGGTAGGGGTTTCAGGAAGTGCGCAGAGCGCCTAGAGTGCGCGGGGGGGGCAGTATGGTATGCGAAACCTTGTTCATGCGAGATTCTCCTTGAGGTGAGTGGAAGGGGTTGGGAAGCCGCCTGCGGGTGCAGCCGGGGCGTGGGCGTGAGTGTAATGATGTGTGGCGCGGCGCACAAGGTCGCAGGCGCAGACGGGTGAAAATGATGGGTATCAAATGGTCGCCGGCAAGATAAGCCGGCGATGTGATGTTTTTGCAATGGGTATGGCTTATTCCAGCGTCTGCCCCGTGAGCATTTCGTAGGCTTGCCGGTAGCGCGCGGCGGTGTTGGTGATGACTTCGGGCGGCAGTGTGGGCGCGGGGGGCTGTTTGCTCCACGCTTGCCCGTCAATGCGCACCTCTTCCAGCCAGTCGCGCAAATACTGCTTGTCAAAGCTGGGCGGGTTGATGCCTTCGCGCCATTCGTTGGCTGGCCAGTAGCGCGAGGAGTCGGGGGTGAGGACTTCGTCCATGAGCACGACGCGCCCGTCGTCGTCCAGGCCAAATTCAAATTTGGTGTCGGCGATGATGAGTCCCTTGTCCAGCGCGATGGCGGCGGCTTTTTCATACAGCGCAATGGCGATGTCGCGTACTTGGCGCGCGACGGCTTCGCCGCAGATTTGCACGGTGCGTTCGTACGTGATGTTTTCGTCGTGCTGCCCCATTTCGGCTTTGGCGGCGGGTGTGTAGATGGGGTGCAGCAGGCGCGCGCTGCGCGGCAGCCCCTCGGGAAGCGGCACGCCGCAGACGCGCCCGCTGTGCTGGTATTCCGCCCAGCCGCTGCCAGCGAGGTAGCCGCGCACGACGGCTTCCACAGGAATGGGGCGCAGGCGGCGCACGAGCATGGCGCGGCCTGCGACTTGCGGCACTTCGTCGGCCGCAACGGCGCTTTCCGGCGCTTCGCCGGTGAGGTGGTTGGGGACGATGCCATCGAGCTGCTGGAACCACCAGAGCGCCATTTGCGTGAGCAGCCGCCCTTTGCCGGGGATAGGCTCGCCCATGATGACGTCAAAGGCGCTGATGCGGTCGCTGGCGAGCATGAGAATGCGGTGCTCGCCCACGGCGTAGTTGTCGCGCACTTTGCCGCGCGAGAG
>JAFRYL010000077.1 GCA_017437605.1 Ottowia sp. | reverse complement strand
GGCTCGCCCATGATGACGTCAAAGGCGCTGATGCGGTCGCTGGCGAGCATGAGAATGCGGTGCTCGCCCACTGCGTAGTTGTCGCGCACTTTGCCGCGCGAGAGCAGGGGCAGGCTGCGCAGGGAGCTGGTGTGGAGGGCGTCGGTCATGGCGTTTCCAATAAAAAAGCGCCCGCGCGCGGCGGGCGCTGGTGGGGTGTGTCAGCTGATGGAGGCCTGGTAGATGGCTTCAATGGAGGCGTCAAGCGTGGCGTTGAATTGCTCGTCGCTTTGCTGCGCCGTCAGCCCTTCGGTGAGGGCGCGGCTGAAGCTCGCAATCACGCCCGGGTTGGCGGCGAGCAGCTTGCACGATTCTTCGCGGCTGTAGCCGCCCGAAAGCGCAACGACGCGCAGCACGCGCGGGTGTTTGGTGAGGTCGCCATACAAGCCAGCCTGCGTGGGCAGGGTGAGCTTGAACATGACGCGCTCATCGCCAGACAGGGTGTCAAGGCGCTGGCGCAGGCCAGCGGCGAGCAGGTTTTCCGCTTCGGCCTTGTCGGGCGCCTTGATGTCCACCTCCGGCTCGATGATGGGCATGAGACCGGCGGCGAGGATTTGGCGCCCAAGCGCAAATTGCTGGTCAAGTACGGCGGCGATGCCCGCTTCATTGGCGGCGTGAATGACGGAGCGCATCTTGGTGCCAAAGATGCCTTTGGCGCGCGCGCGTGCGAGCAAGTCGTCCAGCGCGGGAATGGGGCGCATGAGCTGCACGCCGTCGGCTTCGTCCGCCAGCCCTTTGTCCACTTTGAGGAAGGGCACGACCTGCTTGCGCTCCCAGAGGTAGGCGGCGGCGTCTTGCCCCTCGAACTGGCGCTCCATCGTCATTTCAAACAGGATGGCGGCGAGCACGCGGCGCCCGTCAACGGCGGGGCTGGCGACGATGCGGCTGCGCATGGCGTGGACGAGGTCAAACATTTCCGCCTCGTCTTTCCACGCGCCCTGCTGGATGCCATAGAGCGAGAGCGCGCGCGGCGTGCTGCCGCCGCTTTGGTCCAGCGCGGCGATGAAGCCTTGGCCGTGGGCGATTTTTTCCAGTTGCTGTGCGTTCATGGGGCGGTTCTCCTCGGTGTGCGGGGTGTTCAGAAATTGGCGCGGATTGTAGGGAAGCGCTTCACGCGCTGGCGGTGCGCTGGAACAGGCCACCGGGCAGGCGCGCAAGCTGACCGGCAAGCTCCAGTTCCAGCAGCCGCACCTGAAGCTGCTCCGTGGGCCAGCCGGTGCGCGCCTGCAGCGCGTCCAGACTGACCGGGTCGGCGCCAAGGGCGCGCAGCAGGGCGTCGTCGTCATTGCCAGCTTCTGGTGCGGCGGGGGAGGGCGCAGCGGGCGTGGTTGCGGGCGCGGGCGCGCTGCCTTCCCACTGCATTTCTTGCAGCACGTCTTGCACGCTTTCTGCCAGACACGCGCCCTGACGGATGAGGTCGTGCGCGCCGCGCGAAAGCTGGCTGTGGATGGAGCCGGGCACGGCAAACACGCTTTTGCCCTGCTCGGCAGCAAGGCGCGCGGTAATCAGCGAGCCGGAGCGCAACGCCGCCTCCACAACAAGCGTGCCCTGCGCCAGCCCCGCGATGATGCGGTTGCGGCGCGGAAAGTTGGGCGGCGCGGGCGGCGTGCCGAGCGGGTATTCGCTCACGAGCAGGCCGCTTTGCGCGATGCGCTGCGCCAGCGCCGCGTGACGGCGCGGGTAGCAGATGTCCAGCCCGGTGCCGAGGACGGCGATGGTGGCGATGCCCTGCGCCGTGTCGCCGCACGCTTCAAGCGCCCCCTCGTGCGCGGCGCCGTCGATGCCGAGCGCCATGCCGCTGGTGATGCACACGCCGGCGGCGCCCAGTTCGCGCGCAAAGCGCCGCGCGTTGAGCGCGCCCTGCGGCGTGGGGCTGCGGCTGCCGACGATGGCGATGGCGCGCGGCGGCCAGCCGCTGCGTTCCAGCGCGTCAATACGCCCTTCGGCGTAGAGCAGCGGCGGCGGGTCTTCAATGTTGAGCAGTGTGGGCGGGTAGAGCGCGTCGCCCAGGGTGAGGATGCGCCGCTGCGTGCCCTCTGGCGCGCTGTTCAACCAACGTTGCGTCGTTTCAAGCTGCGCCGGCAGTTTGTCCGGCTCGCGCAGGAGGGCATCCGCCTGCCGGCCGCGGACCACCTGCCGCAGCGCCGCGTGGCTTTGCAAAAAAATCGCCTGCGGCAACCCGAAGGCTGCCAGCAGGCGTCGTGCGGTGGCGCTGCCTACGCCGTCCGTGAGCAGCAGCCGCAGCCAGGCGGCCAGCTCTGCGTGCTCCATGACGGCGCGGCGCGGGAAATCAGTTCGGGTTGGTCAGCTTGTCACCCGCCTTGACTTCCTTCTTGGTTTCAATGAGCAGCACGTAGGAGACGCGCTCAAACGTGCGGAACACCATGCCCAGCCCGTTGCGTTCGTCGGGCAGTTGCACGCGCTCGCGCGCGCCTTCGGTGCGGTCAACGATGCGCTGGCCGGCGCTCAGCACAGCGAGCACCTGGCCGCTTTCCACGCCGTCGCGCAGCCCCTTGTTGATGGCCACAATCTGGTTGCCGCCAGCAAAACGCATGTCGCTGCTGTTGTAGACGTTGATGACGCGCGCGTCAATGGGCAGGTCAGGCGCATGCGGCGCGAAGCTGCGCCATTCACGCGGCGGCTCGGGCAGCAGGCGGTCGCCCACGCGAATGTCTTCCTTGCTCTTGACGATGTCCAGCGTGGCGGCCACGGGCAGGGTGTCCACCGCAACGGGCGCGGCGGCAGCGGCGGGCGCTTCGTCGCATTCGCAGGTGCCGCAGCAGCCGCCCTCACCATTGGAGGCGGCGGCAGGTGCGGTGGGCACTGCGGCGGGGTGAATCAGCTTGCGCTTTTCGCCCACGGCTTTTTCATCTTCCACTTCAGCGATGCTTTCGCCGCGCACCAGCTCGCCCTGACCAACGTACTGGCCTTCATAACCGAGTATTTCGCCCGTGATGGGGTCTTTCAGCGGGAACACGGCGCGGTAGATGCGGTAGTCCGTGGGCAGACCGTCGGCCAGCAGCAGCGGCTCGTCAGCCGGTCCACGAGCATAGGCGCGGTCGCCGTGGGCGATGAGCTGGCGGTCGGTTTCTGCCAGCGAAACGATGCGCGGCGCGCGCTTGAAGGTGTCGTCCTGGTCAATGACGAGCATTTCCGCAAGGAACGGCTCAATCATGTGCGGCTGCAGCGTGGGAATGGGGTTGGCGTCCAGCGCCTCAACGCGGGTGCGCGGCGACACACGCACGGTGCCACCCGGCTGCCCGTCCACACCACGGCGTGCGCGCAGGATGGCGCGACCGTCTGCGGTGCGCTCAAGATAGAGCTGCTGGCCGGGGTAAATCAGGTGCGGGTTGCGAATGGTCTGCATGTTCATGCCCCACAGCTCTGGCCAGCGCCAGGGCGACTTCAGGAACATGCCCGCAATGCGCCAGAGCGTGTCACCACGGCGCACGGTGTATTCATCGGGTGCGTTGGGTGCGAGCGCCGACAGCGGCACGCCCTTGGCAGCGACTTGCTGCGCGGTGGCACGCTGACCCGCAGTGACGGGATACGAAGCAGGCCCCTTGGCCTGGGCGGTGGCGGCGGTGCCAGCGATGGCTGCTGCCAGCAGGGACAGGGAGAGTGCGCGTGTGGCGCGAGGAAAAGAGTGTTTCATTTTTGAAGGGGCGCTACGCCAAACTTTGATACAAAACGCTGCACCTTGCGCGTCATTGATGCAGGCTGCCATTATCCGCATGTTGCACCACGAAATGTGACAAGTCGCCAAAATAGCCACAGTTGTGCGCGCGAGTGCGCTGCATATTGTGCCCTTTCCTGCCATTCCTCCCCTGAAACACTCATGGCTTTGCTCCCGATTCTTCGTTTTCCTGATGCGCGCCTGCAACGCATCGCCCGCCCGGTGCCGGCGGTGGATGCGCGCATCCGCCAGCTTGCTGCCGACATGCTCGAGACCATGTACGAGGCCAAAGGCATCGGGCTGGCGGCCACGCAGGTGAACGTGCATGAGCAGGTCATCGTCATTGACATCAGCGAGGAGAAAAACGCCCCGCAGGTGCTTATCAACCCGCAACTGTTGTGGGCAAGCGACGAACGCATCAAGGGCGACGAGGGCTGCCTGTCCGTGCCCGGCGTGTATGACGGCGTGGAGCGCGCCACGGCGGTGCGCGTGCGCGCGCTCGACCTGGACGGCAAGGCGCGCGAGATTGAGGCCGACGGCCTGCTGGCGGTGTGTATCCAGCACGAGATGGACCACCTCAAAGGCCGGTTGTTTGTTGATTACCTCTCGGCACTCAAACGCGGGCGCATTCGCACGCGCCTGCTTAAGGCCGAGCGCGAGGAACGCCGCAAGACGGCAGAGGAGGCTGCATGATGAAACGTCGCATTGCCCTTGTTTTTTGCGCAGCCCTGCTTGGCGGCTGCGCCTCGTTGGACGAGCGCCTGCCGGCGGGTGCGCCGCAGGAAGCGGTGCTGCACGAGCTTGGTGCGCCCACGGCGCGCTATGCGCCGCTGGACGGGCAGCCTGCGCGCTGGCAGTACTCCAGTCAGCCCTTTGGGCGCAGCGTCATCAACGTGGACTTTGACGCCGCTGGCCGCGTGCTGCGCGCCGAAGAAGCGCTGAATGAGGGGCTGATGGCGCAGCGCATTCGCCCGAACGAGTGGACGCAGCGCGACGTGCTGCGCGAATACGGCCCGCCCGCGCGCACCTTTGGTGTGGCGAACTTTGCGGGCACCATCTGGGCGTGGCGTTATCTCAACGGCGCCATCAAGCGCGAGCTGTTCATTGACATAGACACCGGCGGCATCGTGCGTAGCTGGTCCACCAGCATGGAGCCTGAACCAGAACCGCGCCTGCTGCGCCGGCGCTAGAAAAATAGGGTGCCGCCATGAAGCCCACCATTGTCTTTGCCGGCACGCCGGAGTTCGCCCGCGTCGCGCTGGAGCGCGTGCTGGACGCGGGCTACGCCGTGCCACTCGTGCTCACGCAGCCCGACCGCCCCGCCGGGCGTGGCATGAAGCTGCACGCCTCGCCCGTCAAGCAACTGGCGCAGCAGCGCGGCATCACCGTGGCGCAGCCGCGCAGCCTGCGGCTGGACGGCAAATATCCTGATGAGGCCGCCGCTGCGCGGGCTGCATTGGAAACTGCCGCGCCCGATGTCATCGTCGTCGCTGCCTACGGACTGCTGCTGCCGCGCTGGACGCTGGACTTGCCGCGCCTGGGCTGCCTGAACATTCACGCCAGCCTGCTGCCGCGCTGGCGCGGTGCGGCGCCGATTCAGCGCGCCATAGAAGCGGGCGACGCCGAAAGCGGCGTGTGCATCATGCAGGTGGCGGAAGCCCTGGACGCGGGCGACGTGTTGCTGACCGCGCGCACACCCATCACCGCCGCCGACACCGCCGCCACGCTGCACGACAAGCTGGCGGAGCAGGGCGCGCAACTCATCGTGCAGGCGCTGGAAGGCGTGGAAAGCCTGCCGCGCACGCCGCAACCGGAAGAGGGCGTGACCTACGCCCACAAGATAGAAAAGGCAGAAGCTGCGATTGACTGGCAGCAGGACGCCGCCGCCATCGAGCGCCGCATTCGCGCCTTTGACCCCTTCCCCGGCGCCGTGGCGCGGCTGGGCGAGAGTGTCATCAAGGTATGGAAGTCTGAAATTGCGAGCATGCCACCGGCGCAGGAAGCCGGCGCCGGGCAGATTCTTCAAGTGAGTGATGCCGGCGTGCTCGTCGCCTGCGGCAGCGGCGCGCTGCTGCTGACCGAACTGCAGCGCGCCGGCGGCAAGAGGCTGGCAGCGCGTGAATTCCTGCGCGGTTTCCAGCTTTCCGCCGGGCAACGTTTCGCGCCAGCGCATCAATAATGTGCGCCCCATGAACGCCGTTCTTCTCATCGCCCATGCACCGCTGGCCAGTGCGCTATGCCAGGCGGCGCTGCATGTGTTTCCAGACGCCGGCGACGCACTCGCCACCGTGGACGTGCTTGCGCAGGAGTCGCCAGAAGCAGTGCTTGACAACATCAACGCCGCGCTGGACGCGCTGCAGCCTGCGGACGGCGGAGGCGTGCTCATGCTCACCGACCTGCCCGGCGCCACGCCCTGCAACGTCGCGCAGCGCGTGCTTTCCGAGGGCGGGCGGGCGCTTTACCTGCTCACCGGCGCCAGCCTGCCCATGTTGCTGCGCGCACTCAGCTACCGCCACGAGCCGCTGGACAGCATGGCCGGGCGCGCCCTGGAAGGTGGCTACATGACCATGCTCGCCTTCGGCCCTGACAGCGGGCAATGAGGCGCGGGGAAAGGCACAGGCGCCATGCAACGCTGCGACATCACCATCTGCAACAAGCTCGGGCTGCACGCGCGGGCCTCCGCCAAACTCACGCGCCTGGCCACCAGCTTTCCGTGTGAAGTGTGGCTCACGCGCGGCAAGCGCCGCGTGAACGCCAAAAGCATCATGGGCGTGATGACGCTCGCCGCCGGCCTCGGCGTGACGCTGGAACTGGAAACCAACGGCGAGCGCGAAGAAGAAGCCCTGCAGGCGCTGCGCGCGCTGTTCGAGCGCCGTTTTGATGAAGACGAGTGAGCCGTCAAACCCTCTGAATCGCTAGGGTATATATTCATCGCCGGCTTGATAAGCCGGCAATGCAATGAATAATTGATGAGTATGCGGAATCACGCCCTGCGCAGCGCGTGATTCAGGTACTGCCGCAACTCGCGCGCATTGAAGGTGTAGTAGCCGCCGCTCTTGTACTTGCGTAGCGCGGCGACGTAGCGGATGAAGGCGTCGCACTGCAGCGCGGCGCGCAACTGCTCCTCTGGCGCCTCCGTCAAGATGTAAAGGCCGCTGTACACGCCCGTGCCCGGCGGCGCCGCGTTGAGCTTGATGGAAGCGGCATCGCGCACAACGGCGCCGATGGCGTATTTGTGCCGCCACACATCAGCCAGCGCCTGCGAGCGCCCGTAGAGGTGCCAGTCGGGACAGTGGCGCGCGTCGCGCCCCTTGAGCAGCGCATTCTTGCGGGCATTCAGATAGGCGGCGACACCCGCGTCAGCAAACACCGCTTCGCGCGGCAGCGGCTTGCCGCGCTCGTCATACGGATACAAAGCCGTGCGCCGCGCGCCGGTGGACGCCTTGACAACTGGAATGGTGAAACTGGAAAACGGAAAAGCGTCGGCAATAAACACATCATCGGCAAGCGTGGCAAAGCCATTTTTGACGTTGAGCGCAGGGGAAAGCGTCGCAGTCTTGATGGCGTGCAGCTCGCGTAGCGTATCGCGGTTGCCAAGAAAAAGCGCACCATCAAAAAACGCTTCGTCATACGGCAGCGTTTCCACAAAACGCAGCGCCTTTTCCTTTTCGTAGGTGTAATAGTCAAACTGGCGCGCCCCGTCTGTTTTTTCCAGCAGCGTAATGGCGGTGTACGTCGTGGCATTAAACGGCTGGAAATGTCCCAGGTCGGCAATGGCGCGCAGGCAGCCAGATTCCTGCAGGTGCGCGCGCATGTGCTGCCCTGCCACACTGTTTATCCACGAGCTTGGCGCGATGTAGCACAGCCGCCCACCTGGGGCGAGCATGTGCAGCCCGATTTCATAAAAAACAAGATACAAATCCGTCATGCCGCCGCCGCAAAAGGCGTGCTGCCTGACCTGTGCAAAACTGCTTTCAAGGTTATGCACGCGCACATACGGCGGATTGCCGATGACAAAATCCATGCGCCCGTCAAAATCGCGCACCTGCAGCGCGTCCGCGCAGCGTATGTCCCACGCCACGGGCGGCAGATTCAAATCATGTTCAAGCTGGCGCATGCGCTCCATGCAGGCAGCGTGCGAGGCTTCATCTTTTTCTATGCCGTGAATGAATTGCCCAAGCTGGCGCGCAAGCTCTTCATTTTCGCTTTCGCCGTGGGCATTGCGCCAAGCGACGCAATAGCGCCGCACCATTTCCACGAAAAACGCCCCATCGCCGCACGAATTGTCAATGGCGTGTCGCTGCAGCACACCGCCACCAGCGTATCTGGCAAAGTCAAGAATATCCTCCACCAGATACTGCGGCGTGAAAACCTGTCCGAAGCGTTTTTCCTTGTTCACGGTCATGCTTCTTGGGGAGCAGAAACCCATCCCGCGTCCGCGCGCCATTGCTGGTTGAAGTCGTCGCCTGCTGAAAGAGCGGTGAGCACCGGCAGCTTTTCGGCGTGCGCCCTGTTGAGCAGCCGCGCTCGGACCGATGCGGCGATATTGCGTCCGCCCTTGTCGGGTTTGTTCATGCCAGGCTCTCCAGATAGGGAAGCATCACGTTGGCCACGCGGTCAATCTTGGCGTAGTGCCAGATGTCATCGCTGCTCATGCGGCGGGCAGCCCATGCCTCGCGCAGCGCCTCCAGCGCCACGTCAAGGCCAATCTTGTTGCGGAACTTGAAGCAGTCGGCCACCGTCTTGGCAACGCTCGTGACGCGGACGGTCACGCCGTCCACGTCGTGCTCCTCAACGCCTTCGGTCAGCGCCGCGCCAGAAAAGCGCACGAGGCGCAGCGGCGGGTAGGCGAGTTTTGGCGCCGCCGCCTTGTTGTCAATAGCCAGCCAGACTTCAAACGGCGCTTGCGTCGTCAGCTCATGGAAACGCAGCGCCGACAGCAGACACACAACGCCCCTGGGCACGCGGCGCGCAACCTCCGCCAGCGTGCAATGCGCCGACACAGGGCGCGCCACAAGCCCGTACAGACCGCGCCCGACGCGCTCCAGTTGCCCGCGCCGCACCGCCCGCGTCAGAGCCACACGCGGAATGCCAAGCGGAGCAAGGTCATGCGGGCGCAGCAGCCCTTGCGCGCGCACCAGTTCCAGCAGCTTGTCGTTGGTCGTGTCCATGATGGGCGCATTGTTCCATAACATCGGTAGATGTCAACAATGACCGATGGATTGGAACAGGCGCCCAAGGTCGCATCCGGGCACCACTAAAAACAGCAACAACGAGGCAATCTAGCGCCCACAATCCGCTCATTGCTTGCTTGCGTTTTTCAAGGCAGCGTATTTTTTCATGCTATTTCGCAGGAATTCGAGGAATGTGTGATTCCTACTTTCAGCATCTGCCACGATAGCATCAAAAGAAACTACAAAGATAGGTGTTGGAATAGTGGTGCGCTCATCAGGAAGTAGGGTATCGAACTCTTGGTAATAAACTTTGCCCTTCGAGAAAAGAGGGGTCCACTTTAATTGTCGCAGCCGAATGGCAGCGGTGTCATTGATGTCTATAACCGCGTAATACCAGACCCTTTGAATGTTTTGGCAATGTGCAACTAGCTTTACGGCTCGATCGAGCAGCTGGTTTATTGCATAGAAGCTGTCTTTTTCTTCGGCGCCTTTCTTTTTTATTTCTACAACTACTACATCGACCGGTTTATTATCTTTCGGGTTGGCCGAGAAGATCATGGTGATATCTGGCCTACCTTGATCTATTTTTCGTTCTTCGTCAGACTGTATGGCTCTAATAATGGTATCCATCTCCTGCTCACTCAGGATTGTGCGAAACGCCATGAACTTGTCGTCAAGTAGCCAGGCATTATTTTGGTATATATCGGGACACAGATCGCTTTGCGAAAACTCCTTGTATCTTGGAACAATTAGATTGTGTATATCTTTTTCAGAGTTGTTAGATGACATTTCCTTCAGGCGAGCAATAATTTTAGCGCGGTACAAGGTGTACTCTGTCAGTGCGCGAGAAGACAGATTCAGTGATTTTTCATATGTGTCGTCATCCAACTTTTCACACAGGAGGATTTCTTTTTGGGCGTCAAAAAACCGCTTCTGGGCGATTGTTAGGGCGTCGTCCCTGTCAATTAGTCCTGCGGTGTCGTCGTCGAAAAAACCGAGCAAATGCGGGAATTGTTCCTCAAATTTCTTTTTGGTTTCTGTGTTTCTTTCTTTTATCTGTGGTATTTTTTCAGCCAGAACCTTACCAATCGCTGCGCGCAAGATGCGGAAAAGTATTTCCTTTTGGAGACCATCCGGAAGCTGCAGTTTTTGGCGTGAACTGTCAACATTAGAGTGAAATATTTCAGATTCGAGAATAAATACCCCTCTATAACCGGCAGGAAAGGACGATGGCGGTATAATGTTTTCCGGAATTGTCCGGCCGTCAATGTTGAAGGCGACGAGCAGGCTTCCTTTGCCTTGTGCCTGCTCGACATGATAGAGCATGTCAATGGTTGAGAAAGCATCCAGTGTGCTATCCTGAATGGTAACCTTTGTCATTGCTGGCAAGTCATCAGGCGTTATTATGGCTTCATGCGAAAAGAATTCTTTTTGAGCATTTTCCGTATTGGTTTTTAGCTTGAGTGCGATATTGAACGATTTTCCATCGCGCTTGCGCGCGTAGAGTGTCGGAAGAAACTGTTCAATCACGAGAGGTTTGATGGCCTCCGGCTTCAAATCGTCATAGGATTTGACGCGCTTCCCGGTAAAGCCATTAAATGTTAACATTGTTTGTGCGTCCTGTACATGCTCAATGTTTTGGATGGGGGCGTTGCCATCAAACCCCTCTTTGAATATGAATTTCCGAAGCGATTTTCCCCAAATGCTCACAACTTCAACTTGATTGAAGTAGTTAAGAAAAACCAAACGGCCAAGCCCTTTGTGGAACTTATCCCTTGGTTTTAGCAAGGTTTTGAAGCGCTCAAAATTTTCGTCGGTGAAGCCGCTGCCGTTGTCCGTAACAGTAATTTTCAGTGTGTCCGGCTTCTCATATGCCTGAACATGAATTTCAATGGAAATATCTGTTGCGCCTGCGTCCAAGGCATTAGCCAGCGCCTCGAAGTAAACTAATGGCAGCGATGGATTGGGGAAAAACAGCTTAATTGCGCCTGATGTTTCAATGTCCATGATCTTTGCCCTTTGCTCGCTCGTCAGACTGTCGCTTGTGTAGCGCCACTAACTTTACGCCTGTTTCAGATGGCACATGCCTAGCGTTGGGTGAGGAGCTTACCTTCAATTTACGGGCACCATGTCTGATGTCCGCACATGCGACGCTGTGTGCGTGGCAAAAGAAAAGCCCAACCGCGCGGCGGTTGGGCTTGGTGTGCGTGTGGTGGAGAGGAGGAGGATCGAACTCCCG
>JAFRYL010000076.1 GCA_017437605.1 Ottowia sp. | reverse complement strand
GCCGCTTTTTTTGCCCCGAGCGAAGGGTAGGTGCCGCCATTACTCTGCGGCAGAGGCTTTCTTTGCGGCTCTTTTGGCGGCTTTCTTGCCTTTGTTCTTGGGTGCTTTTGCGGCAGCGCCGTCATAGCTGGCACCGCCCACGGTCAAGCCCTGCTCGGAGAGCTTGCCCGCTTTTTTGTTGCCGATGCCCTTCACGCGCGCCTTGAGGTCGTCCCAGTCCTTGAAATTGCCGTTTTTGCGCTCCTCGACAATGCGCGTGGACATGGCCGGGCCTATGCCCTTGAGGGCGTTCAAGTCTTCAGCCGTTGCCGTGTTCACATCGACGGCGGCAAAAGCCGAGGCGGCGCAGCAGGCGGCGAGCAGGGATAGAAGTTTTTTCAGCATTCTGTGGGTTCTCCGTGGAAAGTGGAAACAGGCGCCCGGCAGCGGCGCCGGACACTGCGTATGGTAGCAGTGAAAATGTGCGCTTTTTCACACAGTGCGGCGTCGCTACCATCCCGGGAACCAGAGAGAGGGGATTGAACAATGCCGGTCAAGCAGACCTTCAAGCATGAGCACCAGCGCGTGCCCGTAAAAATCTGGACAGATGACGTGGACGCGGCCTCAAAAGAGCAACTGGCGCTGGTGGCCAGCCTGCCCTTTGTGCATCACCATGTGGCGGCGATGCCGGACGTGCATCTGGGCAAAGGCGCGACGATAGGCTCGGTGGTTGCCACGCGCGGGGCGATTGTTCCGGCGGCTGTGGGCGTGGATTTGGGCTGCGGCATGATGGCTGCGCGCTTGTCGCTCACGGCGGGTGACGTGGACGAAAAAGTGCTGCCCAAGGTGTTTGCCGGCATCACGCGCGCCGTGCCGGTGGGGCGCGCGCAGCACCGCGACGCCGATGTGCTCACGGACGCAGTGCGCCCGTTTGAGGCGCCGCTGGCGGCGATGTGCAAAAAGCACCCGGATTTGCTCAAGTCGTTTGGCAAATCTTCCAAGTGGACGCATCAAATGGGCACGCTTGGCAGCGGCAATCACTTCATAGAAGTGTGCCTGGACGAAGAGCAGCGCGCCTGGGTCATGTTGCACTCGGGCAGCCGTGGCGTCGGCAATGCGCTGGCGAGTTATTTCATTGAGCTGGCGCGGCGCGACATGGAGCGCTGGATGATTCAGTTGCCGCACCGCGACCTAGCGTATTTTCCAGAAGGCACGGAACATTTTGACGACTATATGCAGGCGGTGCATTGGGCGCAGGAATATGCGCGCGTGAACCGAGAAAGCATGCTGGCGCTGGCGCTGGGGGCGATGCGGGAATGCCTGCCGCCGTTTGAAGTCACGGACGAAGTCGTCAATTGCCACCACAATTATGTGGCGCGTGAGCACCATTACGGAGAAAACGTGTGGGTGACGCGCAAGGGCGCGATTCGCGCACGCGCGGGCGACATGGGTATCGTGCCGGGCAGCATGGGCGCGCGCAGCTATATCGTGCGCGGGCAGGGAAACGAGGAAAGTTTCTGCTCCAGCGCGCACGGCGCAGGCCGGCGCATGAGCCGCTCGGCGGCGCAAAAGGCGTTTACCGAGGCAGACCTGCAGGCGCAGACCAAGGACGTGATTTGCCGCAAGGACGGCGGCGTGATTGACGAGATTCCCGGCGCCTACAAGGATATTGACGAAGTCATGGCCAACCAGAGCGACCTGACGCAAGTCGTGCATACGCTGCGGCAGCTTGTGTGCGTGAAGGGGTGAGCGCAAAAAAAGAGGGCAAAGGCGAACAAATAGGCTTGAAGAGTGCATGAGGCGCGGCACAATGCGCGCCGTGAAGCGGCAGGCCGCCGCCGCTGTTTTGAGGAACGCCCCATGCCAGACGACATCAATTTGCCGCGCTTTTCCGTGCTCAGCAGCGACAACTCCTTGCCATATGTGGACGCGCCGACGGGAGCGGCGGCTTTGGGCACGCCCGCTGATTTGGCGGCGCAACCGGCGTTTTCCCGCGTCTTTCAGCCTGGGCGCGTCACGCTGGGGCTGGTGGCGCCGTTCAAGGGCTACCCGGACACGGCGGTGCCCGACGTGCAAGATATGGGCGACCTGGCGCAGCTTGCCGACGAGCTTGGCTTTGCCGCGCTTTGGGTGCGCGATGTGCCCTTTCTGGAACCCGCATTTGGCGATGCCGGGCAGGGGCTGGACGTGATGGTGACGCTCGGGCTGCTCGCGGCGCGCACGCAGCGCATCGCACTTGGCACAGCGGGGCTGGTGGCGCCGCTGCGCCTGCCGGCACACATGGCCAAGGCAGCGGCAAGCGTGGACAGGCTCACGGGCGGGCGCTTCCTGCTGGGGCTATCCAGCGGCGACAGACCGGCGGAATATCCGGCGTTTGGCGCCAAGTTTGAGCGGCGCGCCGAGATATTCCGGGAAAACTGGCGCGTGCTCAAGGAGCTGCTGGTGCAAAACTTTCCGCGCGTGGAAAGCAAGTTCTATGGCCGGCTTGACGGCACGCTGGACACGGTGCCCAAACCCTGCGGGCGGGTGCCCATGATTGCCGTCGGGCGCGCGCGGCAGGAGCTGTCGTGGCTGGCGCAGGAAAGCGACGCCTGGATATGGCACGGCGTCAACCCGCAGGACACCGGGCGCATCGTGCAAACGCTTGCAGCGCTGGGTGATGGCAAAACATGGCGTCCCTTCGGCTACGCCAACTTCATCGAGCTGGACGAAAACCCCGACGCGCCCATGCAAATGTTCCGCAACATCTACCTGCGCGGCGGCTCGCGCAACATGGCGCGCTTCTGGCGCCAGCAGGCGGCGCAGGGGCTGGCGCACGTCGTCGTGAACCTCAAACCCACGCGCCGCCCGCCAGAGGAGGCGCTGCGCGACCTTGCGCACCACGCGTTGCCCATCCTTGAGCAGGGGTGAGGCAGCAAAAGTGACGGGTATCAATTCATCGCCGGTAACATAAGCCGGAGATATGGAATGAGCATTGCAAGTATATTGTGGTGCAGTGCATTGGGCGCCTGTTGCGCGTTACCAACAATTTAGGCAGTTTGGCGGAAAAACAGGGCGGAAACCTGTGCGGGGCAGGGCGTTTTGCGGTGCAATATGCACAACTTCCCTGCGGGGAGTTGGGTCGCCGCGTTTGCCATGCCGCAGCGCGGCACCGGCGCCCTGTATTTCAATAGTTTCCGGAGAAATCCATCATGATGAAAAAAACTCTCGTTGCTTTGGCCGTGCTCGGCGCTTCTGGTCTGGCGGCTGCGCAGTCTTCCGTGACACTCTACGGCATTGCCGACGCTGGCATTGGTCGCATCAGGAGTGTCGACCCCGTTACAGGGCAGAAGCTGGGTAAAACCCAGTTCATGGGCGGCAACTACATGGTGAACAATTCGCCCAGCCGCATCGGGCTGAAAGGCACGGAAGACATTGGCGGCGGCAACGTCGTCGGCTTCACGTTTGAACACGGCCTGACGCTGGACGATGGCAGCAATATTGAGTTTGATGGCTCTCCTTTTGGGCCAAGCACTCGCCGCTTCTGGGATCGTGACGCCAACGTGTTCGTTGCTGGTGGCTGGGGCGCTCTTAAGGCTGGTCGTCAAGTGACGGCGACACACATTGCCGAATTTGCCTATGACCTCACGGGGCTGGCGAACTACTCCGTGATGCGCAATACCTATCAGGCGACCGGCGTCGGCGCTTGGGCGGATGCCGCTATCGCTTACGTGACACCCAGCATGGGCGGGTTGCAGGCGGCGGTGGCCTTCGTTTCCAAGAACAACACCGGTCTCAACGACAACATCTGGGATTTGGGCGTCTGGTACAACAACGGCGGCTTGGGTGTCGGCGCGTCCGTGAACAAGGGCTATGACAACGGCAAGACCAACTACCAGTTGGGTGCCAAATATGGCTTCGGCAACTTCACTGTGGCGGCGTCGTACCACAACACTACCAGCGATGGCGGTCTCCTATATCCCATCCCGGGGGCAGAGGCGGTTCGCCGTGGTTTCGGTCTTGGTGCGCAAGCCAAGATGGGCGCGTTCACCGTCACGCTGGACTTGACGCGCGACACCAGGAACGAGTGGCTGGGCAAGAAGTACACCAACGCCCTGCTGGAAGGCAAGTACTCCCTGTCCAAGCGCACCTTCTTCTATGGCGACGTGCTGCGTCTGGACGGCAACACCCACTGGGGTCTGGGCATTCAGCACCAGTTCTAATCTCTGCCTCTCCGCTGCCCACACACGGGCAGCACACAGGCATACAGAAGAGGGCTGTCCAGCCCTCTTTTTTTGTGCGCTTTTTACGCATACTTTGAGCAAATATCTATGGTTGCCGGCTTATGAAGCCGGCGATGAATTGATACTGTTGCTTTTTCACCCTCGCTAAGCCCCCTTACCCGTTGCTGACGCAGTGGCGGAGGCGGGGGAAAGTGGGCGAACGCCTGTTGTGCGCTGTTAACGGTTTGGTTCATTTTGTTTGTGAACAAAAGGCTTACTTTTGCATAGCAGGGTGTTTTGCGGTGCAATATGCGCAGTTCCCCTGCGAGGGGCGGCTCGGTGCGTGCGCGAGGATGCGCAGCGGTGCCGGCGGTCTCTATTTCAAGAATTCCGGAGAAATCTACCAAGATGAAAAAATCTCTCATTGCTTTGGCTGTGCTTGGGGGCTGCGGTCTGGCTGCGGCGCAGTCGTCCGTGACTGTCTATGGCACCGCTGACGGTGGTATCGGTCGCGTGACAGCACCCAGGTTGTCTGGTGTGTCTGTTGATGGGGTGCGGGTGCCGGAGACTGACCCTGTTACTGGTTGCCTGGTGTGGGACAGAGATGTCAGGTTTATCAGCGGCGGCATGATGAACAACAGTGTCAGCCGCCTCGGTCTGACAGGTGTGGAAGATGTTGGCCGCGGCAACAGGGTGGGTTTTCAGTTTGAAACCGGTCTGAGCCTAGAAGATGGCCGCGCCCTCATTGGGCACGAATGGGGCGGCTTCTGGGGGCGCCATGCCAACGTGTTCATGGGCGGCGACTGGGGCACGGTCAAACTTGGCCGTCAGCCGAGCGTTACGCACCTCGCCGAGGGCGCCTATGAACTCACGGGTCTGGCGAACTACTCCGTGGTGCGCAATACGTTCAGCGTCAATGGATTTGTTTCCCGTGTCAATAGCGCCGTCTCCTACACCTCCCCCAACATGAACGGCTTACAGGCGGCTGTGGCCTTCATCTCTAAGAACAACCCGGAGGGCGCCCGCCTCGGCAAAAACGTCTGGGACGCCGGTCTCTGGTACAGCAACGGCTCGCTGGGTGTGGGCGCGTCCGTGAACAATGGGCTGGACGCTGGCAAGAAAAACTACCACGTGGGCGCCAAGTATGACTTCGGCAACTTCGCCCTAGCGGCGTCGTACCACGACGGCACCGGCGATGGCCTTGAACGTGACTGGGTCGATGGCATGGCAACTGGCCGCCGTGTGGGGAGGGATCTTGTGCGCCGTGGCTACAGCCTTGGCGGGCAGGCACGGTTTGGCGCGTTCACCGTAACGCTGGACGTGGCGCGCGACACCAGAAACGAGTGGGCTGGCGAGTGGAACTGGAGCGACGCGGGCGGCGGGAGCTGGGCGTGGTCGCCCAAGCGCTATACCAACGCCGTGCTGGAAGGCAAGTACGCCCTGTCCAAGCGCAGTTTTCTCTATGGTGCGGTGTTGCGTCTGGATGGCTCTATCAACTGGGGGCTGGGCATCAACCACAGCTTCTAAGCAGCACAAGAGGGGTGCAGCCCCTCTTTTTTTGTCCCGCCGCCGCGCGAGGGATAATGCTTGTGCAATGCACAAACCACTGCGCTGCTGGCGCAGTGGCGGCGGGCGAGAGGAGCGTGGTGTGCCAACACGCCGCCCGGGTCGCACGTTTTTTCTTTCTTTCGTTGACACACAAAGGAGTTTTCCCTATGTCCCTTTCTTCCATGAGCCGGCGCGCGTGCGTGCTGGCGGCGCTTGGCTCCATGCTGGTTGGCTGCACGCAGGAGTCCGCTCCCGCCCCCGCTTCCGCGCCTGCCTCTGCTCCCGCTCCTGCCGCCGTTGTGCAGCCCAAGGCTGTGTCGGTGATTTCCATCGTTGAGCACCCGGCGCTGGATGCCATCCGCGACGGTGTGAAAGAAGAGCTGGAAGCCGCTGGCTACAAGGACGACAAACTGAAATGGCAGTACCAGAGCGCGCAGGGCAACACAGGCACGGCGGGGCAGATTGCGCGCAAGTACATCGGTGAAAAGCCTGATGTCATTGTTGCCATCGCCACGCCCTCGGCGCAGGCGGTGGTGGCCGCGACCAAGGAGATTCCGGTGGTCTACTCCGGCGTGACTGACCCGGTGGCGGCGCAACTGGTGCCGAGCTGGGAGGCGAGCGGCACGAATGTGACGGGCGTCTCGGACCTGCTGCCGCTGGACGGCCAGGCGGACCTGATTCGCCGCATCGTGCCCGCCGCCAAGCGTGTGGGCATGGTCTACAACCCGGGTGAAGCCAATTCCAAGGTGGTTGTGGATGAGTTCAAGCGCATTCTGCCCGCCAAGGGCATGGAGCTGGTGGAAGCCGCCGCGCCGCGCACGGTGGATATTCCGTCTGCCGTGCGCTCGCTTGCGGGCAAGGTGGACGTGATTTATACGAACACTGACAACAACGTGGTGTCTGCCTATGAATCGCTGGCTCAAGCCGCTGGCGAGCTGAAGATTCCACTGGTGGCCGCAGACACTGACAGCGTCAAGCGCGGCGCTGTGGCTGCCTTGGGGCAGGATTACCGTGGCATTGGCCGCCAGACCGGGCGCATGGTGGTGCGCATTCTGGCGGGCGAAAAGCCGGGCACCATCCCGTCTGAGACGGGCAAGCAGCTTGACTTGACCATCAACGCCAAGGCCGCCGAAGCGCAGGGTGTGACGCTGTCCGAGGACATCGTCAAGGAAGCCAATGAAGTGCTGCGCTAAACGCTGCGCACCCTGAACGCCGCCCGCCTGCATGCCGCACGCGGGCGGTTTTTTTGGCGCAGTGCGCAAAAAAGGTTTTCCCTCTCCCTCAGCAGCGTGCTTCGCACGCGCGGGGGCGAGGGATTGTCCTGTTTTTGTGGCAGCCGCCAGACAGTTGCGTGGGGTGCGTGCCGCGATGCGTTGTGGCACTGCAGCAAAGAGGGGCACTGTGGAGTAAGCTCGCCAGTTTTTTGTCACTGCACCCACGATACGCCCTGCCGGGCGCTGCACCATGACTTTTTACGCCTTCATGGGTTCCATGGAAATCGGCCTCATCTTTGCGCTGGTTGCGCTGGGTGTGCTGATTTCTTTCCGCATTCTGAACTTTCCTGACCTGTCGGTGGACGGCACCTTTCCGCTGGGCGGGGCGGTGGCGGCCATCCTGATTTCCAAGGGCAGCAACCCGTTTCTTGCCACGGCTGCGGCCACAGCTGCGGGGGCGCTGGCGGGGCTGGCCACGGGGCTGCTGAATGTGCGGCTGAAAATCATGGACTTGCTGGCGGGCATCCTGATGATGACGGCGCTCTACTCCATCAACCTGCGCATCATGGGCAGGCCGAATGTGCCGCTCATCAATGAGCCGACGGTGTTCACGCAGCTCATGCCGCAGGTGGCGCCGGACTACATTGAGCGCGTCATCATTCTGGTGGCGGTGGTGGTGATGGCCAAGCTGCTGCTTGATGCGTATCTGGCCACGCAGCGCGGACTGGCGATGCGCGCCACGGGTGTCAATCCCCGCATGGCAAGCGCGCAGGGCGTGAATACGGCGCAGGCCAAGCTCGCGGGGCTGGCGATTTCCAATGCGCTGGTGTCGCTGGGCGGGGCGCTGTTCGCGCAGACGCAGGGCGGCTCGGACATCTCTATGGGCATCGGCACCATCGTGATTGGGCTGGCGGCGGTCATCATTGGCGAGAACGTGCTGCCCGCGCGCCGCATGTTCTGGACGACGCTGGCGGTGGTGGTGGGCGCGCTGCTGTACCGCTTTTTTATCGCGCTGGCGCTCAACAGCGACTGGATTGGGCTGCAGTCGCAGGATTTGAACCTGATTGCCTCCACGCTGGTGACGGTGGTGCTGGTGCTGCCGCTCATCAAGAAACGGCTGATGCCGAGCCGAATGGAGTGAGGAGGGCGCCGCCATGCTCAAGGCCGAAGACCTGCACATCACCTTCAACCCCGGCACGCCGATTGCCAACCCGGCGCTGCGCGGCGCCTCGCTGGAAATACCCACGGGGCAGTTTGTGTCCGTGATTGGCTCCAATGGCGCGGGCAAGTCCACCTTCCTGAACGCCATCGCGGGCGATATTCAGATTGACAAGGGGCGCGTGGAAATTGACGGGCAGGACGTGACGCAGCTCGGCACCTGGCAACGCGCCGGGCTGGTGGCGCGTGTGTTCCAGGACCCGCGCATGGGCAGTTGCGAGTCGCTCACTATTGAAGAAAACCTCGCGCTTGCCGTGCAGCGC
Source organism: Ottowia sp. (assembly GCA_017437605.1). Classification (GTDB taxonomy): domain Bacteria; phylum Pseudomonadota; class Gammaproteobacteria; order Burkholderiales; family Burkholderiaceae_C; genus Ottowia. The sequence goes on along the minus strand of JAFRYL010000076.1, from coordinate 5,424 downwards.
GGCAGGCGGCGCAGGCTGCGCTTTGCGCTCAACAATGCCGAGCGCGAAGTGTTCCGCGAGCGGCTCTCGGTGCTGGGGCTGGGGCTGGAAAAGCGCCTGACTGACCGCATGGGGCTGCTCTCCGGCGGGCAGCGGCAGGCGGTGAGCCTGCTGATGGCGTCCATGCGCCCGTCGCGCATTCTGCTGCTCGATGAACACACGGCGGCGCTTGACCCCAAAACGGCGGCCTTTGTGCTGGACATCACCGCGCGCATCGTGCAGGACAGCGGGCTGACGACGATGATGGTGACGCACTCCATGCGCCAGGCACTGGACTACGGCGAGCGCACCGTGATGCTGCATCAGGGGCGCGTGGTGCTGGACGTGAGCGGCGAAGAGCGCGCGCGCATGGACGTGCCCGACCTGCTGCGCCTGTTTGAGCGCACGCGCGGCGAAGAACTCGCTGACGATGCCCTGCTGCTGGGTTGAAAAACCACATACCCATAAATATAGTATGTGGTTGCCGGCTTGATAAGCCGGCGATGCTGTAATACTCTATGAAAATTTGTGGCTTGTGTGGCTGCTTTTGTGAACCGTGCCCGCCAATGCACAATCCGCAGCCATCTTTGGAAACGCATGTGCCATGACTGCCCTCTCTATCCTCTTTCCCATTCTTGCGGCGCTCCTCATCTGGGGCGTGCTCGTCTACAACCGCCTCGTGCGGCTTCGCAACCTCATCGCCAACGCCTGGGCGCAGATTGACGTGCAGCTCAAGCGCCGCCACGACCTCATTCCCAACCTTGTGCAGGTGGCGGAGCGCTACCTCAAACACGAGCACGACACGCTGCAGGCCGTCATCGCCGCACGCGGGCAGGCGCAGGGGCTGCTGGACGCGGCGCGCGCCAACCCCGCCAGTGCCGCCGCCATCAGCGCACTGGCGGCGGGCGAAACGGCGCTCATGGGCAGCCTTGGGCGGTTGCTGGCCGTGGCCGAGAACTACCCCGAACTCAAGGCCGACCAGACCATGCGCGAACTCTCCGAAGAAATCACGAGCACGGAAAACCGCGTCGGCTTTGCGCGGCAGGCGTACAACGACGCCGTGCTTGACCTCAACAACGCTGTGCAGCGTTTCCCTGATGTGCTCGTCGCGCGCCTCACAGGTTTTGCCCCTGCCGCGCCGCTGGAATCCACCACGAGCGAGGCGGAACGCGCCGCGCCGCAAGTACATTTTTAAAACGCCATGAAAAACATGATTTCAAAAAGCCTGTTGTTGTGTCTGGCCTGTTGCTGCCTGCCGGCGTTTGCCGCTGGCAGCACGGCACGCGGAAATTACAAGGAAAAAACCACGCCCTGGTCGCGCATACGGCAGCCCGTGGAACACGCTACGTCCGAAGCGGTGGGCGGCTATGCCAATGGCTGCCAGCTGAAGGCGCAGGCGCTGCCGGAGCACGGCGAGGGCTATCACGATATTCGCCGCAGCCGCAACCGTTTTTACGCCCAGCCGCAAACCATAGAAATGGTGCAATACATCGGCAGACAGCTCGCGTCAAAATATGACGAGGAAATCCTCATTGGCGATTTGAGCCAGCCCGCTGGCGGCCTGATGAGCTATGCCCACGTCTCGCACCAGAACGGGCTGGACGTGGACCTGTATTTCGCCACGACGAAGAAAAACACGCCGCCCGACAGAATCTATGAAAACCCGGGCAATGAAGTGCTCTATGAGCTGGGCGACCGCGCGGCAGGCCGCATCCACGAGGGGCGCTTCCGCCCCATTTTCCGCGACGCGCTCTTTCTGGCCGCCATTCACCCGAACACGGCGCGCATTTTCGTCAACCCGCTCATCAAGCTCCATTTGTGCCAGACCGAGGCGGACACTTCCTGGCTGCATAAACTGCGTCCCATCGGCGGGCACAATTCCCATTTCCATGTGCGCCTGTTTTGCAAGGGCAGCCTGTGTGAAAACCAGGCGCCCGTGCCCGCCGGCGACGGCTGCGACGCGGATTTGGAAAAATGGGTGCTTGACCAGAGCGAGGCGTTCCGCAATCCCAAGGCGCCAAAAAAACCCGGCAAACCGCGCCGGAAAAAACCCATGCCGGAAATCTGCCGCAATATCCTTTCGCAGTACGAGGAGCAGTGAAAACGCTCCGCCTGAAAGCGCATGCGTTTTTTTGACCACCAGCTTGACGCCCGCGCACGCACGCGGCGGCTGCGGCTGGCGTTCCTGCTTGCTGTCATCGGCACCGTGGCGGGCATGCATCTGGCGCTGGCCGTGCCCTTTGTGCTCGTGCGCCTGCTGGCGGGCTTGCCGGCAGAAGTCATCTACCCGCGCGGCTTTCTGTGGGTGAACATCGCCACGCCGCTCATGCTCATTCTTGGCGGCTGGTGGATAGAGAGCAGCAACACGCGCCACGGCGTGCGCCTTGCCGAGCGCCTGGGCGCGCGCGCCGCGCAGCCCGGCAGCCGGCTGGCGGAGCAGCGCCTTGCCAACATCGTGCAGGAAATGAGCATCGCCGCGCACATGCCGCCGCCGGCGGTGCTGGTGCTGCCGCGCGAGATGCCCATCAACGCCTTTGCCAGCGGCATGCAGCCGGCGGACTGGGCGGTGACGGTCACCGAGGGCGCGCTGGAATACCTCACGCGCGATGAATTGATGGGCCTCGTGGCGCATGAATTGAGCCATCTGCGCGAGGGCGACACGGCGCTCAACATGCGGCTCATCGGCATGGTGTTCGGGCTGGAAATGGTGTGGGGCTTTGGCCAGAGCTTGAGCACGGCGGAGGACGAGCACGGGCGCGCCAGCGTGCCCGCCAGCGCCATCATCGGCGTCATCATCATGGCGGTGGGCTGGTGCGGGTGGCTGGCGGGGCGCGTGCTGCAGGCGGCAGTCTCGCGCGAGCGCGAATACCTCGCCGACGCGCGCGCCGTGCAATGGACGCGGCAGGCCGATGGCCTTGGGCGCACACTGCGCAAATGCCTTGGGCAGCAGCAGGAGGGCGTACAACTGCGTCTGCCGCAGCACCACGCCTTTTCGCACCTGCTGCTGGCCGAAGGCGAGGGCGAAGACGACGGCGGCGAGCGCCAGTGGCTTGCCACGCACCCGCCGCTTGCCGAGCGCATTCGCCGCATCTATGGCGGCACGCGCGGCGCGCTGGACGCCGAGCCGCTGGTGGACGGCGGCGACACGCCCCGCGCGTCCGTGACCGACAATCCCTTCCGCAGCTCGCGCCCGCTGCCTCCACCCACGTATTAGCCCCGAATGAGGCCGCCAGCGCAAAAACCGCAAAAACGCACCGCATAACGGCGCCGGCGCGCCGCCATTTTCCTGCGACCCGGCGCGCCTACAATGGCGCGCTTCGCATTCCCCGTCAAACTTTTTATTTTCAAAAGGCCAGGCCATGAACCAGCACACTGCCGACACCACTCCCGAAGGCGCCAGCGACGCCGATGCCGCTTTCCTGTCCGCCGCCGCCAAAGGCAATCTAGACGAAGTCAAAAAACATATTGATGCGGGCGCCAACGTCAATGGCGCCGACAAAAACGGCTGGACGGCGCTGATGCTCGCCGCATTCAACGGGCATGCCGACATTGCCGCCCTGCTCGCGCAAAAAGGCGTGGATATTGAAGCCGCTCCGCAGGAAGGCTGGCACGCGGGCTGGACGGCACTCATGCGCGCTGCCGAAGGCGGGCACACGCCGGTGGCCGCGCTGCTGCTGGAGGCGGGCGCGAAGGTGAACGCCGCCGAAAAAGACGGCTGGACCGCGCTGATGTTCGCCGCCCAGAACGGACACCTCGAAACCGTGGAATGCCTGCTCAAAGCGGGCGCGGATGCCAACGCCGCGCACAGCAACGGCGCCACGGCGCTGCACCGCGCCGCGCACAAGGGGCACACTGCCGTGGTTACGCGCCTGCTTGCGGCCGGCGCCAGCGCCAACGCCGCCGACCAGAACGGCCGCACGCCCCTGATGTATGCCGCCGGCACCGGACAGGCGGACACGGTTGCCGCGCTGCTGCAGGCCAAGGCAGATGCCAGCCTCAAGGACAGCAACGGGCGCACCGCCCTTGACATTGCGCGCGACAACGACGACGGCGCCACCATCCGCCTGCTGCAGGGCTGAGCGGCGCGGACGCGGGACGCAGCGCCGCTGCCACTGCTGCCGGCCTGTGTCCTGCCATCCGTCCGCACCCGCTGCTGCCGCCAAACCACGAGCCAAAAGGAAACCGTCATGAAACTTGCCGAAGCCCTCAGCCGCCGCAAGGATCTGCAAAAGCGCATCGCGCAGCTGCGCACGCGCATCGCCGCCAACGTGCGCGTGCAGGAAGGCGAGCAGCCGCTGGAAAACCCCGCCGAGCTGCGCGTGGAGCTGCACGAATGCCTGCTGGCGCTGGAAGACCTCATCTGGCGCATCAATGTCACCAACATGCAGCTCAAGAGCAGCAGCGGCGTGCCGCTCACGCGGCTGCTCGCGCAGCGCGACGTGCTCACCATGCGCATCAGTGCGATGCGCCACATTTTTGACGCGGCTATTGAAAAGGAAAACCGCTACTCGCGCACGGAAATCAAGACCGTCACCATCATTGACGTGAAGGGGCTTGGGCGCGAGATTGACAGCCACGCCGTGCATCTGCGCCAGCTGGACATGGAAATTCAGGCGCTCAACTTCTCTGCCGAACTGCTATAACCGGCTGCGGGAGCTGCGCCGTCGCTGCACGCGCAGGGCGAGCTGGAAAACGGAGCCTGAACAACTCTGTAACTCAGCCCAGGGTGCTGCGTGTCCCAGTCCGGGACGGCACGGTGTATACCCAGCACGGCTGCACGGCGCACAGCGTACGGCGCACGGAGTACGACCACCCAGCTGACTGCACGCGCACGCGGCGTGGCTCCCACCTTTTTGTGTAAGGGTATATGTTTGTCGCCGGCATAACAAGCCGGCAATGTTGATTGTAGGGTTACGGTATTCATATACCTTGAGTAATACCATGTGATTGCCGGCACAACAAGCCGGCGGAAAAGTAATACCTATGGCACGTCAGCATTCTGGAAGCAGCTTTGCATTCCGGGCGCGTGTTTTGTATGTTGTGTGCGGCGCGGCAGGCGCGCCCGGCACCAAAGGACAGACATTCATGCAAGGTCACGAAGAACTCGGGCAGTCCACAGAGGGCGCAGGCGCTGCGGCGCCCTCTGATGGCGCGGGCGCCCGGGCGGGGCTGCACATTGCTATCCGTGCCGAGTACACGGAGGAAGTCGCGCGCCTGCTGTCCGCCGGCGTAGACGTGAATGCGGCGGGCACACGCGGACGCACACCGCTGATGGAAGCGGCGCAGCAGGGCTACGCCGATATCGTGCGTCTGCTGCTCGCCGCCGGCGCGCAGGCAGAGGCCACTGACCAGCGCGGCGACACGGCGCTCATGCTTGCCGCCGCTGCGGGGCATACGGCCACCGTG
>JAFRYL010000075.1 GCA_017437605.1 Ottowia sp. | reverse complement strand
CGGGCGCGCAGCGCCCGACGGAGGGAGAGGGTAGGGTGAGGGTGCGCCGCGCTGCGTCAGCAGCGCGGCGACTGCGCGCTGCAACGCCCGCTGGCGCGGGCGTCCCCCTCACCCCCGCCACTCTCCCCCTGTCCGCGCTGTGCGCGGCGAGGGCTAGGGGAATCAGCACGAGGAGGCATTGAAATGAGTGTGATGCTGCGCCAGCGCCTGCTTCCCACGCTGCATGTGCTCGCGTGCGTCATCATGGGTTTTGCGCTGGCGTTTCTGGTGCCGCTGGCGTGGGACTGGCTGGAAACGGGCGGCGCGCACTGGCGCGTGTGGGGCTGGTGCAGCGCCTTTACCTTCCTGACGGGCGCGTGGCTCTGGGCGCGCACGCACGCGGCGCGGCGTGCGGAGCTTTCGGTGCGCGATGGTTTTCTGCTGGTGACGTTGGTGTGGCTGACGCTGCCGGCGTACGCGGCGCTGCCGATGCACCGCCTGCTGCCGGAGATGACTGTGGCGGAGGCGTACTTTGAGGCCATGAGCGGGCTGACGGCAACCGGGGCGACTGTGCTCTCGCGTCTGGACGCGCTGCCGGTGGCGCTGAATGTGTGGCGGTGCTTTTTGCAGTTTGTCGGCGGTCTGGGCGTGATGCTGCTGGCGGTGGCGGTGCTGCCGCTGTTGGGGCTGGGCGGCACGCAGCTTTACAAGGCGGAGACGCCGGGGCCGATGAAGGAGCAGCGCCTGACGCCGCGCATCGCGGAGACGGCGCGCGGCCTCTGGGGGGTGTACTTCACGCTGTCGCTGGCGTGTACGCTGGCGTACCGCTGGGGCGGCATGAGCTGGGCGGACGCCTTCATGCACATGTGTACCACGATGGGGCTGGGGGGCATGTCCTCGCACGACCAGAGCTTTGGCTACTGGAACTCGCCGCGCCTGGAGTGGACGGCGGTGGTCTTCATGACGCTGGCGGGCATCAGCTTTGCGCGCTACTTCGCGTTCTGGCGGCAGAAGTCGCTGTCGTCGCTCACGCGCGATACCGAGGTGCATGCCTACCTCGGCGCGCTGATTGTGGCGGTGGCGGTGGTGATGTTCACGCTGCTCTACACCAGCACTTTCAGCGACGGCCCCGAGGCGGTGCGGCAGGCGGCGTTCCATGTGGTGTCGCTGGCCACCACCACAGGCTATGCGACGAGCAACTATCTGCTCTGGCCTTCGCTGATTCCGGTGTTGCTGCTGTTTCTGGGCAGCTTTGTGTCCTGCGCCGGCTCCACGGGCGGCGGCATCAAGATGGCGCGTATGCTGGTGCTGGTGAAGGTGGCGCAGCGCGAGCTGGTGCGCATCATTCACCCGCGCGTGACGTACCCGGTGATGTTCGGGCGCGCCGTCATCAGCGCGGACGTGATGTGGGCGGTGATGGCCTTCATGCTCATCTACTGGGTGGTGTGGCTGTCGCTGTCGCTGGCGATGCTTGCCAGCGGGATGGACATGGTGTCGGCGTTCTCGTCGGTGTTTGCGTGCCTGAACAACATCGGCCCCGGCATGGGCGTGGTGGGGCCGGCGGCGAACTACGGCGCGCTCTCCGAAATGCAGACCTGGATATGCAGCGCCGCCATGCTAACCTGAACACAGAACAAGCAGCGCCCACTCACAACAATCAGCGAGCCAACTGGATGATTCTG
>JAFRYL010000074.1 GCA_017437605.1 Ottowia sp. | reverse complement strand
TCTTCCAGCGTGTTCCACGCGCCGCACGACGGACACCGCCCCAGCCAGCGCGCGCTGCCCGCGCCGCAGGCGTTGCAGATGTAGCTTGGTTTGGCGGGGCGGGGCATGGCGGTGGGCGGTGGCAGCAGTGAAGGAAAAACGATTGTAGGCAGGAAAAACAGGGCTGTTTTCTATGGGTATATTTTGGTCTCCGGCTTATGTTGCCGGCAAACATATGTATTGAACAGGAGTATGAATGCTGTTCACACACCGAGGGGGTCAACATCAATCGCCCAGCGGATGACGGCGCGGTGCTGCGGGCGCAGGGCGCGCAGTTGCGTTTCGGCGGCGGCAAGCGCGGCGGCGAGGGCGGGGCGCGCGCGGCTTTCCACGAGCAGTTGGGCGCGCTCCACGTTGGCCACGCGCTGCACGGGCAGGGGCACGGGGGGCGACCAGGTGATGTGTGCGGCCGCCGGGCTGCCTTGCAGCGCCTCCCCAGCGGCGCGGGCGGCGGCGGTGAGGAAGGCGTGGGCGGCTTCCTGCGTTTTGGCGTCGGCGCGCAGCAGCGCGAGGTGCGTGTAGGGCGGCAGGGCGGCGGCGCGGCGCTCGTCCAGTTGCTGCGCGGCAAAACCGGCCCAGTCGTGGCGCGCGAGCGCGGCAAACAGCGGGTGCTGCGGCATGGTGGTTTGCACCCACATCTGGGCGGGCGTTTCGCTCTCGGCGCGTCCGGCGCGTCCAGCGGCCTGCATGAGGAGTGCGAGCAGGCGCTCGGGCGCGCGGAAGTCGCTGGACAGCAGCGCCGCGTCCGGATTGATGGCGGCCACGAGCGCCACGCGGCGGAAGTCGTGCCCCTTGGCAATCATTTGCGTGCCGACGAGCACGTCCACGTCGCCGCTGTGTACGGCGGCCAGATGCGCGTCAAGCTGCCCGACGCCGCGCGTGCTGTCGGCGTCGATGCGCAGCACGCGCGCGGCTTCGCCGTCCGGGCGCTGCACTTCAGCAAGTGCGGCGGCGATGCGTTCTTCAAGCTGTTCCGTGCCCAACGTGCCGGTGCCGATGTCGGGGTTGCCGCATTCGGGGCAGGCGCGCGGCACGGGCTGCGCCAGCCCGCAGTGGTGGCAGCGCAGCGTGCGGTCGCTTTTGTGGAAGGCGCGCCAGGCGCTGCAGTGCGGGCATTCGCTGCTCCAGCCGCAGTCGTTGCAATGCAGGGCAGCCGCCCAGCCACGGCGGTTGAGCAGCAACAGCGCCTGCTGGCCAGCGCGCACGCAGGCGCGTATGGCTTCCAGCAGCGGCGGGGCGATGACGGTGCCGCGCGGCACGCGGCGCATGTCCACGCGGCGCACGGCGGGCAAGGCGCTGCCGCTGGCGCGCTGCGGCAGCTGCAGGCGCTGGTAGCGCCCGGGACCGTCCGGCGCAGGGGTGCTGGCGTGCCAGCTTTCCAGTGAGGGCGTGGCGGAGCCAAGAATGATGGGCACGCGCGCGTGGTGTGCGCGCCAGATGGCGAGGTCGCGCGCGGAGTAGCGCGCGCCTTCCTGCTGCTTGTAGCTGGCGTCGTGTTCCTCGTCCACGGCGATGAGCGCCAGATGCGGCATGGGCGTGAGCACGGCCACGCGCGTGCCGAGCACGATGCGCGCTGCGCTGGTGTGCGCGCGCGCCCAAGCCGCGAGGCGCTGCGCGGGGGTGAGGCCGCTGTGCAGCACGGCGACGCTGCCCGTGCCCAAGAGCGGCTCAAAGCGGCGCGTGAAGCGTTCCGCCAATTGGGGCGTGAGGTTGATTTCTGGCACGAGCACGAGGGCTTGCGCCTTTGCGTCCGCCTCCAGCGCGCGCTGCACGGCGCGCATGTAGACCTCGGTTTTGCCGCTGCCGGTGACGCCAAAAAGCAGGAAAACGCCCGCTTGCTGCTGCGCGATGGCCTCCAGCGCCGCGCTTTGCTCGGCGGAGGGCTGCGGCGGCGCTTCGGGCGCGGGCGGCGCGGTGCTCCCCAGTTTTTGCGCGCGCTTTTCCAGCCGCTTCATGCTGCCGTCCAGCTTGGCGGCGTCCAGCGTGCGCAGCGCAGGCGGCAGCGCGGCGAGCGCCACTTCGCCCAGCGCGCTGTGGTAGTAGCGCGCGGTGAAGGCGATGAGGGCGCGCCAGTGCGCGTCCAGCGGCGGCAGGGCGGCGAGCACTTCGCGCACGGGGCGCTCGGCGTATTCGGGCGCGGGACTGGCGTCGGCAGGCGCGCACGCCCAGACGATGCCGGGCACGTCGCGCTTGCCAAGCGGCACGCGCACCAGCGAACCGGGCGGCACCGCGCTGGCGGCGAGGTAGCTGAGCGGCGCGGTGATGCCGCTGTGCGCGGGGGCGCTGACGGCCACGCCAAGGCGCCAGGGCAGGGCAGGAGGGGCAGCGACGCTCATGCCGTCATCCCCGTGAACTGTGCGCGCCAAGTTGTTGCCAGCACAAGACTTTTGCGCGTCATCCCCAAAAACTGTGGACAAGTCTGTTGACAAGCTCTGGACGACGGGCGCGAGGCGCGCTGCAATGCGCCTTGCCTTGGATTGCCCGGCAAAGTGGCAGGCGCAGAAATGTCTTGTTTTTCAATGACTTGCGCGTTTCTCGTGGGTGCTGCGAGGCGGCGCAAGGCAGGCGCGCGGCGTGGCGCGCTGGGCTGTGCATAAATGGGCGTGCGCGCGCTATCCATTCCCTTGCTCCGGCGTGCGCGTACGTGCACAAACAGCTGGCGCCGGGGTGGTGTTGTGCTGTGTGCAACGCGCTTTAAAAAGATGGGTATCAATTCATCGCCGGTATAAGTCGCCGGTGATGAAGTGTTATGGCAGAGAGTATACGAAGTTTTCGGGATGCTGACGGCACTGTGAAGTGCGCGCGCCAAGTGCTTGTTTTGCTGCGAGGTTCTGCTGGCATCCACAGAAGCTGTGGACAAGTGTGTGAACAAGCCGCTGCGCATCGCCGCAAAGCACGGCGCAATGCGGCGCCTGACAGATTGCTGGCAAAAGAAGCAGCGGCGTTTTTTCATTGTTTTTCAATGACTTAGTGTTGAAGTTGGGAGCAAGTACAACTTTTTGTAGCAAGGCTGCGCGCCGCGCCGTGCGCTGTGCATAAGTGCAAAAAACGGGGCGGAAAAACGTGCATTTTTCACGCCCGTTCGCGCCTTTTTATGCTTGGCGGCGCAGCGCGCGTGAGTGGCTGTGGACTTCATCCACAAGGGCGGCGATGTGTTCGGGCGGCGTGGGTTGCAGCACGCCGTGGCCGAGGTTGAAGATGTGCGCGCTGCCCGCTTGCGGGCGGCCAAAGGAATCGAGCACGCGGCGCGCTTCGGCGCGGATGGCCTCGGGCGGGGCGAGCAGCGCGACGGGGTCCATGTTGCCCTGCAGCGTGCGTCCGCTGCCCTGCAGCGTGGCGCGTGCGGTGCCCAGGTTCACGCGCCAGTCCACGCCGAGCACGTCGCATTGGAGCCTTTCTGCCATGTCGCGCAGCCACAGGCCGCCGCCGCGCGTGAAGACGATGCGCGGCACGGTCTGCCCGTCAGCGCCGGTGCGCTTCAATTGCGCGAGCGTGCGCGCCGTCCAGGGCAGCGAGAAACGCTGGAAGGCACCGTCGGCGAGCGCCCCGCCCCAGGAGTCAAAGAGCATGACGGCCTGCGCGCCGGCGTCAATCTGGGCGTTGAGGTACTGCGCCACGGCGTCGGCGTTGACGGTGAGCAGCCGCTCCATAAGTTCCGGGCGCGACCAGGCGAGTGCGCGCACCTTTTCCCACGCGCCGCCTTTGCTGCCGTGGCCTTCGACCATGTAGCACGCGAGCGTCCAGGGGCTGCCAGCAAAGCCGATGAGGGGCACGCGCCCGTTCAGCGCGCGGCGAATGGAGGTGACGGCGTCAAAGACGTAGCGCAGTTTGTCCATGTCGGGCACGGCAAGCGCGGCAATCGCCGCTTCGTCCTGCACCGGGCGGGCAAAGCGCGGCCCTTCGCCAGCGGCAAAGGAGAGGCCGAGGCCCATCGCGTCGGGCACGGTGAGGATGTCGGAAAACAGGATGGCGGCGTCCAGCGGGAAGCGTTCCAGCGGCTGTATCGTGACTTCCGTGGCCAGCTCCACGTTGGTCGCCATCGCCATGAAGCTGCCCGCCTTTTCGCGCAGCGCGCGGTATTCGGGCAGGTAGCGCCCGGCCTGACGCATGAGCCAGACGGGGGTGTGCTCAGTCTCCTGCCCAAGGCAGGCGCGCAGGAAGGTGTCGTTGTGCAGTGCGGGAAAGGTCATGGGCTGATTCCAATAGGGTATATGTTGGTCGCCGGCTTATGAAGCCGGCGATGTGATGGTATTTGATTGGGTATGCAAACAGTTTCTGTTGTTTGTCAGGGTATGTTGTGGTTGCCGGCATGATAAGCCGGCAACCAAAGGTTTTTTGATGGAGTATTGCCTATTGCTTGGCCAGCAGCGTGGCGGCTTCAAT
>JAFRYL010000073.1 GCA_017437605.1 Ottowia sp. | reverse complement strand
CGCCCGAACATGGGCGCCCACACGCCCTGCCCTTGCGGTGGCACCTGGTCGGGCAGCAGCCCAACGGCGCGACCCGCGCGCACCTCGCGCAGCATCTTCCGCACGCCGGCGAGCGTGGTGGGGGCGGTGGCCAGCCCTTCGCGCTGGCGCGAGACTTCCAGCACCTCGCGCAACGCTTTCTGGCGCGAGGGGCGGTAAAGCACTGTGAGCGTGCCGTGCTGCGCGGCGTAGCGTGCCGCCACAGCCTGCGCCGTGATTTCAAAGCAGCCCAGATGCGGCGTGAGGAACACGATGCCGCGCCCGGCGGCGTATGCCTCCTCTGCCAGCGCCTCGCCGTCCCACTGCACGGGCACGGGCGCACCGAACCAGAGGCGCGGCGTCTCTGCCACCATGCGCCCGGCGTGCGCCACAGCATCGCGCACGTCAACAAAGCGGTAGCCGGCTTGCGCGATGTTTTCGCGCATACGCCGCCGCCAGGTTGGGGAAGCAAACCACACCAGCCAGCCCAGCGCCGCGCCCAGCGCGTGCAGCAGGCGCAGCGGGCAGTGGGCGAGCAGGCGGTAGAAAAACAACATGGCTGGCGTGGTGGGCGGGCGGCGCGCTATCATGCGCGCCCTTCCGTCGCCGAGTTACTGGACTACTTGCAGGGCGACGCTAAACAAGACTGCTAAAGCGTTCGCCGGCATTTCGGGTTTGAGCAAGCGCAGCAGCAGCCTTTTCCCAAACCACACAGGAGTGTATGCAAATGTCGCAGGCGAACAGCTTTCTCTTCACCTCGGAATCCGTGTCCGAAGGGCACCCGGACAAGGTTGCCGACCAGATTTCCGACGCCATCCTCGACGCGCTGCTGGAACAAGACCCGCGCGCGCGCGTGGCTGCCGAGACGCTCACCAACACCGGCCTTGTCGTGCTGGCGGGCGAAATCAGCGCCAACGCCAACGTGGACTACATCCAGACGGCGCGCCAGACGCTGCGGCGCATCGGCTACGACGACACCGACTTCGGCATCGACCACAAGGGCTGCGCCGTCATGGTATGCTACGATAAGCAGAGCAATGACATCGCGCAGGGCGTGAACCACGCCAGCGACGACTACAAGAACACCGGCACCGGCGACCAGGGGCTGATGTTCGGCTACGCCTGCGACGAGACGGACGCCCTCATGCCCGCGCCGATTTACTACGCGCACCGCCTCGTGGAGCGCCAGGCCATGCTGCGCAAGAGCGGCAAGCTGCCCTTCCTGCGCCCGGACGCCAAGAGCCAGGTGACGATGCGCTACGTGGACGGTCGCCCGCACAGTGTGGAAACCGTTGTGCTCTCCACGCAGCACTCGCCCGACCAGAGCGAAACCGCCACCAAGATGAAAGACAGCTTCATTGAAGCCGTGATTGAGGAAATCATCCGCCCCGTGCTGCCGGCCGAGTGGCTCAAAGACACGCGCTTTCTCATCAACCCCACGGGGCGCTTTGTCGTCGGCGGCCCGCAGGGCGACTGCGGGCTGACGGGCCGCAAAATCATTGTGGACACCTACGGCGGCTCGTGCCCGCACGGCGGCGGGGCGTTCAGCGGCAAAGACCCCACGAAAGTCGACAGGAGCGCGAGTTATGCGGCGCGTTACGTTGCGAAAAATATTGTCGCGGCGGGGCTTGCCGAACGTTGCGAAATTCAGTTGGCTTACGCAATCGGCGCGGGAGATCAAGGCATGATGTTCGGTTACGCGACGAACGAAACGCCCGAATATATGCCGTTGCCGATTTCTTT
>JAFRYL010000072.1 GCA_017437605.1 Ottowia sp. | reverse complement strand
GGCGTGCTGCGCGAAATGCAGCAGCGCATGATGGCATTTTCAGAAAATCTGGAGTTTGAAAAAGCCGCCGATATTCGTGACCAGATTGCGGCGCTTTCGCGCGTGCTGCACCAGCAGGCGGTGGACGTGGGCGGCGATGAAGACGCCGACATCCTCGCCGTGCAGGTGCAGGGCGGGCGCGCCTGCGTGAATCTGGCGATGGTGCGCGGCGGGCGGCATTTGGGCGACCGCGCCTTTTTCCCCGCGCAGGTGCAGGAGGCGAGCGCCATCGCCAGCGCGCGCGGCGACGCCGAGCTGCCCAGCGTGGCGGCGCAGGTGCTCGACGCCTTCATCGCGCAGCACTACCTGAACGCGCCCACGCCCGCGCTGCTCATCTGCAGCGAGCGTGTTGCCGCCGGTCTGTTGCAGGCATTGAGCGACAAGGAGGAGCGCCGCATTCGCGCCGTCTATGCCCCGCGCGGGCAGCGGCGCATCTGGCTGGACATGGCGCGGCAGAACGCCGCGCTGCAGCTCGCTCGCCTGCTCGCGCAGGAAGGCTCACAACAAGCGCGCACGGCGGCGCTGGCGCAGGCGCTGGAGTTGCCGCTGGACGCGCTGGAGGCGCTGCGCATCGAGTGCTTTGACATCAGCCACACCGCAGGCGAGGCGACGCAGGCGAGTTGCGTCGTCTTTGAAACGCACCAGATGCAGCCCGCGCAATACCGCCGCTACAACATTGAGGGCATCACCGGCGGCGACGACCTCGCCGCCATGCGGCAGGCGCTCACACGCCGCTACGCCAAGATTGCCGACGCGCTGCACGAGCAGGGCGACGGCGCGGCAGTGACGGCGGCGGCGCGCATGCCCGATGTGGTGCTGATTGACGGCGGGCGCGGGCAAGTGAATGCCGCGCGCGAAGTGTTTGAGACGCTTGGGCTGGACGTGTCGCTGCTCGTGGGCGTGGAAAAGGGCGAGGGGCGCAAGGTGGGGCTGGAAGAACTCGTCTTTGCAGACGGGCGCGAAAAAATCGCCCTTGGCAAGGATTCCGCCGCCCTCATGCTCGTGGCGCAAATCCGCGACGAAGCGCACCGCTTCGCCATCACCGGTATGCGTGCGCGCCGCGCCAAGGTGAGGACGGGCGGCAGCCGGCTGGAAGACATTCCCGGCATCGGCCCAAGGCGCCGCGCCGCGCTGCTGCAACGCTTTGGCGGCGTGCGCGGCGTGGAATCTGCCAGCGTGGATGACCTCTGCACCGTGGACGGCATCTCGCGCGAGCGCGCTGAAGACATTTACCGCGCGCTGCATTGATGGGGCGTATACCAATATCACATACACATGATTGCCGGCTTATGAAGCCGGCGACCACACGATACCCATCAAAACAGACAAAAATCATTCCCTCTCCCTCGCGGTAGCAGAGGGGGAGGGCAGGGTGGGGGTGCGCCGTCATGCAGCAGCAATGCGGCGGGGGCGGATTGCAAAGGCATTGCAGTTTGGAAATACAGACGCCATGCCGCACAGCGGCATGGCGCCCCCTCTCCCCAGCCCTCTCCCCCCGTCGAGCCGCTGCGCGGCACGCGGGGGCGAGGGAAGAAAATGAACGGGCGCCCACAAAGGGGCGCCCCTACAAGGTGTATTGATTGTTCGCCGGCACAAAAAGCCGGCAAACAAATCAATTATTGACGGGTATCCGACTTTTTGCCCTGTTTTAAGAACAATCCCCTCTCCCCCTGACCGGCTGCGCCGGCGGGGGCGAGGGGATTTGTTTTGTCAGCTTTGCTTGCGCTCCTTGCGCTCGCGGCGGCGCAGCGCAGGCGCCGCTGCGCCCGCCAACGCAATGCCGGAAAGCAGCAGTCCCAGTTCGCCCAGCGTGGGCGAGGATTTGTTGCCGCCGCTGGTATCAACGCGGAAGGTCGGCTGCTGAGTGTTGCCGTTGCCGTTGCCGTTGCCGCCGGGCGGGGTCACGCATTCGCCGCTGCTGTTTTCTTCCGTTCCGGCCGGGCAGACGCAGTTGCCGCTGCCATCGTCTTCCCTGCCACCGGAGCAGATGGCGAACGGGCCGCCGGGCTTTCGCGCCGTGATGGTGGGCGAGCCGCAGCCGGTCACGCTCACCGTTTCGCTGCGTATGCCGCTGGTGTCCGTGGGCGAAAGCAGAGCCTCCACGGAAATGTCAAACGGCTCGCCCGGCTGTAGCCAGGCCAGCAAGTCACTGGACTGCCCAAACTGTTGCGGGAATGAATCGAGCACCCCGGCAGAGTCGGCAGGAACCGTCATGACGGCGCCGCCGCTGCCGTCAAAGGTCTTGCTTACACCGCCCTGCGTCACTGTGAAAGAGAAAAACAGGTCGTCGCCCACATCCGGCGTCAGCCCGCTCAGTCGCAGCACAATTTCAACATCGACGCAGTCGGGGGAATACGGGTTGCGAATGGTCTGCACCTCCATGCTGTCTGGCAGCTTGGCGTGCGCGGCGCCGCAGACGCAAAGCGCAGCAAGCAGCGCGGCGCAGGCGGAGCGCAGGTGTTTGCGTGGTGGGTGTGTCAAAGCTGTGTTCATGAGCGCCTTCCTTGAAAATGCCGTGGAAAACCCTTGCGGGCGGTGATGGTTCAGGAGTGTAGACGGGGCGCAGGAGGCGGGCAAGTTTTCACTGTCACACCCAGCAAACTTGCATGTATCAACTTGCTGCCGGCTTGATAAGCCGGCAACCTCAAGCAATGTTGCAGGGTATCAATTCAGCCGGCGGAAGATGAGGGCAGAAAGCGCGGTGAGTGCGCCCGCCGTGACGAGGGTGGCGGCAAAGGCCGCCGCGCTGCCCGCGCCAAGCAGCGCGCTGTAGGCGTGCAGCAGCAGCGCGCCGCAGCTCACGCCCAGGCTCATGCCAAGCATTTGCAGCATGGAAAACAGGCTGTTGCCGCTGGCGGCCACAGCAGGCGAGAGGTCTTTGAGGGCGGAAGTGTTCATGGCGGTGAATTGCAGCGAGTTGGCCGCGCCCAGCAGCGCGAGCAGCCCAAGGGCAAGCGGCTGCGGCAGGACGCCATAGGCCATGAATGCAAAGCTGGCGACGATGGCGCCGAGCAGCACGGTGTTGCCCACCAGGGTGCGGCGGTAGCCAAGGCGCCCGATGACGCCGTTGGCAAGCGGGCGCGCAAGGATGGCGGCGAGCGCCATGGGCAGCAGCGAGAGGCCGGATTCAAGTGGCGAGCGCTCCAGCCGCAGCTGCAGCAGCAGGGGGAGCAGATAGGGCATGGCGCCGGCGCCAAGGCGCGCGGCGAGGTTGCCCATCAGCCCGATGCGAAAGCTGCGTTCGTCCAGCAGCCGTGGGGAAAAGAGCGGCGCGGGGGCACGCCGCGCGTGGCGTATGTAGCCCATGAGCGCAGCGATGGCGGCGAGCGCCAGCAGCACGACGCTGACGCCGCCAAGCGCGGCACTGCCGAGGCCATCGAGCGTGAGCGAGGCGGCGAGCATGGCGCCGGCGAGCATGAGGTAGCCGCGCAGGTCAAAGCGCGGCGGCTGCGCGGCGCGCATGTCGGGCATGGCGATGGCGGTGAGCAGCAGCCCGATGGCGCCCACGGGCAGGTTAATCAAAAAAATCCAGTGCCATGAGGCGGCCTGCGTGAGCCAGCCGCCAAGCGGCGGGCCAATGAGCGGGCCGAGCAGCCCGGGCACGGCGACAAAGCTCATGGCGCGCAGGAAGCGCTCTTTCGGATAGGCGCGCAGCACGGCAAGCCTTCCGACCGGCATGAGCATGGCGCCGCCTGCGCCCTGCACGACGCGCGCGGCGACAAGCTGCGTGAGCGAGCTGCTGGCGGCGCACGCCGCTGAACCCGCCATGAAGAGTGCAATGGAGACGGCAAACACACGCCGCGTGCCGAAACGCTCCGCCAGCCAGCCGCTGGCGGCGATGAGCACGGCCATCGTCAGGGCGTAGGCGACGACGACGGCCTGCATGTGCAGCGGGCTTTCGCCCAGGCTGCGCGCCATGGCGGGCAGGGCGGTGTTGACGATGGTTGAGTCCAGCGTCTGCATGAACATGGAGGCGGCCACCAGCCACAGCAGCAGGCGCGGGTGGCGGTTTTCATCGCTGGACGGGGTGGGAAGGGCGGTTTCAGCAAACATGACAAGGCACATTGTGCGGCGTGCGGCTTGGCGGACAATCGCAGCACCATGAACACGATTCAAACCATTGCGGTCTACCTGCTGCCCGTGCTGTTTGGCATCACCGTACACGAGGCGGCGCACGGCTACGCGGCGCACCGCCTGGGTGACGATACGGCGCTGCGCGCTGGCAGGCTGACGCTCAACCCGCTGCGCCACATTGACCCCGTGGGCACCGTCGCCATGCCGCTGCTGCTGTATCTGCTCACCAGCGGTAACTTTGTCTTTGGCTACGCCAAGCCGGTGCCGGTGCGCTTTGCCAGCCTGCGCAACCCTCGGCGCGACATGGCGCTGGTGGCGCTGGCGGGGCCGGTGAGCAACTTCATTCAGGCGTTTGCCTGGGGGCTGCTCGCCATCGTGCTGCTGCTGCTCGGCGTGCGCGAGCCGTTTTTCCTGTTCATGTGCCGCGCGGGCATCAGCATCAATCTGGTGCTGCTCGCGCTCAACTTGTTTCCCTTGCCGCCGCTTGATGGCGGGCGTGTGCTCACCGGCCTGCTGCCGCCGCGCGCGGCCATCGCCTTGGCGCGAGTGGAGCCGTGGGGCTTTTTCATCGTCATGGCGCTCATTGCCAGCGGGCTGCTGTCCGACATCTGGATGTGGCCGGTGATGAAAACCTCGGAATTTGTGCTTTCCGTGCTGCTCACGCCAGCCAGCATGCTGCTGCGTTGAGCGGCGCGCGATTTTCCTCTGTGTTTTTTTGCAAAAAAAATGAATATGCCAACCAGCGCCCGCGTCCTGACGGGCATCAACACCACCGGCTCGCCGCACCTTGGCAATTATGTGGGCGCCATTCGCCCCGCGCTGCGCGCCAGCCAGAAAGAAAATGTGCAGTCCTTTTATTTTCTGGCTGATTATCACTCGCTGATTAAGTGCCAGGCGCCGGAGCGCGTGCATCGCAGCACGCTGGAAATTGCTGCCTGCTGGCTGGCCGCCGGGCTGAACCCGGAGCACGTCACTTTTTACCGCCAGAGCGATATTGCTGAAATACCGCAGCTCTGCTGGCTGCTGACCTGCGTGGCGGGCAAGGGGCAGCTCAACCGTGCGCATGCTTACAAAGCCGCGCAGGACAAGAACGCCGCCGCCGGTCGTGAACTGGACGATGGCGTAACAGCCGGCCTGTTCATGTATCCCGTGCTCATGGCCGCCGACATTCTCATGTTCTCCGCCGACCAGGTGCCCGTGGGGCGCGACCAGGTGCAGCATATTGAAATGTGCCGCGACATGGCCGCCAGCTTCAACCATTTGTATGGCAACGGGCGCGAATTGCTGCATTTGCCCGAAGCGCTGGTGGACGAGCAGGTCGCCCTGCTGCCCGGCCTTGATGGGCGCAAAATGAGCAAAAGTTACGACAACACCATTACGCTCTTTGGCGCGCGCGAACTGATGCGCCGCCAGATTATGAGCATCGTCACCGATTCGCGCGCCCCGGGCGAGCCGAAACAAACCGAAGGCAGCGCCATTTTTGATATTTACCGTGCCTTTGCTGAACCGGAAGAAACAGCAGCATTTGCGCGCGAGTTTGAACAAGGCATTGCGTGGAGCGAGGCCAAGGAAAAACTTTTTGCGCGCATTGACGCCGAAATCGCCCCCATGCGCGAGCGCTACGCCGAACTGATGGCGCACCCGCAGCAGATGGAAGACATCTTGCAGGCGGGCGCCGAAAAAGCGCGCGCCGTCGCCGCGCCGCTGCTGCACGAGCTGCGCAGCGCTGTGGGCCTGCGCGCCATGAGTGCGCCGCTTGCCGCCGCTGCCGATGAAAGCGCCGCAGAGCGCGCCGCTGCGCCCGTGTTCAAGCAATACCGCGAAAAGGACGGCCTGTTTTACTTCCGCCTCGCCACCGCGCAAGGGCAAACCCTGCTGCAAAGCAAAGCCTTCGCCCAGCCACGCGAGGCGGGGCAGGCCATCGCGCGCCTGAAAAAAGAAGGCGCCGCCGCCCTCGCGCCCCTTGCCGCGCAGCTTGAACCCGCGCCCGACGAAGCCGCGCTGCATGCGGCGCTGCAGGCGCTGCTGGACGCGGAATAAGGCAAAAAAGTCTGATACTGGCGATTTATATATGGCATCGCCGGCGTCTTGTGCCGGCGACCACACAATACCCTGTCAAAAAACGGAAATTATCCGTAGGGGCGACCCTTGTGGTCGCCCGCGCCGCTGCATGACGAAAAAGGGCAGCCACAAGGGCTGCCCCTACATGCGCCCGCTGGCGCGTGCGGTATGCGCCGCGCTTCAAATCACCCGCTTGCGGCCCAAGCCTTCAAACATGCCGAGCACTTCGTTGAGGAGCAGGGCGATGACGCCAGCGGTAATCGCGGCGTCGGCGATATTGAAGGCGGGGAAGTGTCCGCCGGAGAAGAGGGGGGCGAGGAAGGAGAAGCGGAAGTCAATGAAGTCCAGCACGTAGCCGATACGCAGGCGGTCAATCAGATTGCCGATGGCGCCGCCAAGTATCATGGCGAGGCCGAAGGAGAACAGCCCGCCAGCAGCAGCGCGCCTGAACAGTATGGTGGTGATGACGATGATGGCGACGGCGGCGATGGCGACGAAGAACCAGCGTTGCCAGCCGCCGGCACCGGCGAGGAAGGAGAAGGCGGCGCCCCGGTTGTAGACGCGCACGAGGCGCAGGAAGCTGGTGATGCCCATGCTGCCGCCAGCGGGCAGGTTCTGCGCGATGAACCATTTGGCGCCCTGGTCAAGGGCGACGACGACGCCGGCGAGCAGCAGCCAGGGGAGGGCGTAGAGGAGTTTTCTCATGGTGGGCTTGGTGTGGGTTATGCGGTTTCCTGTTTCGTGGCCTGCACTTCCTGCGGGCGCAGCGTGGGGGCGAGGCGGTTGAGCACGCCGTTGACGTATTTGTAGCCGTCGGTGCCGCCAAAGTCTTTGGCGAGTTCTATGCTTTCGTTGAGCACGACGCGCCACGGCACTTCGGGGCATTTGAGCAGCTCGTAGGCGCCAAGCCACATGCACGCGCGCTCGATGGGGGAGAGGCGCGCCAGCTCGCGGTCGAGCAGCGGAGTGATGAGCGCGTCCAGCTCGTCCGCCATGCCGATGCAGCCGTGCAGCAGCGCGTCGTAGTGCGCGGCGTCAGCCTTGGTGAAGCCTTGCAGTCCGCGCGTGTAGGCGTCAATGCTGGCGGCGTCGCCGCGCCCGACGAGGTGCTGATACAGCCCCTGCAGCGCAAATTCACGCGCGCGCGAGCGCGGTGATTTTTTGGACGACTGGCGCGTGCCGGGCGTGGCAAAGCGCGGTTTTCCAGCAGCAGCGGTGTTCATGGCTGTTGCGCGAGCAGTTGCGCCATTTCCACGGCCACGCGCGCGGCTTCTGCGCCTTTGCCGATGCGCGCCTGAGCCTGCGCCTCGTTTTCCACGGTGAGGATGGCGTTGGCGATGGGCACGCCCATGTCCAGCGCCACGCGCGTGATGCCGGCGGCGGATTCGTTGGCGACGAGTTCAAAGTGATAGGTCTCGCCGCGAATGACGCAGCCGATGGCAATGAGC
The DNA here is from genome assembly GCA_017437605.1 of Ottowia sp. Classification (GTDB taxonomy): domain Bacteria; phylum Pseudomonadota; class Gammaproteobacteria; order Burkholderiales; family Burkholderiaceae_C; genus Ottowia. Next base: position 1,674 of record JAFRYL010000072.1, on the reverse strand, counting down.
GCGTCAAACTCAAAGTCGTCGCCCTCGCCGCACTGCGCCAGTGCGCCCAGCGCCACAGGCACTTCCAGCGCACCGGGCACGGTGACGTGCGTGATGTTGTTTTCAGCCACGCCCAGCGCGCGCAGCTCCTGCACGCAACCGGCGGCAAGTGCGTCCGTGATGTGCGCGTTGAAGCGCGCCTGCACGATGGCGATGCGCAGGGCGGTGCCGTCAAGTTGCGGTGCTTTTCCAAGGTCAGCGTGGAGCATGGCGGCCTCCTTTATTGCGGCTGCGGGCGCTCAATGTAGCCCGCAATTTCCAGACCAAAGCCGGCGGTGATGCTCGGCAGACGGCGTGGCGTGCCCATGAGCTGCATGCGCTGCACGCCAAGCTCGCGCAGAATTTGTGCGCCCACGCCGTAGCTACGCAGGTCAAGGCGCGCGGCGCCGGGGCTGGTGCGCACCGTGCCCTCAAACTGCGCCTGAAGCTGCGCGGCGCTTTCGCCGCAGTTGAGCAGCACGGCGATGCCGCGCCCTTCCTGCTGAATGCGCGCGAGGGCCTCGTTCAGGCACCACGAATGCAGGGTGCGGTGGGCCTCCAGTGCGTCCAGCGCCGAGAGCGGCTCATGCACGCGCACCGGCACCGCCTCGCCAGGCTGCCATGCCCCGAGCGTGAGCGCCATGTGCAGCGCGCCCAGCGGCTTGTCGCGCCACATATGCGCTTCAAACATGCCGTGCATGGTTTGCATGGGGCGCTGCGCGATTTTTTCAATCAGCGATTCCGTACGGCTGCGGTATTCAATCAAATCAGCAATGGTGCCGATTTTCAGGCCGTGTTTTGCCGCGATGCGCTGCAAATCCGGCAGGCGCGCCATGGTGCCGTCTTCATTCATCACTTCGCAAATCACGGTGGCGGGTGTGCAGCCGGCCATGCGCGCGAGGTCGCAGCCCGCCTCCGTGTGCCCGGCGCGCATCAGCACGCCGCCCGGCACCGCGCGCACTGGAAAGATGTGCCCGGGCTGCGCGATGTCGCTCGGCTGCGCGTTCGCCGCCACCGCCACGCGCACCGTGCGCGCGCGGTCAGCGGCGCTGATGCCCGTGGTCACGCCCTCGGCAGCCTCAATGGACGTGGTGAACGCCGTGCCGTAGCGCGAGCTGTTGTTCGTGCTCATCAGCTCCAGCCCAAGTTGCGCGCAGCGTTTGGCCGTGAGCGTCAGGCAAATCAGCCCGCGCGCGTGCGTGGCCATGAAGTTAATCGCTTCGGGCGTCACGAAATCGGCGGCCATCATCATGTCGCCTTCATTTTCGCGGTCCTCGTCATCCACCAGAATGACAATGCGCCCGGCGCGCAATTCATTGACAATATCCTGCACCGGCGAAATACCGGCCAGCGTTTCAGTATTCGGTTCAGTCATGGCGTGAACAATGCAGTGCCAGCGCACGCCGCGCGGCAGCCCGGCGCGCACAGAGCAAAACCGCGAATTATCCGCCGCCGGCCTGCACTTGAAAAGAGGCGCGCAGGAGCACCGCGCACCCGCGCAGCAATGCGGGCGATGCGCTCCCTGAAAAAGAGCGCCCGCCGCACACAATCCAGCCCCCGCCGCGCCGCGCGCCGCGCCCCTGCGCCGCTAGAATGCGCCCCCGCTTGTTTGCCGCGTGTCGGCAACTGTCGCGCGGGTGGCGAAATTGGTAGACG
>JAFRYL010000071.1 GCA_017437605.1 Ottowia sp. | reverse complement strand
TCTCGCCCAGCCGCAGCAGCCCCGCCATGCGCGCGCTGCCCTTGAGGGTGTGCAGCACACGGCGCACTTCCTTGCTGGTTTCAAGCGAATCGGGATTGCCCTGCCAGGCACGCATCGCCTCGTCGAGACGCGGGAACAGGTCTTCGGCCTCTTCCGCAAAAATCTCGAACATGTCGGGATTGAAGTCGTCGACTTCCTGAATGCCGGCAAAGGTGCCCTGTCCACCAACCGGCGCAGCTGGCGCCACGGCGGGCGCTGGCGCCACAACAGGTGCGGGAGGTGCAGGGGGCACAACAGGCTCTGCCGCTGGAGGCGCAGGCGGAGCAACAGGCTCAACCACAGGGGGCGCGGGAGGCGGCGCAACGGGTTCGGGTGCAGGTGGTAGTGCCACAGGTTCAGGCGCAGTTTCCACCACTTCCACCGCCGCTGCCGGCACACCACCCGCCTGCAACAGCCGGAAGGCGTCCTGCAACTCGTCAATGTCGCTTTGCACCGATTCAACGGCGTCAACGCTGACGTTTTCCGTGCCCACAGTTTCTATGGCCGACTCAACGCGATGCGCCATCTCGCCCAGCCGCAGCAGCCCCGCCATGCGCGCGCTGCCCTTCAGGGTGTGCAGCACACGGCGCACTTCCTTGCTGGTTTCAAGCGAGTCGGGGTTGCCTTGCCAAGCACGCATCGCCTCGTCAAGACGCGGGAACAGGTCTTCGGCCTCTTCCGCAAAAATCTCGAACATGTCGGGATTGAAGTCGTCGACTTCCTGAATGCCGGCAAACGTGCCCTGCCCACCAACCGGCGCGGCTGGCGCCACGGCAGCGACGGGCGCTTCGGCCTCTTCGACAGGCGTTTCCGTCAGCGGCGCCTGCGCGGACGGCGAGGGGTTCGGCTCAATCGCACTGACGCGAGCCTGCACGACGACGCTCGGCGCCTTCAGTTCGCCTTCGGCAAACGCTTCCACCGAGCTGCGGATTTCGCTCGCGGCCTCGCACAGCGCCTTGGCCTGCGTGTCGTCGCCGTGCGGCTGCTCGCGCAGGCGCTGCAGGGCGTGTTCCACCGAGCGCGCCATCTCGGACAGGGCGATGAAGCCCACAGTGGCGGAGTTGCCCGCCAGCGAGTGCGCATTGATGATGGCGTCTTCCGGCACAGGCCGGCTGACGTCGCCCGACCACCTAGCCAGATGCTCCGCAAGCTGCTGCGCATGCTGCGTGGCCTCTTCCACGTAGATGTTGTAGAGCGGCGTGCTGACGACCAAGTCGCCAACCTTTGTGCTGTCGTCCTGCGGCTGCTCGGAAACGGGTTCAGACTCAAGTTCAAGGTCAAGCTCAGGTTCAGGCGCGCGCGAGAACGTAAATCCGGAGCCATCCTCCGGCAAATCCAGCGACGGCAGGTCAAGCCCGTCAAACACGTCCGCTTCGGCGCCTTGCGCCTGCACTTCAAGCGCCTCGGGCGCGGCAGGCGCTTCCTTCGCCTCAACAGCTTCAACCGCTTCTGCAACTTCAACGGCTTCCACCGCCTCAACGTCGCCAATGTCCGCGAAGATGTCTTCAAGCTGCAGCTCGGCAGACTCCGGCGCCTCGGCTTTTTCTTCCTCAGGCACGGCAGCGGCGACAGGAGCCGGCACTTCGGGTACCACATCGGGTGCAGGGGCAAGTTCCGGTTCTGCCTCCGGCTCTGGCGCGGCGGCAACTTCTGGTGTGGATGCGGCAGCTTCTGGCGCAGGCGCAGGTGCTGCCGCATCCGGTGCGGGCGCAGGTTCCGGTGCAGGCGCGGGCGCGGCACCTATTTCCAGCGGCACGCGCTTGCCGTCCACGCGCAGGGCGTCGGCTGCCGTGCGGAACGGCGCGGAATTCCAGTGCCGCGCCTTGTGCGCCGAGATGTCTTCCACCCACTTGCCAAAGGCTTCCAGCGCATCGCCGGTCAGGCCGCGCAGGTCGTCGCTGACGGGCTTGTTCTCGGCCAGCCATGCGTTCATCACCTGTTCCATCGCCCAGGCTGCTTCGCCAAATTCGGTCAAGCCCACCATGCGCGAACTGCCCTTGAGCGTGTGGAATGCGCGGCGCAGCGTGGTCTGCTGCTCCATGTCGCCGGGCGCACCGGCCAGTGCCTTGAGCGCGTCGCCACCGGTCTGCACCACTTCGCGCGCTTCTTCCAGGAAGATGTCGAGCAGCTCGTTATCAATGCCTTCATCCAGCGGCTCTTCTTCCTGCACTGGAGCCGGTTCGGGCGCAAGTGCCGCCGCAGGCGCCGCAACGCTTTGCAGCTTGTCCAGCGCCTCGGTCAGGGAAGCGGCATCGTCCTTGCGCGCGGCTTCCGCCGCTTTGCTGGCAGCGCGCGCCAGCGCGGGTTTTTCTTCCAGCGCCGCGCGACCCGCAATTTCTTCGAGGTGTTCGGAGATGGCTTCTCTCGGCTGTTCCAGCAGCTCCGCGAGCGCCCCAGGTTCGGTAATGGGACCCTCTTCCTGCGCCGGATGCTCCTCCTCCAGCTCGGACAACGGCGCCAACTGCGACGGCGGCGCTTCAACACGCCGCAATTCGCCCACATCCTCGTCGTAGAAGAAACGTTCGGCTGCATGTTCAGGCTGGTACGCCAAGGTATCCACCAACAGACCGAGGGCGCCAAGGCTGTTGGCGAAACGCTCAAACGATTTGCCACCATCGGCTTGCGAGGGATCGCCTTCAACACGCTGCCACTCGGCAATGGCCTCGCCCATGTCGCCAACCGCGCGCGCCGCATCCTCCAGACCGAGCACCATGAGCACACCGCGCATCTGCTCCAGCAGCTTGGCGGATTGTTCAAGGGGCGCCTTGTCTTCTGGCGCGCGGAAGAACTGGTCGAGCAACTGCTCGGCTTCGCCCAGGGTGGTGCGCAGTTCGCCGACGACGGTGCTCAGCGTTTCGCGGTCGCTGACGCTGCGGTACAGCTCCTCCATCCACGATTCCAGCGCCGGTGGCTGCCCGCCGCTGCGCACCGCGTCCAGCCGCCCGGCCAACTGGTTCAGGCGCTGGGTAAACACGGTGTCTGACGGTTGGAAGTCTGCAAACGAGGCCTCCAGGAACAGCACCGCCGTGGCTGTTTCCATCGCCAAATCCTGGCTCGGCGGCTGACCCGTCTGTTCCACGTGCGCCGAAACGCGCGAAAGCGCCTCTGCCAGCGGTTTGCTGTTCTGGTGCAGGTTGGTGAGCGAGTCCACCACCAGCCCGAACTGATCCACGCAGGCCTTCAGGCGCGAAGTGTCGCCGCCCGCCAGACCTGACCAGTTTTCCTTGACGGCCTCAATGCGCCGGCGCGCCTGCGCCAGAATCGCCGGGTCATACAGCCCGAACGTGGGCTTGTCGTAGGCGATGAGGTGGACGCCCTCCAGCCCCCACGCCTTGCGCACCGCTGCCAGCACGGGCGCATCCTTGCCCTGCACATCGGCTTGCGCGCAGAAAAACAGCAGGTCTTGCGCCAGCCGCTCCGATACTTTCTTGTCGCCAGCTGCCAGCGATGCATATTGCAGCAGGATGCGCGAGGTGGCACGCTTGGTGTAGATGTCCACGCGCGCAGCCTGCACGCCCAGCGCCTGCATGAAGGCGGAAGCCAGTTTCCAGAAGATGCTTGGGCGCTGCTCACCCTCGCCTTCGGCCAGCCCGAGGCACATCACGCCCATCTCGGTCGCCGCGTTCGGGTCGCCACGGCGCATGATGTTGAGCACGCAATGGTCAAGGCGGGTGCGCACTTCGGCGCTGTAGGTGTTGCTTTGCGCTGCCGGCGGCGTGTCCGGATTGGCCCAGTACCACTGGAAATCCCACAAGTCCGCCGGATGTACGCGGTCGGCTCCGGCCATCGTCTGGATTTGCGCGTATTGCGGGAACAGCCCCAGCGCCGGACGCGGTTTGCCGCCGAGGTTGCCTTCCAGATACTCCATGAGCGCAAAGCCGGCTTTTTCCAGCACGCCTGCGGCTTCGTCGGTGCATTTCTCGGGGTGCTGCACAAACTGCTGCACCACTGCCTCCATGCCCCGCACCATCTGTGCTGCGACAGGCTGCCCGACCATGTCGAGCGCACCAACAGCCTGATGGAGCTGCTGGCGCGCCAGCCGCAACTGGCTAGCGTCCACAGACGACATGTCCACGCCAAGGGACTCCTTGGCATCGCGG
>JAFRYL010000070.1 GCA_017437605.1 Ottowia sp. | reverse complement strand
GGGTGCTGGGTGAGGGGGCGCCACGCTGCCGTCAAGCGTGGCGGCAAGCGCCCGTGCTTTTGCCCCCTCACCCCTACCCCTCTCCCCCTGTCCGTTGCTGACGCAACGGCGGGGGCGGGGGGAAGAATTCTTGTGCCCGCCGACATTTCCATAGATAACGCGGACAGCGCCCAAAAACAGGCAATCGCTCCTGCAAGAATGCAATGTGTCGCGCCCGCCGCCCGCTGCACACGCTGAACGTCTAGAATCGCGCCCTTCGCCACTCGAGGCGCACGAGGGGTCGTTAGCTCAGTTGGTTAGAGCAGGGGACTCATAATCCCTTGGTCGCAGGTTCGAGCCCTGCACGACCCACCACCATCCCGCGCACAGCGCCGCTTGGCGCCTCCACTGCCCAGCTTTCCCCGGAGTTTCCATGAAATTGCACCTCGCCTCGCTCGCACTTGCGCTGGCCGTGGCCGCCAGCCCCGCCTTTGCCAAGGAATACACCGCCGCGCCGCCGCAAAAGGACGCGCCGCCGCTTGTGCAGCGTTTCCCCGCTATTGACAAGGCCAAATACGCCGCGCCCGCCTGGTCGGGGAAAGTTGCGCGCGATATTGCCGACAAAAAGCACAACTTCCGCACGCGCGCACGCGATGCGCTCAAATATGCGCGCGAAAATCCCGCCGAAGGCGTCAATTTCGCTGGCAAATACATCATCTTTTCCTACGGTTGCGGCACGAGCTGTATCGCATTTAATGTGATAGACGCGGCCAGCGGCAAGATTTTTGACGGCCTCGGCATCAGCGGCTATCCCGTTGAGGAGGGCTGGGTGGACCTGAACCTGAAATATGAAAAATCCAGCACGTTGCTTTACGTGCAGGGCGGCATAGAGCAAGGCACCGGCTCCTTCGTCTTTGAGTTCAAGGACGGCAAGTTCCACCTGCTGCAGCACTCGCCTGTGGTAGGTGTGGAAGAATGAATCTGCCCGTTTTTGCATGAACATCTCCCTGTTTGACCTTGACAACACCCTGCTGCCCATCGATTCCGACGAGGCGTGGGGCAATTTCATGGCGCGCAGCGGCGCGGTGGATGCGGAGGATTTTGCGCGGCGCAACAATGGTTTTTACCGCCAGTACCTCACCGGCACGCTGGACGTGCGCGAATATGTGCGTTTTGTGTGCGAGGGGCTGCGCAGTTGCGGGCGTGACGGCAGCGAAAAACTGCGCGCGCAGTTCATGCAGGAAATTATTGCCCCCGCCATTCGCCCGCAGGCATTGAAGCTGCTGGACGAATGCCGCCGCGCGGGCGATGCGGTGGCCATCGTCACGGCGACCAATGAATTTGTCACCGCGCCCATCGCGCAGGCGCTGGGCGTGGATGAGCTGATTGCCACGCGCCTGGCGCGCGGCGCGGATGGCTGGGTGACGGGCGAAATTGAGGGCGTGGCGTCGTTCCGCGAGGGGAAAATCACGCGCGTTACGGACTGGCTGGCGGCGCGCGGGCTGGACTGGAATACCGCGCACATTACGTTTTACAGCGATTCCATCAACGATTTGCCGCTGCTGGAAAAGGCGCACCAGCCCGTAGCGACCAACCCGGACGCGCGTTTGCGCGCCATCGCTGAGGAGCGCGGTTGGCGCATTTTGAATCTTTTTACTGCACCATGATTCGCAAACTGATTGGAAAACTGATTGACAAAGCCACGGGCAAAACCGGCGGCAAAAAAACGCGCCTTGGCAAGCGCGTGGAAATCGGCGAAGAAACACACGGCATTGACCCCGCGCTGCTTGATGACGACGCCGTGAGCGTGGTGCGCACGCTGCGCGCAGCGGGCTACGAGGCCTACATCGTCGGCGGCGCGGTGCGCGACCTGCTGCTTGGCCTCAAACCCAAAGACTTTGACGTGGCCACCAACGCCACGCCCGAAGAGGTGAAAAGGCTTTTTCGCCGCGCCTACATTGTCGGGCGGCGCTTCCGCATCGTGCACGTCGTCTTGGGGCGCTGGCGTGCCAAGGCGCGCGCCGTCATTGAAGTTTCCACCTTCCGCGCCTGGCTCAACAACGAGGAAGCCGAGCGCATCGCCGCCGACGAGCGCAGCGCGCGCCAACTTGCGGGCGTCAAGCACGCCGTGGACGAAAGCGGCCGCGTGCTGCGCGACAACGTCTGGGGGCCGCAGATTGAAGACGCCGCGCGGCGCGACTTCAGCGTCAACGCCATGTATTACGAGCCGGAAAGCCGCATTCTTGTGGACTACCACGGCGGGCTGGCCGACGCGCGCGCGCGCTGCATTCGCATGATTGGCGAGCCAGCCGCGCGTTACCGCGAAGACCCCGTGCGTATCCTGCGCGCCGTGCGCTTTGCCGCCAAGCTCGCGCACCTTGGCTTTGAACTGGACGCCGCCACCGCGCGCCCCTTGAAGCGCAGCCTGCCACTGCTCGCTGACGTGCCGCCCAGCCGCATGTTTGACGAGATGCTCAAACTCCTGCAAACCGGCCACGCCGAAGCCAGCGTGCACACGCTGCGCCAGCTTGGGCTGCAAAAGGGCGTGTATCCGCTGCTGGACCTCATCGTGCAGCGCGCCGACGAGCCGCTCGTGCGCGCCGCGCTGCACGACAGCGACCGCCGCATCGCCGCCGGGCGGCCTGTCACCGCCTCCTTCCTGCTCGCCTGCGTGCTCTGGCAAGACGTTCGCGCCGCTTGGCAGCAGCGGCTGGAGCAGGGCGAACACGCCACCCCCGCGCTGCACGCGGCCATTGACGAAGTCTTTGGCGCGCACGTGGGCGAAGTCTCCGGACGCGGGCGGCTTGGCGCTGAAATGCGCGACATCTGGCTCATGCAGCCGCGCTTTGAAAAACGCACCGGCGCCAGCGCCCACAGCCTGGCGGCGCAACAGCGTTTCCGCGCCGCGCTGGACATGCTGCGCCTGCGCGCCGAAACCGGCGAAGCCGACGAAGAACTCTGCGACTGGTGGCAGCTTTTCGAGCGCTCCGACGAAGGCGACCGCGAAAGCCTGGTGCAGCGCCAGCGCGCCGCGCGCGCCAACACCCGTGGCGGCGGACGCAAGAAAAGCGCCCCCAAAGCGCCCGAAACAAACATCGCCCCCGACGAAACCGCCTCCGAAGCAGCCCCCAAAAAACGCCGTCGCCGTCGCCGCCCGCGCAAAAAGGCAGAAGGCGGTGAAAACAGCGCGGGCGAAAACACAAGCGGCGCATGAAAAAAACCAACCCCTCGCCCCCCGTGCTGCGTCAGCAGCACAGAGGGGGAGAGGGTAGGGAGAGGGGGTGTTGTTTAAGGGTATATATCGCTCGCCGGCACAAGTTGCCGGCGATGGCATATATCATCACTTGGTATCCATTGAAGTGAGATATACACAAATACAACAACCTTGATTGCCGGCTTATAAAGCCGGCGACCAATAGATACCCCATGACTTTGTCGCGTCCACCCATCACCGCGTTCGTCGCCCTCGGCGCCAATTTGGGCGACGCCCCCGCCACGCTGCGCGCCGCCATCGCTGCACTGGACGAACTGCCGCACACGCACATGCTGCGCCACTCGCGCCTTTGGCGCAGCGCTCCCGTGGACGCCAGCGGCCCCGACTACATCAACGCCGCCGCCGCCGTAGAAACGCGGCTCACCGCCCCCGCGCTGCTCCACGAGCTGCTCGCACTGGAAGCGCGCTTTGGCCGCCAGCGCCCCTACCACCACGCCCCGCGCACGCTTGACCTTGATTTGCTGCTCTACGGCGGCGCGCGCATCGCCAGTCCGCAACTCAGCGTCCCGCACCCGCGCATGTGGCAGCGCGCCTTCGTCCTGCGGCCACTTGTGGAAATCGCCTCGCAGCTTGTGACGGCGGACATGCTTGCCGCCGTTGCCAGCCAGCAGATTGCGCCGCTTGCGGCATAAGGCGTAGGGTATATATGCGTCGCCCGCCGTATCATTGCCGCCCGAACCGCCGTCCCAAGAGGAGCACGCATGTCATTGAATGTTGACCACCTGCGCCGCACCGCCGACACGCTTCAGGAGCTGTTTGATGCCCAGACATGACATCACCCGCCTGCAACTGGGCGAGCGCCACCTGCGCCTGCTGCGCGCACTGCTGGCCGAGTACGCGCCGGACGCGCAGGTCTGGGCATACGGCAGCCGCGTCACCGGGCAGGCGCACGAAGGCAGCGATTTGGACATCGTCCTGCGCAACCCTGCGAATCTGGCCGCTGAAACGCCGAACTGGGCAGACCTGCAGGACGCCCTCCGCGACAGCGACCTGCCCATGCTCGTGGACATTCACGACTGGGCGCAGCTGCCCGAATCCTTCCACCGCGCCATTGAGCGTGACTATGTGGGGATACAGCCTTGAAAATCCGCCCATCGGGTGAACGTGAAAAAAAGAGGAAAACGACATGGCACGCAGCGCCGCCGCCAAAAGCAGCAACGCCGGGCAACTCGGCATAGAAGCCGAACTGTTCAAAGCCGCCGACAAACTGCGCGGCAACATGGAGCCGAGCGACTACAAACACGTCGTCCTCGGCCTCATTTTTCTGAAATACATCTCGGACGCCTTTGAAGCCCGGCACGCCGCGCTGCTGGCCGAAGACGCCCAAGCCGCCGAAGACCCCGACGAATACCTTGCCGAAAACATCTTCTGGGTGCCCCCGCAGGCGCGCTGGTCGCGCCTGCAGGCTGGCGCCAAACAACCCGGCATAGGCACGCTCATCGACGACGCCATGCGCGCCATAGAAAGCGACAACGAATCCCTCAAAGGCGTGCTCCCCAAGGAATACGCCCGCCCTGCGCTCAGCAAAGTCATGCTCGGCGAGCTGATAGACCTCATCAGCGGCATCGCCCTGGGCGAAGCGGGCGACACCTCGCGCGACATCCTCGGCCGCGTCTACGAATACTTCCTCGGCCAATTCGCTGGCGCCGAAGGCAAACGCGGCGGCGAGTTTTATACCCCGCGCTCCGTCGTGCGCGTGCTGGTCGAAATGCTCGAACCGTTTCAAGGGCGCGTCTACGACCCCTGCTGCGGCTCCGGCGGCATGTTCGTGCAATCTGAAAAATTCGTGCGCGAACACGGCGGGCGCACCGACGACATCTCCATCTACGGGCAGGAATCCAACTACACCACCTGGCGGCTGGCCAAAATGAACCTTGCCGTGCGCGGCATTGAAAACGACATCCGCTGGAACAGCGAAGGCAGCTTCCACAAAGACGAACACCCCGACCTCAAAGCCGACTACATCCTCGCCAACCCGCCCTTCAACATCTCCGACTGGGGCGGCGAACGCATCAAAGACGACGTGCGCTGGCGCTTCGGCACGCCGCCCGCAGGCAACGCCAACTTTGCCTGGCTGCAACACATCTGGCACCACCTCGCGCCCACCGGTGCCGCTGGCGTCGTCCTCGCCAACGGCTCCATGAGCAGCACCCAATCGGGCGAAGGCGACATACGCGCCCTCATGGTTGAAGCCGACGCCATCGACTGCATGGTCGCCCT
>JAFRYL010000069.1 GCA_017437605.1 Ottowia sp. | reverse complement strand
TTCATGCCCGTCATAGAAAAGCTGGAAGCCGTGAGCAGCTACTCCTGCCCCAGCGTCTGGCAGGTGCACACCGACCGTGGCAACACCAGCCTCACCCTCAAAGGCGAAGAAGACATCCGGCGCATGGGCGGCGGCGCGCTCCTCGTCACCGACAGCCACGGCGTCTACTACCTCATCCGCGACGCCGAACGCCTCGACCGCCGCAGCCGCAAGCTGCTTGACCGTTTCATGTGAACGGCGGGAAAACGCATACTCAGCCAAACAATGCTGCATCGCCGGCAACATAAGCCGGCAATGTAGCGTCATGTTTATGGGTATTCGCTTCTTCCGCGCTACTGCCAAAAACTTTTCACCAGCCCCAGCAGCGAGACGGCAGACAGGAACAACCCGATGAGGGTGAGGTTGCGCTCCAGGCGGCGCTGGCGTGCTTCTTCGCTGTCGCGGCGGCGGTTTTCAATGATGGTGGCCAGTTCCAGTATCTGGCTTTTGATTTCGTCGTGCGCGGCTTTGATGCCGCAGTGCCACGCCGCCATGCGCCAGAGCGCGTGCGTTTCAAACACTTCCATGCGCACGGGGTTGGCGAAAAAGTATTTCAAGTCAAAGGCGCAAAGGGCGTCGCGTGCATCTATCATGGCTTGCGCCTGCCCGTTGTCAAAGGCGGCGATGGCGCGCTGCAGCAGGGTTTCGGATTTTTTCTGGTAGGCAAGTGCAAGCAGGTAGCACTCGATGGTTTTTTTGACATCCCGCTCAAACGCGCTGGCGCCCCATGCTCCGTCATCCTTGCGCGAAATGTGCACACCATGTGGGCTGAAAACAACGAGATTGCCGCCACCGGTTGCAAAACAGTTGTTTTCGCCCAGTTGCAGGGTGCTGGAGCCACGCAGTTGTTTGGAAATGTTTTCCGGAGCAAGGTATTCGTCGCGCATTATGACTTTTCGCCACAGCGGACAGCAGCCGGGATATTGCGCTTTTATTTCTTCGTCCCTGCCGCCGGGTGCAAGCAGGAAACAAATGTCGTCGAGAAACTTATAGATGGTACAGCCGGAATTGGTTTTATAAACGTGAATGCTGCCGTCAACCGGCGACAAGAAAGGGGACATGTCGCGCGGTTTTTCCTCTAGCCCATTGGCCGGGGTGTCAGCAAGGATGTAGATGAAGTACGTGCTCGGTTCTGTCATGGCAATTCGGGCAAAGAAGCGAAAGCGCCCATTGTGCCGCCGCCGGGCAGGGAAGCTGCGGCGCGGCTATGCTTCGCCGCTTTGTTTTCTTGCCGATGCTGATGACCTCGTTTTCTTCCCCGCGCAAGCTCGCTGTGCTGCTGCTGGCCGCCAGCGCACTGCTGCTGTGGCTGGGCGCGTGCGTGGGCAGCACGGGGTTTGAAAGTCTGGCGCGCGCGCGCGCTGATGAAACGCTCTGGCTCATCGTGCGCGATGTGCGCCTGCCACGCAGCGCGGGGGCGTGGCTGGCGGGCGCGCTGCTTGGGCTGGCGGGGGCGCTGGCGCAGGGCTTGTTTCGCAATCCGCTCGCCGACCCGTTTTTGCTTGGCAGCGCGTCGGGCGCGGCGCTGGCCGTGGCCTGCACGCTGGCGCTGGCGGGCGCGGGGCAGATGGGGTGGCTTGCGCACCTTGGCTTGACGGGCATGGCGGGCGCGGGGGCGCTGGGCGGGGTGTTGCTGGCGCTGGCACTCGCACGCGGGGCGCAGCATACGTTGCGGCTGCTGCTGGCGGGCGTGGTGGTGAGTTATGTGCTGGGCGCGGCGCGCGAGCTGGTGCTGCTGGCTGCGCCCGATGCGCTGCACGCGATGCAGTCGTTTTCGCTGGGCAGCACGGCGCTGCTGGGCTGGGGCGGGTGCGCGGTAATGGCGGCGGCGCTGGCGGGCTGCTTGGCGCTGGCCTTGCTGCTGGCGCGCGTGCTGGACGCGCTCACGCTGGGCGAGGCGACGGCGCAGACGCTGGGGCTGGCGCTTTCGCCGCTGCGCACGCTGCTGGTGCTGGCGCTGGCGCTGGCCACGGGTGCGGCGGTGGCGCAAACGGGGTTGATTGCATTTGTGGGGCTGGCGGCGCCGCACATGGTGCGTTCAGTGGTTTCCGTGCGGCACGCGGCGCTGCTGGTGCTGGCGGCGCTGATGGGCGGCGCGCTGCTGCTGGCCGCTGACATTGGCGCGCGCTGGCTGCTGGCGCCGCAAGAGCTGCCCGTGGGGGTGCTCACGGCGCTGCTGGGCGGGATGTATCTGCTGCGGCTGATGCACCGGCGGGGGAATGCGCTATGAATGCGGCGGGCGAGGCAGTGGCGGCGGCGCAGCTTGGCTTGCGGCGCGGCACGCATGAGGTGCTGGCGGATGTGCATTTCAGCGTACCGCGCGGGCAGTGGCTGGCCGTCGTCGGGCCCAATGGCGCGGGCAAGTCCACGCTGCTGCAATGCTTGGCTGGGCTGCTGCCGTGTACGGGTGAAGTGCGGCTGCTCGGAAAACCGCTGGCGCAATGGCGCGCGGCAGAGCGGGCGAGGGCGCTGGCGTGGCTTGGGCAGTGGCAGCCGCTGGCTGACCATGTGCGCGCGTTTGACGCCGTGGTGCTTGGTCGCCTGCCGCATCAGGGCTGGCTCTCGGCGCCCTCGGCGGAAGACCGCGCCGCCGTGGAACGTGCGCTGCACGCCGTGCATGCTTGGGAGTGGCAGGGCAGGCCGCTTGGCGCGCTTTCAGGCGGCGAGCGGCAGCGTGTGCTGATTGCGCGCGCGCTGGCGACCGAGAGCGAAGTGCTGCTGCTCGACGAGCCGCTGGCGAGCCTGGACCCGCCGCATCAGGCGGATGTGCTGGCGCTCATGCGCGCACACGCCGCACGCGGCGGCGCGGTGGTGAGCGTGCTGCACGAGTTGAGCCTGGCGCTGGCCGCTGACGCGCTGCTCATCATCAAGGATGGGCGCGTGCTGCACCACGGCGAATGCGGCAACAGAGAAACGCAACAGGCGCTGGTGCAGGCGTTTGACGGGCGCATCGCCGTGCATGAAGTGGCGGGGCGCTTTGCCGTGTTGCCGCGTGTGGAGATACATACTCCACAATAGAGCGTTTTATTGCCGGCTTATGTTGCCGGAGATTGTCTAATACTATGAGATTAAACGCGAAAATTACATGCTGCCCTGTGGGCAGTTTCGCACTCCCTGCAACCGCTTTTGAGGAGCATCACGCATGAGTGGAACACGTCTTGGGCGCACGCTGCGGCGTTGTGTTTTGGTGCTGTTGCTCGCTGTGCTATTTGCATGTGCGGCGCTAATGATGGCCGGCACTGAACGCTTGCAAGCCTTGATGGAGCGGACTTTGGGGCCGGGAGGTTCTCCTGTCGCTGCCGCAGCCGTGACCAATCTGGCGAAGCTGTACCACAAGCGCACCTTGGCGACTCGGGAAAAGCAATTGGGCGCAGAACACCCCGATGTGGCGGAGAGCCTGAACAATCTGGCGGAGGTGTACTTCGTCCAAGCCCGCTACGCCGATGCCGAACCGCTTTACAAACGCGCTTTGGCAATTCTTGAAAAGCAACTGGGCGCAGAGCACATTGCTGTAGCCAACACCTTGGACAGTCTGGCGTCAATGTACCATGTACAAAACCGCTATACCGATGCCGAACCGCTTTACAAACGCGCCTTGGAGATTAAAGAAAAGGCGCTGGGCGCAGAACATCCAAGTGTTGCTTCTGGCCTGACAAAAATGGCGACGATGTATATCCATCAAGCCCGTTACGCCGAGGCGGAACAATCCTACATGCGTTCTTTGGAAATTATTGAAAAGAAATTCGGCACGGAGCATCCAAATGTTGCCCTCTGCCTGAACAATCTGGCGGCGCTGTACGACAGGCAAGCGCGCTACGCCGACGCCGAACCGCTCCACAAACGCGCCTTGGCAATTCGTGAAAAACAACTGGGCGCGGAGCACCCCAACGTTGCTTTGAGCCTGAATAACCTAGCGGGGCTGTACAGGGACCAGGCTCGCTATGCCGAAGCCGAGCCGCTTTATAAGCGCGCCTTGGCAATTTTTGAAAAGCGGCAGGGAGCGGAACACCCCAACGTCGCCTTGAGTCTGAACAATCTGGCTGCGCTGTATGTTGACCAAGGTCGTTACGCCGAAGCCGAACCGCTTCACAAGCGCGCCCTGGAGATTCGGGAAAAGGCACAAAAGGCGCTTGGCACGGAAAACCCCAGCGTGGCCAGAAGCCTGAATAATCTTGCAACGCTGCATTTCAAACAGGGACACCAGAGCAAGGCAGAGCCGCTCTACAAACGCGCCCTGCCCATTGCTGCGGGCAGCGGAGAACCTGACCTTTTATGGAGTGTACCGGGAAACCTGCGCGACCTGTACGAAAAATCCTCCCCCAATCTGTCTGCGTTTTATGGCAAACGGGCGGTTAATACATTGCAGGCGGTGCGTGAAACTAATATGGCAATGGAGGCGGTATCGCAGCGCAGCTTCCTCAAAAGCAAACAAGAGTATTACAACAAACTCGCCGACCTGCTTTTTGCGCAAAACCGTCTTGCCGAAGGTCAGCAGGTGCTGGCGATGTTGAAAGAGGCGGAATACCGCGACTTTGTGGGCAAGAGCGCCGACGCTGCTGACGACCCACGCCGCACCCGCGTGGCATACAGCCCGCGCGAAGCGAAGTGGGAGCAACGTTTTCAGGACATTGCCGCCAAGCTGGCAAAGGCCGACCCCAAGAGCACCGAGTTTGCCGCGCTCGCAAATGACATGGACGCCTTCTTTGAAGACGTGAAGCGCGCCTTTGCCGACGATGCTTCGGGCGAAGTCAACCGGCTGGACAACACCAGCCCCATGCAGCAACCCTTGGCACAGCTTGGCGAGGGCACCGTGCTGGTGCAGTACCTCATGCCACAAGAGCGCCTCTGGCTGCTGATTACCACCAAAGACGGCATGAAGGCGCAGCAGGTGGACATCAAAGCCAGCGCGCTGGCGGACAAAGTTGCCGCCTTCCAGAGTGCCATCGTTGCCAAGTCCCCAGACGTGAACACACTCGGCAAGGAACTTCACGGCCTGCTCATCGCCCCCGCTGCCGAAGAACTGAAAGAGGCAAAAACGCTGATGCTGGCGCCCGACGGCGCCTTGCGCTACCTGCCCTTTGCCGCGCTGCATGACGGAGAAAAGTATCTGGCACAGCGCTACGTGCTCTCCAACTACACCGACATGTCCAAAGACCGCATCACGGACAAGCCCACCGCAAACTGGAGCTTTGCCGGCTTTGGCGTGAGCAAGAAAGTGAGCGACCTCCACGCCCTGCCCGCCGTGGCAGGCGAGCTTGCGGGCATACGCGCCAACGCCCTTGATGGCACCGTGCGGCTGGATGGCGACTTCACCCGCGAAAGCCTGCGGGCAGCGCTGAACAGCCCGCCGCCCGTCGTACACGTCGCCAGCCACTTCGTCTTTGAAAAACGTGGCAACGAACAAGCCTCGTATCTGCTGCTGGGCGATGGCGGCAAGCTGACGCTGGCGGACATACGCAAAGGCTATCGCTTCAACAATGTGGATTTGGTCGCCCTGTCAGCCTGCAACACTGGCGTGGGCGGCGAAGACAAGGACGGGCACGAAGTGGAAGGCCTCGGCGTGCTGGTGCAGCGCCAAGGCGCCAAGGGCGTGCTGGCAAGCCTCTGGGAAGTGGCCGATGAAAGTACAGGGCAATTCATGCAGCTCTTTTACAGCCTGCGCCAGCGGCAAGGACTGAGCAAAGCCGAAGCGTTGCAAAAGACGCAGCTTGCCTTCATTGAAGGGCGCGTGGCTGCCGAACTGACGGAAGCCGCCCGCGCGCGCGGCAGGCAGACCGATGCGGCAGGCAAAACGCTGGAAGCAGCAGGGGCAAACCATCCTTACTACTGGGCGCCTTTCATCTTGATGGGTAATTGGCTGTGATGCTGGTGGAGCGTTTCCGGCAGTTTGGGCGCGGCGTGCGACGGGTGCTAGGGGCGTTTTGGGCGCTCGTGAAGTGCCTTGGGCGCGGTGTGCTGCAGGCACTTGAGGCGCTATGGGCGTTCGTGAAGCGCCTGTGGAAGCGCCCGTTCTGGCGTGCTTTTGTGGCCGCCATGGCCATGGAAGTGGTGGTGTCCCTGCTTGGGCGCGTTGGCCCTGGCCAGTGGCTTGAAAACTATGCGCTGGACAAGGCGATGGGGCTGGTTGCCAACATCGGCAGGAGCGACAGGCGCCCGGTGCAGCTTTTCATTGACGTGGACGAGCGCACATGGCGCAGCCCGGCGTGGGGTGGCGGCGAGCCGAAAACCGTGCCGCTAGAGCAGGTGGCGAGCCTGATTGAGCGTGCGGCTCAATTGAAGTCGCGCTATGTGCTGGTGGATTTCCTCATAGAGGGGGAGCGGGACGCTGGGCAGGAGGCGTTCCTTGCACGCATGGAGGGCGTATTGGGGCAGCACAGAGAAAGCTCCCTTCTATTTGTGCGCAGTTTTCGGCGGCCTTTGGAGGAGTATTCAGTGCAGGGCATTCGTCCGTCCTATGCCGTGGATACGCTGATGGCGAAATATCCGCAGCGTGTGTTTGCCGTGGCGCCGAACTTTGAGTCTTCGGGCGGGCAGATGCTGCGCCATTGGCGCCTGTGGGAAAGCGCCTGCTATTCGTTGCCCGGCAATGAACTGGGCGAAGGGGTGTGGGCCGTGGTGCCATCGCCGCAGCTGATGATTCGGGCGCTGGAGAAGAAGAGAGCCGGTGACGAGGATTGGGACGTTCCGTGGCGGCTGCGCTTTGAAAAGGTGGAGGGCGCCGCGCTTGTCACGCCCGTGGCGCCCGAACGTGGCGGGCGCTGCGTGGTGGACGCTGCCGAGCCGCAGCCGACCGTGAATGAAACGCTTGAAGACATCTCTGCCCGCAGGGCGGCATGGGAAGATGGGCGAGCAGGGGGCTATTCCGCGCGCCTTGCCGACTGGCAGGCGGGCGCGTGGGTGCAGAGGCTCTACAACACCTGCTATCAGCAGGGCTTTTTCACGGACAAGGATTGCAAGCGCGGCACGCCGCCGCAGCCGAGACTGCTGCGCGAAGAGGATGGAGAAGCAGCCTATGCCAGCGGGTATCTGGCCAACCGCGTGCTGTTCCGGCACCCGGACTGGCAGGAGCGGAACAAAAAAGCCATCGCGTCAGGCGCAAAAAGAATCAGGCCGAAGTACCACAGGATTGCCGCCGCCGAGCTGCTGTGCGCGGAGGAGCCGCCCTGCCAAAGCCGGGGCGCCGCTGCCGAAATGTTGCGCAATGACTTGGCGCAATTCAAAAAGGCCGCCGGCGTCAAGCCGTTGACCGTGGCGGTGGTTGGCGCTTCCTACGACGCGAGCCACGACCACCACCTGACGCCCATTGGCCGGATGCCCGGCCCGCTGGTGCTGGTCAACGCCGTGGACAGTCTGCTGACTGTGGACATCCTGCAAGACATGCCCTTGCAGAAGGACGCAGCGATAGCGGTCGTCAGTGCGTTCGTGGGGGCGGCGAGCGTTGCCCTGTTTCCGGCCTTTTTTGCCAAGGCGTTCATGCGCGTGCTGGCGCCGCTGCTTATCGCGCTGCTCAGTCTGTGGCTTATCAGGCGCGGTTTCTGGCTGAATGCTTCGGCGCCCTTCATCGGCATCTATCTGGAGCGGGAGTTGGAAATCTTCATGGAAAAGCGCAAACTAAAGGAAATATCTGCACACCAAAAGGAGCACACATGATGCGATTGCTGCACACCCTGCCTGTGGCGGCGCTGGCCGCGTTTGGCCTTGCCGCCCCCGCCCTTGCTGCCGGACAGGGCGGCAGGGGAGTCGCCGCCTGGATTGAAATGAGCCGCCCCGCCGACGCGCTTGCCCAAGGCAAGATAGTGGTGGAGCGGCAGGGCGAGCGCGTCACTTTCCCCTCGCCGCTGCCCTATGGGGCAGCACAGCTTTACGGCGGCGACATCATCAAGATTGAAGATGCGGACGCCTCCCTGCGCCTGTGTGTGGAGGAGGGGTGCGCGTCGGTGACGGCGAAAGAGGCGGGTGGGCGTGGCTACCTCGTCAAGGCGCGGGAGCGCTCAAACGTGTGGGACAACTTCTCGGCCTTGCTCGGTGAGCTGGCAAGCCGTGGCGTGCAAGTGGCTTCTGCCAGCACGCGGGGCGTTGGGCAGGCGAAATATCCCGCCATCTACCCGGCTGACCCCAAGGTGGCGTTCAAGCTGGCCGCCGGCAGCCGCGCGCTGCACCTGAGCTGGATGGGCGGCGAGGCGCCGTTTCGCGTGCAGTTGCTCGACGGCGAGCGCGTCCTGGGCGCGGCAGACGCGCCGCAGGCGCGCAGCGCCACGCTGCCCGAGGTGCGCTTTGCGCCCGGCAAGTATGAGCTGTCCATCAAGGCAAAAGAGGGGCTGGCGCCGGGCGTGGAGCCCCTGCGTGGCAATGCCAATGTGGAAGACCTGACGGTGGTGGCGCCCGACGCGCTGCCGCCCGTGCCGCAGGCGCTGGCCGAAGTGTCGCTGCCGCAGGAGGCGCGGCAACTGCTCTACGCCCAGTGGCTGGTCTATCAGGAGGGTGGCGCGTGGCTGCTGGAGGCGCAGCAAATCGCCGCAGCACTGGCGGCCAGCTATCCGCCGGCGCGGATATGGCTGCAGCAGTGGAGCCGGGAACAGGGGCGCTGAGCAGCGCCAGAAAGCATCGGGTATTCATTCGTCGCCGGCACAAGTTGCCGGCGATGTGATGTATGTGGCAATAGTATATTGATACTATTGCATAATATGCAGCATCGCCGGCTTATGAAGCCGGCGACTGCTTTATACCCTTGGTGTTTCGCTGCTGGGCGCAAGCAGCGCGGCGAGTTTGCGGCGCGGGCGGATGTTGGAGGGCAGTGATTTGCGCCCAAGGCGCGGCGGGGGCGCTTCCCATGCGGGGGCGGGGGCGTCGCCGCTGGGTGCTTCGTAGGGCTGGTCAAAGAGCGGGTCGGCGGGGGCTTCGCGGCGCGGGGGCGGGGCTTCCGTTTCTTCGGGGACGCCGCGCCAGCGGCGGCGGCCATCGTTGTAGCGGCGCGCGCTGCCGTCGCTGCTGCGGCGGGGGCGTTCGTCGTCGTCGAGTGTGAGCGGCTCGATTTCAAGTTTTTTGCCCAGCAGCCGTTCCAGCGCGCTGCTCTGGCGCGCTTCGGCGCCGGTGAGCAGGCTGAATGCCAGCCCCGCTGCGCCAGCGCGCCCGGTGCGGCCAATGCGGTGGATGTAGTCCTCGGGGTTGAAGGGCAGCTCCCAGTTGAAGACGGCGGGCACGTCCTTGATGTCCAGCCCTCGCGCGGCGACATCGGTGGCAACGAGCAGGGCGACTTTGCCTTCCTTGAAGGCGGCGAGTGCTTTGAGGCGCTCGTCCTGGCTTTTGTCGCCGTGCAGCGCGACGCAGGAGAGGCCGTCGCGCTCGAGCGCACGCGCGAGCCGTGCGCAGCCGAGTTTGCTGTTGCAGAAGACGAAGGCTTGCCGCAGGCCGTGCTCGCGCAGCAGGCAGCGTAGGGCGCGGCGTTTGTCGTCTTCGGGCACGAGGTGGAAGTGCTGCTCCACGGTGGCGGCGGTTTCGCCCTGGTGCGCGACTTCGATGACGGTGGGGTTGTGCAGGTAGCTGGCCGCGAGCCGCTTGATTTCAGGCGAGAAGGTGGCGGAAAAGAGCAGCGTGGTGCGGTTGGCGGGCAGAAAGCCGAGGATGCGCTGCAGGTCGGGCAGAAAGCCGATGTCGAGCATACGGTCGGCTTCGTCGAGCACGACGTATTCCACCTGCGTGAGCACGGTGGTTCTGGCTTCAATGTGGTCGAGCAGGCGGCCGGGCGTGGCAATGAGCACTTCCACGCCACGGCGAAGCTGTTCGGTTTGCGGCTTCATGTCCACGCCGCCGTAGACGACGGCGCTGCGCAGCTGCGTGTGGCGCGCGAAATGTTCAATCTGCTGCGCCACTTGTGCTGCCAGCTCGCGCGTGGGCAGCAGTACGAGTGCGCGCACGGGGTGGCGCGCGGGGGAGGCGGAGGCGTTTTCATGCCGCAGCAGGCGCTGCAGCAGCGGCAGCGAAAAGGCGGCGGTTTTGCCCGTGCCGGTCTGCGCGGCGCCCATCACGTCCTGCCCCGCCAGCACGACGGGAATGGCCTGCGCCTGAATCGGCGTCATGGTTTCAAAGCCCAGCTCGGCAACGGCGCGCTGCAGCGGCTCGGCCAGCGGGAGGGTGGAATAGGGTGTGCTCATTGTTGAATTTCTCGAGTGCGCGCGATTGTCGCACCGCATCAGGATAAGTGAAACAATGGGGTATTGTTTGGTCGCCGGCAATAAAAGTCGGCAAAGATACGTTATAGCAATGGGTATATCTGCGGCTATGCTGCGCGCCTTTGGTTTTCCGCTTTCAGATGAACGCTGCTGCCCCCGCTCCCGTCTGGCGCATCACGCGCGGCCCGCTTGTGCTGGACAGGCCGCTGGTGATGGGCATTGTCAACCTCACGCCCGATTCGTTTTCCGACGGCGGCACGCTTGGCAGCGAGCGCGAGGCGCTGGCGCGCTGCGAGCGGCTGCTGTCCGAAGGCGCCGACATTCTTGACCTGGGCGCCGAATCCACGCGCCCGGGCAGCAGCGGCGTGAACGAGCGCGAAGAGCTGTCGCGCCTGCTGCCCTTGCTGCGGCAGGCGGTGCGCTTGGGCGTGCCCGTGAGCGTGGACACGAGCAAAACGGCGGTGATGCAGGCGGCGCTGGAAGTGGGCGCCGACATCATCAACGACGTGGCGGCGCTCGCCGCGCCGGGCGCGCTGCTGACGGTGGCGCAGCACGGACGCTGCGGCGTGTGCCTGATGCACATGCACGGCGAGCCGCGCAGCATGCAGGCGGCGCCCATGCAGGGCGACGCCGTGCCGCAGGTGCTGGAGTTTTTCCGCGATGCGCTGCGGCGTGTGCAGGGCGTGGGCATTGCGGCGGAGCGCATCGTGCTGGACGCGGGCATCGGCTTTGGCAAGACGCCGGTGCAGAACTTCGCGCTCGTGGCGCGCCAGCGCGAATTGCTGACGGCGGGCAGGCCGCTGCTGGTGGGCTTTTCGCGCAAATCGTCGCTCGCGCATGTGATTGAGCAATACACCGGCACCGCTGCGCCGCCGCCCGCCGGGCGGCTGGG
>JAFRYL010000068.1 GCA_017437605.1 Ottowia sp. | reverse complement strand
GCCAGCAGGCAACCAGCAGCAGCCAGGCCAGCGTGACGGGACTGAAAACCTTCCAGCCCAATCTCATAATCTGGTCATAGCGGAAGCGCGGAAATGTGGCGCGAATCCAGATGAACATGGACACCATGATGCAGGTCTTGATGCCAAGCCATATCCACCCGGGAATCCATGTGAACAGGGCAATGTCCGCCGGAGGAAGCCAGCCCCCAAGAAACATGAGCACAGCAAGTATGGCCACCAGCCACATGTTGGCATACTCGGCCAGAAAGAAGGTCGCAAACCCCATGCCGGAGTATTCAACCATGTGACCGGCGACGATTTCCGCCTCGCCCTCCACGACATCAAAGGGATGCCGGTTCGTTTCTGCCACGCCAGAAATAAGATAAACAAGAAAAACCGGCAGCAGCGGCAACCAGTTCCATGCAAACAGCGTACCTTCAAACAACCCGCCAAACGCCCTGCCCTTGGCTTGTGCCATGACGATGATGGACATGTTCATGCTCCCGGACACCATGACGATAACCAGAAGGCAAAAGCCCATCGCCACCTCGTAGCTAATCATTTGCGCCGAAGCGCGAAGCGCGCCAAGAAATGCGTATTTTGAATTGGACGCCCAGCCTGCGATGACCACGCCATAAATCTCTATGGACGTGATGGCCATCAGCAAAAGCAGACCCGCATTGACATTTGCCAGTGCCACATCGGGCGCAAACGGAATGGCGACCCAGGCCGCCAGCGCCGGCATGATGGCCAGAATCGGCCCCAGGAAAAACAAGCCCTTGGCCGATGCCGCCGGGCGAATGATTTCCTTGGTGAGCAGTTTGAATGCGTCCGCAATGGGCTGCAGCAGCCCCCACGGGCCGGTGCGGTTGGGGCCGTAGCGCACCTGCATCCAGCCAAGCAGCTTGCGCTCCCACAGCGTCAGGTAGGCCACAAGCACCATGAGCGGAATCAGCAGAAGGACTATCTTGAGCAGATTCCAGAGAACCGGCCACGCCGCCCCGCTCCACCATGCGGCGGACAGCAGCTCCGAGCCAAAGGTGTAGAGCGCGTCACTCATGGCTTGCCCCTTCGCGCGCGTCGGCGGTTTTTTGCAGCGATGGCGCCCTGCGAACGATGCCGTCAAGCTGATAGATGCCCACGCGCGGAATGTTCACATCTGCGGTGCCAGTCACGCACACCGGCGCAGCCGTCTTGTTGCTCAGGCGGGAGGCATCAACGAATTCAGGCACGTCTCCTGAAAATATCTCCGCAAGCACGTCGCGCGACGTTTGATACTGCTTTTGCGTGGCGCCCAGCCTGTGCGCGAGTGCGTGCAGCACTTCCCAACCCGGGTGCGTTTCCCCCGCCGGTTTGACGGCGGCATGGAAGCTCTGCACACGCCCTTCGGCATTCACAAAGGTGCCGGACGTTTCAGTAAATGGCGCCACCGGCAGCAGTACATTGCTGACATCCATGTTCGCCTTGAAGGGGTTTAGTGTGACGACCAGCTCGCAGTCGCTGGCGTCCAGAGGAGGCGAATCCTTTCCTGGCTCACAGCCGAACAGGAAAAGCGCGCGCACGCCGCCAGAGAGCATTTGCCCTGCGTTCAAGCCTGAATCCTTGGAAAACGCGCCAACCAGTTGTGCGCCAACCGTGTTGGCCGATTCAGTCAAATACCCCACACTGGCGCCTGTCTGTGCGCCAATCCACTGGCACAGCGCCAGCAGTTTTGTCGCGTCCGGGTGGTGCGCGGCTGCATTGCCAAGCAAAATCGCCTTGCGTTCGCCGGAAAGCAATGCCAAAGCAATGCGCCTTTGCCCATCGTCCGCCTCAACGCCATCGGCGGGCGGCGCGACATTCTTTTCTTTGGCAATGGCAGCTGCCACACCGCACAACACCTGTATCCATTCCCCCGGCGGCGCAATCCTCGCGGCGTGCAGTGGTATGGCCCAGGCCGAGGCGTCAGCAAGCAAATCAGCCGATGTCACCGCCATGAGTGCGCCGCCGCGCCGTACCGCCTGCCGAATGCGCTGCGCGAACAAGGGGTGGTCTTTGCGAAGGTTGGAGCCAAGCACCAGCGCCGCCTGCAGGCTGGACAGCGCCGCAATGGGCATACCCAGCCAGCGCACACCCTCAAATGGCGCAAATTCGGTGTGGCGCAGCCTGTAGTCAATGTTTTCGCTGCCAAGCCCGCGCATCAGGATAGCGGCAAGATGCAGCTCTTCCAGCGTTGCGTGTGGGCTGACCAAGGCGCCGATGCTGCCCGCGCCATGTTGCCAGCGCACATTGCCAAGCACAGTGGCCACATGTTCCAGCGCCGTCTGCCAGTCCACTTCTTTCCATTCGCCATCCACCTTGAGCATGGGCGCGGTCAGGCGCTCCGACCCGTTGAGCGCCTCATAGGAAAAGCGGTCGCGGTCGGCAAGCCAGCACTCGTTGACCGCTTCATTTTCAAACGGCACCACGCGCATGACGCGATTGTTTTTGACCTGAACAATCAGATTGGCGCCGCAGGAATCGTGCGGGCTGATGCTTTTGCGGCGCGCCAGTTCCCAGGTGCGCGCGCTGTAACGGAATGGCTTGCTCGTCAGCGCACCCACCGGGCAGACATCAATCATGTTGCCGGAAAGCTCGGAATCAACGCTGGTGCCCATGAAGGTTTCTATGGCGGAAAACTCGCCCCGGTTGGCCATGCCCAATTCCATGACGCCGGCAATTTCCTGCCCGAAGCGCACGCAGCGCGTGCATTGAATGCAGCGTGACATTTCCTTCATGGAAATGAGCGGGCCAACCTCCTTGGGCGCGACAACGCGCTTTTCCTCCCTGAACCGTGAGGACGATGCGCCATAACCGACCGCCAAATCCTGCAACTGGCACTCGCCGCCCTGGTCACATACGGGACAGTCCAGCGGGTGATTGGCAAGCATGAACTCCATGACCGCCTTTTGCGCCTGCACCGCCTTGTCCGTGCGTGTATGCACCACCATGCCATCCGTCACCACTGTGGCACAAGCGGGCACTGGCTTGGGGCTTTTCTCCACATCCACCAGGCACATGCGGCAACTCGCCGCAACGGACAGTTTTTTGTGGTAGCAGAAATGCGGCATGTAAACCCCAGCCTTTTCCGCAGCCTGAAGCACCGTGCTGCCTTCAGGCGTTTCCACCTTCTTGCCGTCAATTTCCAGTTCAAGCATGGGTTTCCGTCCTGTCTATCATTGAGCGGCTTCAATTTTTTCAACGAACTCGTGCCTGAAATGCCGCAGCATGGCGCGCACCGGCATGGCGGCAGCATCGCCCAAGGCGCACACGGTTCGCCCCATGATGTTCTGCGCCACACTGTCAAGCACCTCAATATCCTCCATGCGCCCGCGCCTGTGGTAGATGCGTTTGACCAGACGCCAGAGCCAGCCCGTACCTTCCCTGCACGGCGTGCATTGGCCGCACGACTCGTGCATGTAAAAGTGCGACAGGCGCAGCAGGACTTCAACCATGTCGCGCGTCTCGTCCATCACGATGACGGCGCCGGAGCCAAGCATGGAGCCTGCCTGCGCCAGACTGTCATAGTCCAGCGTGCATTCCATGATGATGTGCGCCGGAAGTACGGGTGAAGACGAGCCGCCGGGAATCACGGCCTTGAGTTTTCTGCCGCCGCGCACGCCGCCAGCCAGTTCCAGCAGCACGGGAAATGGCGTGCCCAGCGGCACCTCATAATTTCCGGGGCGCTCCACGTCGCCTTGGATGGAGAAAATCTTGGCGCCGCCGTTGTTGGGCTTGCCAATCTCAAGATAGGCCTGCGCGCCCATCTGCAGGATAAATGGAACCGACGCAAAGGTTTCCACATTGTTGATGGTTGTCGGTTTTCCATACAATCCAACGCCAGCAGGAAAAGGCGGCTTGAAACGCGGCTGCCCTTTTTTCCCTTCAATGGATTCAAGCAGCGCCGTTTCTTCGCCGCATACATAGGCGCCAAAGCCGTGGTGTGCGTGTAGTTGAAAATCAAAACCGCTGCCAAGGATATTGGCTCCAAGGTAGCCGGCAGCGCGCGCTTCATCAATCGCTTCCTGAAAACGCTCGTAGACCTGGAAAATTTCCCCGTGAATATAGTTGTAGCCCACGCTGGCGCCCATGGCATACGCGCCGAGAATCATGCCTTCAATCACCGCATGAGGGTTGTACATGAGTATGTCGCGGTCTTTGAAGGTGCCCGGCTCGCCTTCGTCAGCATTGCACACCACATATTTTTGCGGCGCATCTTTCGGCATGAAACTCCATTTCAATCCCGTCGGGAAGCCCGCGCCGCCGCGCCCGCGCAAGCCGGATGCCTTGATTTCTGCAATCAGCTCATCGGGCGTCATGCCGGCGCCGCCGTCCTTGCCCAGCACCTTGCGCAGCGCCTGATAGCCACCGCGCGCCTCGTAGTCTTTCAGCCGCCAGTTGCTGCCATCCAGCCCGGCATAAATCACCGGCTTGATATGCCGGCCATGAAAGCACGTTTCCATGCCTTGCGACTGGAACTGAAGCAAAACGTCCTGCGCGCTGGTCATGGCTGCTTATTCCTTTGCCTCGCGCAGCCCGTCGATGAGGCGGTCAAGTTTTTCGCGCGACATGAAGCTGCACATGTTCCGGTCGTTGACGAGCATGACCGGGGCATCGCCGCACGCACCCAGACATTCGCACTCCTGCACCGTGAACAGGCCGTCAGCCGTGGTCTCGCCTGCCTGCACGCCAAGTTTGTCGCAGAGGTGCTCCAGCGCCTGCGAGCCGCCCGCAAACATGCAGGGCGCATTGGTGCATACCGCCAGCTTGTAGCGCCCCACAGGGTGCTGGTTGTACATGTTGTAGAAGGTGACAACCTCATGCACGGCCATGAGCGGTATGCCAAGGTATTCAGCCACCGCCTTTTCGCACTCCGGCGTCACCCAGCCGTGCTCCTGCTGCATTATGGCAAGGCACGCCATGACTGCCGACTGTTTTTGCTCTGCAGGATATTTGGCAATTTCGCGCTCAAAGCGCGCGCGCACCGCCTCTGACAAGGGCGCCGCCTGAACATTGGCCTTGCTTGCGCTCATCGGTCGATTTCCCCAAACACGATGTCCAGCGAGCCGATAATGGCAACGGCATCAGCCAGCATGTACCCCTTGGCCAGTTCGTCAAATGCCGCAAGATGAACAAAACCCGGGGGACGGATTTTCATGCGGTACGGTTTGTTGGCGCCGTCGCTGACCAGATAAATGCCAAACTCACCTTTCGGATGCTCCACGGCGGCATATGCTTCTCCGGGAGGCACATGAATGCCCTCAGAGAAAAACTTGAAATGGTGTATCAGCTCCTCCATCCCCGTTTTCATGGCTTCGCGCTTTGGCGGCGCTGCCTTGTGGTTTTGCGTGATGACCGGCCCGGGATTGGCGCGCAGCCAATCCACGCACTGCTTGATGATGCGGTTTGATTCGCGCATCTCCTGCACACGCACCAGATAGCGGTCGTAGCTGTCGCCCTTGGTGCCCACAGGAATATCAAAATCAAGCTGGGCGTAGGCGTCATAGGGCTGTTTTTTGCGCAAATCCCAGGCAACGCCCGAACCGCGCAGCATGGGGCCTGTCAAGCCAAGATTGAGTGCGCGCTCGGCGGACACCACGCCGATGCCCACGGTGCGCTGCTTCCAGATGCGGTTGTCCGTGAGCAGCGTTTCGTACTCGTCCACGCACTTCGGAAAGCGGCGCGTGAAATCCTCAATGAAATCCAGAAGCGAACCTTGGCGGTTTTTGTTGATTTCATCCAGCGCGCGCGCGCTGCGCACCTTGCTTGGCTGATGCTGCGCCATGCTGTCCGGCAGGTCGCGGTAAACGCCGCCCGGACGGAAATAGGCCGCGTGCATACGTGCCCCGGAGACCGCTTCGTACATGTCAAGCAGGTCTTCACGCTCGCGAAAGGTATAAATCAATATGGTTGAAGAGCCACAGTCGTTGCCATGCGAGCCAAGCCACATCAGATGGTTCAGGATGCGTGTGATTTCTGAAAACATCACGCGGATATACTGCGCGCGCAGCGGCACTTCCAGCCCAAGCAGTTTTTCAATGGCCAGGCAATAGGCGTGCTCATTGCACATCATGGAGCAGTAATCCAGCCTGTCCATGTAGGGCAGCGCCTGGATATAGGTCTTGCTCTCGGCAAGTTTTTCCGTGCCCCGGTGCAGCAGGCCAATGTGCGGGTCAGCGCGGCAGACGACTTCGCCGTCCATTTCCAGTACCAGGCGCAGCACACCGTGCGCCGCCGGGTGCTGCGGACCGAAGTTCAGGGTGTAGTTCCTGATTTCGCTCATCAGTCACACCCCTTCCGCGTAGTGGCGTTCACGAATGATGCGCGGCGTGATTTCGCGTGGTTCAATGGACACTGGCTCGTACACCACACGCTGGCGTTCGGCGTCGTAGCGCACCTCAACATGTCCAGTAAGCGGAAAATCCTTGCGCAAGGGGTGCCCGGAAAAACCGTAATCGGTCAGGATACGGCGCAGGTCATCGTGCCCGTCAAAAACAATGCCAAACAAATCAAACGCCTCACGCTCAAACCAGTTGGCACTGCTCCATATGTCCGTGACCGAATCCATGCGCGGGAAACTGTCATCATCGCAAAACGCGCGCACACGCAGGCGCTGGTTATGGCTCGCTGAAAGCAGATGTACGACCACGGCAAAACGCGCCCCATCCCAAGGCTGGCTACCGTAGCCTGAATAATCAACGCCGCACAAATCAATGAGCTGCTCAAACTGGCAATCCGGCGCCGTGTGCAGCACCTGCATGGCATCGTGATAGTCACCAGCCGTCAGGGTCAGCGTCACCTCGTCCAGAGCAACTTCAAGGCGCTGCGCCTTTTCCCCCAACGCAGCGAGCACGGCGGATTTTGTCTTTGTCGCAGTGGTGACCGCCTTGCCCATGCTCAGCTCCTCATGATGGTATTGGTGCGCCGGATTTTCTGCTGCAGCTGGATAATGCCATACAGCAACGCCTCTGCCGTGGGCGGGCAGCCGGGCACATACACATCAACAGGCACAATGCGGTCGCAGCCGCGCACCACGGAATAGCTGTAGTGGTAATAGCCGCCGCCGTTGGCGCAGGAACCCATGGACAGCACCCAGCGCGGCTCCGCCATCTGGTCATACACGCGGCGCAGCGCGGGCGCCATTTTGTTGCACAGCGTGCCGGCCACTATCATCAGGTCGGCCTGCCGAGGCGAAGCGCGAAACACCTCGGCGCCAAAGCGCGCGATATCATAGCGCGCGGCAGCAGCATGCATCATTTCCACAGCACAGCACGCCAAGCCAAACGTAACCGGCCAAAGAGAGCCAGTTTTGGCCCAGTTCACCACCGTATCAATGCCGGTGAGCGCAAAACCTTTTTGCAGAAATTGGGTGTTCATATGCCCTCGCCTGCCGCAGCGCCTATTCCCACTCAAGCGCGCCTTTTTTCCACTCGTAGACAAAGCCCACGGTCAGGATGGCAAGGAACAGCAGCGCCGCGCCAAAACCGGCGATTCCCACATCCTTGAACGCCAGCGCCCAGGGAAACAGGAAAGCAATTTCCAGGTCAAAAAGGATGAACAGGATGGCGACGAGGTAAAAGCGCACGTCAAACTTCATGCGTGCGTCTTCAAAAGCGTCAAAACCGCATTCATAGGGCGCGTTTTTGGAGGCATCTGGGCGGTGGGGTTTGAGCACTGACCCGATGCCCAAAACAATAGCGCCTACAGCCGCGCCCACCAGTATGAAAAGCAGAACAGGTAAATATTGAGCCAAATTCATGGTGATTACCTCTTGCTCGGGTCTGCAACCCTGGCTGGAGCCTCACTGCTTTTTTGTATGGTGCCG
>JAFRYL010000067.1 GCA_017437605.1 Ottowia sp. | reverse complement strand
GGCGGCGTGCGCTATTCGGGTGACATCGCCAAGGCCATTGCCGCTGGCGCGCACTCCGTGATGATGGGCGGCATGTTCGCCGGCACCGAGGAAGCGCCGGGCGAAATCGTGCTCTACCAAGGGCGCAGCTACAAGAGTTATCGCGGCATGGGCAGCATCGGCGCCATGCAGCAGGGCAGCGCCGACCGCTATTTTCAGGAGAGCAGCACCGGCAACCCCAACGCCGACAAGCTCGTGCCCGAAGGCATTGAAGGGCGCGTGCCCTACAAGGGCAGCGTCGTCGCCATCATCTACCAGCAGTCCGGCGGCCTGCGTGCCAGCATGGGCTACTGCGGCTGCGCCACGATTGAAGACATGCGCCAGAAAGCTGAATTCGTGCAAATCACCGCCGCCGGCATCCGCGAAAGCCACGTGCACGACGTGCAAATCACCAAGGAAGCGCCCAATTACCGCGCTGACTGAAAAAACATCCGTTTCGGCTCCCGCCCGGGAGCCGCTTTTTTTGAAGCCACTTTGAAAAGGCGGCATTCATGGTACACGACACCATTCTGATTCTTGACTTTGGCTCACAAGTCACGCAACTCATTGCGCGCCGCGTGCGCGACGCAAAAGTGTATTGCGAAGTGCATCCCTGCAGCGTGAGCGGCGAATGGCTGAAAAAATTCGCCGCAGAAAATGCCTTGAAAGGCATTATTCTTTCCGGCAGCCACGCCAGCGCCTACGCTGAAAACACTGACCGCGCACCGGAAGAAGTTTTTGCGCTTGGCGTGCCCGTGCTCGGCATTTGCTACGGCATGCAGACCATGGCGCAGCAGCTTGGCGGGCAGGTGGAAAGCGGGGCGCAGGGCGAGTTCGGGCGCGCACAAATCAGCGTGCAGGCAGGCCGCCTGCTGGACGGGCTTGGCGCGCAGCTTGATGTGTGGATGAGCCACGGCGACCACGTCAGCCGCCTGCCGCCCGGCTTTGCAGTCATGGCGAGCACCGAGGGCTGCCCCATCGCGGCAATGGCCGATGAAACGCGCCGTTTTTACGGGCTGCAGTTCCACCCCGAAGTCACACACACCGTGCAGGGCGAGGAAATCCTGCGCCGTTTTGCCGTGGATATTTGCGGCGCGCGCGCCGACTGGGTGATGCGCGACTATATTGAAGAAGCCGTGCAATCCATACGGCAGCAGGTGGGCAGCGAACAGGTCATATTGGGGCTGTCCGGCGGCGTGGATTCCGCCGTTTCTGCCGCCCTCATTGCGCGTGCCATTGGCGCGCAACTCACCTGCGTTTTTGTGGACCACGGCCTGCTGCGCCTGAATGAAGTGCAGCAGGTGTTGGACGCCTTTGCCGAGCAGCCCGTAAAAATCGTGCATGTGTACGCCAGCGCAACCTTTATGCAGGCGCTCGCCGGCGTCGCTGACCCGGAGCAAAAACGCAAAATCATCGGCCGCCTGTTTGTTGAAGTCTTTACAGCGGAAGCGAAAAAAATCCAGGGCGCCAACTGGCTGGCGCAAGGCACCATTTACCCCGACGTAATTGAAGGCGGCGCGCACGGGCGCAAGGCCGCCGTCATCAAAAGCCACCACAACGTGGGCGGCCTGCCCGAACAGTTGGGGCTGAAACTGCTGGAACCGCTGCGCCAGCTGTTCAAGGACGAAGTGCGCGCCCTTGGCCTCGCGCTTGGCCTGCCGCGCAGCATGGTCATGCGCCATCCCTTCCCCGGCCCGGGGCTTGGCGTGCGCATTCTGGGCGAGGTGAACAAAGACTATGCCGACATGCTGCGCCGCGCCGACGCCATCTTCATTGAAGAACTGCGCGGCACCGTGGACGAAGCCAGCGGCAAGAGCTGGTATGACCTCGTCAGCCAGGCGTTTGCCGTGTTCCTGCCCGTGAAAAGCGTGGGCGTCATGGGCGACAGCCGCACCTATGAATACGCCGTGGCGCTGCGCGCCGTGCAAACCACCGACTTCATGACCGCCGACTGGGCCGAACTGCCGCACGCGCTGCTCAAGCGCACCGCCAGCCGCATCATCAACGAAGTGCGCGGCATCAACCGCGTCACCTACGACATTTCCAGCAAACCGCCCGCCACCATTGAGTGGGAATAAAAGAAACAGGTAGGGTATAAAGCAATCGCCGGCAAGATGAGCCGGCGATGTGATGTGTTTCTGATGGGTATATGGAATTTTCCATATGCCCATTGTTATTTTGTTGGGTTACCGGCTTATGAAGCCGGTAACCGAGTGATGTTGAGTGGTGTATGTGGTGAACTGCCTTAGTTTTTCGCGCCAGCGGTCTGGAGCCTGCGGACGATGCCAGCATGGAGACCGCTCTTTTTGGCGAGGGCGAGGGCGGTGTTGCCGTCTTTATCGGTGGCGTGAATGTTGGCGCCCCGGGCAATGAGCAGGCGCACGGTGTCGTTGTGGTTGTCGGTGTAGCCGTGCTTCGCCGCGAACATGAGTGGCGTCCGGCCGTCCTGGTCGGCGGCGTTGATGTTGGCGCCTGCATCGAGCAGCAGTGAGGCGGCGGCGGTCTGTCCGTGCTCGGTGGCGCGGAAGAGGGCGGTGCGCCCGTATCTGTCGGCGGCGTTGATGTCGGCGCCGCGCTCAAGGAGCAGGCGAATGGTGTCGGTGTGACCGTTGAGGGCGGCAATCATCAGGGAGGTGACGCCTACATTGCTGGCAGCGCCCACTTTGGCGCCCCGGTCAAGGAACAGGCGGACGGTGCCGGTGCCGCCGTACTGCGCGGCGAGCATGAGCGGCGTCCAGCCGTTCTTTGCGTCGGTGGCGTGGAGGTTTGCCCCCTTGTCGAGAAGCAGGCGAGCGGTGTCGGTGTGACCGTTCAGTGCGGAAAACATCAGCGGCGTCCAGCCCCTTTGGTTGGTGGCGCCTATGGCTGCGCCTTTCTCAATGAGAAGGCGGGCGGTGTCGGTGTGACCTTTGTCGGCGGCGAACATGAGGGGTGTGCGACCTTCTGCATCGGCGGCGTGAACGTTTGCGCCCCGCTCAAGGAGCAGGCGGGCGGTGTCGGTGCGGCCTTTGTCTGCGGCGAGCATGAGGGGTGTCATGCCCCCTTCAAAGGTGCTGGCGTCGGGGGCTGCGCCTTTGTCAAGAAGGGCGCGGGCGGCGCTTGTTTGCCCCGTGTATGCGGCAGACATGAGGGGCGTCCATGAACTGGGAGTGCCGGTGGCGCAGGCAGCGAGCAGCGCGCAGAGCAAAAGAGCGGGGAAACGCAGTTTTTTCATGCTGTTTTGATTGGGTATTGTGTGGTTGCCGGCTTGATAAGCCGGCGACCATATGCAGTTGTGCGATGTATGTGAAGAAACGCCTTATTTCGTGGCGCCTGCGGCGCGCAGCATTTGCGCGATGCTGGTGTGGCCGAGATTTGTGGCGCGCATGAGGGCGGTGTCGCCGTCCTTGTCGGCGGCGTTCGGGTTGGCGCCCTTGTCCAGCAGCGCGCGCACGGTGTCGGCGTGGCCGTGGCTGCTGGCAACCATGAGGGCGGTGACGCCGCTGGTTGCGGTGGCGGCGATGTTGGGGTTGGCGCCCTTGCCCAGCAGTGCGCGCACGGTGTCGGTGTGACCGTGCTGCGCGGCAAGCATGAGCGGCGTCCAGCCCTTGTTTTCCGTGGCGTTCACCTTGGCGCCCTTGTCAAGGAGGGCGCGGGCGGTGTCGGTGTGGCCGTTTTGTGCGGCAATCATCAGCGGCGTCCAGCGGTCTTCTTCCGTGGCGTGGACGTTGGCGCCTTTTGCAAGGAGGGCGCGCACGGCGTCGGTGTGCCCGCCCTGCGCGGCGAACATGAGGGGCGTCCAGCTTCTGCCTTCCGAGGCGTTCACTTTGGCACCGCTGTCAAGCAGCAGGCGCGCGGCGTCGGTGTAGCCGCCTTGCGCGGCAAGCATGAGCGCAGTGGCGCCGTTTTCTTCGGTGGCATTGACGTCCGCGCCCTTGTCCAGCAGCAGGCGCATGGTGTCGGTGTGGCCGCCCTGCGCGGCAAACATGAGCGGCGGCCAGCGGCGCTTGTCGGTGGCATTGACGGCCGCGCCGCGTTCAAGCAGCAGGTGCGCGGTGGTGGTGTGCCCCTTGTTGGCGGCGTACATGAGGGGGGTGTAGCCCTTGGGGCTGGAGATGTTGACGTTCGCGCCCCGGTCAAGCAGCAGGCGGGCGGTGTCGGTGCGGCCAGCGCTGGCAGCGAATATGAGGGCGGTCCAGCCGTCTTCATCGGCAGCGTCGATGGCTGCGCCAGCGTCCAGCAGGCAGCGCACGTTGGGGGTGTTGCCTGCGCGCGCGGAGTAGAACAGCGGGGCGGGCGCGCCTTTGTCCGTGGTGTTGTCGCAGCCCGGGTAGGTGGCGGCGCTCTGCGTGGGCGCGGTGGCGCTGCACGCGGCAAGCAGCGCAGCGGCGGGAATGAGTGCGGCGGCGAGGTGTTTTTTCATGGTGCTTTCCTTTAATTTTTATGGGGGTATTGCATGGTTGCCAGCGTGTTATGCTGGCGGTGAATGGATACTCCTGAAAACAGGAAGCGCGCGCCCGGGGTGCCGGCGCGCGCGCGGTGTGGGCGGAGAGCTGCCTGTCAGTGCACGGTGATGGTGCTCACGGGCAGGGCGCCGAAGACTTCGGGCGCGTAGAGCGCCTCGGCGCGGCTGGGCGGCAGGTGGAAGGTGCCGCTGTTGTTCAGCCGCATGGTGTATTCCACCTTGGCGTTGCCGCGTGGCAGGTAGTCAAAGTAGGCGCGGAAGGCTTCAAAGCTGCGCTCCTCAAAGGCGGGCGAGCGCGTGCGCCCGGTTTTTTCACCCAGTGTGGCGATGCTGGAATCGCGCCCAAGACCGCTGCCGAGGATGGTGGCGCCGCCCGGAATGGGGTCGGAGATGGCCACCCAGGTCATGTCGTTGTGGGCGTCAATGTCCAGCGTCACGCGCAGCACGTCGCCGCGCGTGTAGTGGCCAGCGGGCAGGCTGCCGTCGGCCTGTTCCACAGGGGTGATGGTTTTGCGAATGCGGTAGCCGGCCATGAGCGGCTCGGTGAGCGGTATGGCGGCGAGCGCCTGCACCGTCATCCACGGCGCGCCGCTGCCTTCCTGCATGACGGTGAGCGTGGATTCGCCGCCGCCAGCAGGCCAGGGCAGGGTGAGGGTGTTGCCAGCAAGCTGGCCGGGCTGCGGCGCGGCGCCGTAGAAGAAGGCGGAGGTTTCAGGCATTTCGCCTTCTTCCTTGACGGGGCGCACATTTGCCCAGTCCATGCTGGCTTTGGCGTCGCCGAGGCTGGCGCGCACGCTGCCGGTGACCTCTTCCTTTTCAAAGCGCCGCGAGAAGTCTTGCAGCGCGAGCGTGCCCCAGAGGTTGGCGGTGGTGGTGCTCCAGGCGCCGCCTTTCTGCCGCGCGAGCAGGCCGGTGACGAGGGGGCCGATGTCGTCTTCCCAGTTTTTGCCGTCCTGCATGGCGGCGAGCAGCAGGCGGGCGCTGTTCACGTCGCCGCCGCTCATCAGCCACCACCAGTGGTCGGCGCCCTCGGTGGTAAACGACATGCGCGTGCCGGTGAACGAGAGGCGCGACTGCAGCTCCTGCCGTGCGCGTTCAAGGTGCGCGGTGCGCTGCGGCACATTGGCTTTCAGGCGCTGGAGGATGCTCATCCAGTCGAGCACGGTGCTGGTGGGCCAGCCGGCGGGGTCAATGGCGATGCCTTCAAGCATGGCGGGCGTGGCCGCGCCGTAGCGTGCAAGCGCCTCAATCGCAGCCAGCCGGCGCGGGGTGAGGTCTTGCTTGGGCGACCAGAAGCGGCGCTCCAGCCGCCCTTCGGCAAAGGCGCGCAGGCCGCCAATCATTTGCTTGCGCACGTCTTCGGGCAGGGCAAAGGCTTTGTCGCCCTGCGTGGCTTCGTGCGAGGCGGCAAGCAGCCAGGCGGTGAGGGTGTCGCTGCCGTAGCTGTCTTCGGAGCGCGGCGGGAAGTAGTGCGCGAGGCCGTCTTTGTCCAGATAGGCGGGAATGCGGCTGACGAGTTCGCCCCACATGGCGGTGTCGCCCATGCCGATGGCGCGGCTGGCCTGCTGCTCGAGGCAGCGGTGCGGGTAGCGCTCAAACCAGTCGCGCACGCTTTGCAGCCCGCTGGCGAGCTTGGGCGCGAAGCTGAGTTTCAGCCCGCCGCGTGGCCGGCCTGCGTCGCGCACGGCGTCCGCAGGCGCGGCGGCGGGGGCGGTGTAGAGCGCGTCGCGCAACTGCACGAGCGTGGCTTGCTGCACTTCCAGCGGCACGGCGGGCAGCACGCGCTGGCTGGCTTTGAGGGCGTCCTTGGCGCCGCTCGTGGCGTCCTGCGCCTCAATGAGCCAGCCGAGTTCGGGTGTGGCGGCGTAGGCGAGCGCCTCGGGCGCGGTGACGTTCCATTGCACGTCGCGCGCTTCGCCGGCGGGAATGTCCACTTTTTGCGGCTCGGGGGCGAAGTCGCCCGCCTTGGCGTTCACGCTCACCTGCATGGGCTGCTGCGTGGTGTTGCGCAGCGTGATGCGGGCGGTGTAGGCGTCGCCCGCGCGCACCAGCGGCGGCAGGCCGCTGATGATTTGCAGGTCTTGCGTGACGCGCACGCTGCCGCGCCCGGTGCCAAACAGGGCGGTGCCGCTGTCGGCGATGGCGGCGATGACAAAGCGGGTGAGGGCGTCGTTCAGCGGCACGTCCACCGTGGCGTTGCCCTGCGCGTCAAGCTGCAGATTGGGCTGCCAGAGGAGCAGCGTGTCAAAGAGTTCGCGCACGTTGCTGCCGTCACCGCCGCCGCCGCCGGGAGGCGCGGCTTTGCGCCCGTAGTGGCGGCGCCCGATGATTTCCATCTGCGCCGTGGAGGTTTCCACGCCCCAGGAGCGGCGCGTGAGCATGGCTTCAAGCAGGTTCCAGGAGCGGTTGGGCAGCAGCTCCAGCAGCGCCTCGTCCACGGCAGCAAGCGCCACTTCGGCGCCCGCTGCCGGGCTGCCGTCGGGCAGCGTGGCATGCACCGTGACTTTGGCGGTGCCGCGCACGGGGTAGCTTTCGCGGTCGCTGCTCACCTGCACGTTGATGCGGTGCGCGGCTTCGCCGATGGCGATTTCCGCCATGCCGAAGCGGAAGGCGGGGCGGCTCAAGTCCACCATCGCCGTGGGAGGCACGACGCCGCCCTTGCTTTCCTGAAACGCCTGCCACCACTGCGCGGGGTTCTTGAAGCCCCAGGTGAAGAAGCTGTACCAGGGCATTTCGGTCAATCGCCCGCGCAGCGCGAGCACGCTGACGTAGGCGTTCGGCCCCCAGGCGGGGTCAACTTTCAGCTCCACCGTGGGGTTGTCGCCGGAAAGCTCCTGCACCTGCGCGTGCAGGATGCCTTCGCGCTCCACGGTCACGAGCGCCGTGGCGCGGCGGAAGGGCATGCGCACCTGAAAGCGCGCGGTTTCGCCCGGCTCGTAGTGTTTCTGCTCGGCGAGCACGTCCATGCGGTCGTGGTCTTCGCCGCCAAACCACAGCTCGCCATGCCGTGTGACCCAGATGCTGCCGGCGGCCTGCGCGCTGCGCCCGTCGGCGTCCTGCGCGGAGGCGATGAGTTCAATCTCGCCCGGCTCGTCGAGTTTGGCGCTGCACGCCAGCAGGCCGCGCGAATCGCTGCTGCCGTTGCACACGGTGCCCAAATCTTTGTATTCGGTGTGGTTTTCGTAGGTGTAAAAGCCCCCGACCAGACGCTTGCGGCTGCTGGTGGTGATGCGCGCACGCGCCTGCACGCGCACGGGCACGCCCGCCTTGGGCTTGCCGTCCAGGTCAAGGGTGAGGAGCTGCACCTGCGCCGCGCGTCCGCTGGACACCCAGCTTTCCGCGCGCACGCCGACGATGACACCTGCCGGCCAGAGCGTGGCGCGGTGGCTGATGGTTTGGACCTCGCCGTTGGGGTCGTCGTAGTTGGCTTCTATCGTCAGGCGCTGCGGCTGCGGCAGCACGGGCAGGGGGTCAAGGGTGAGCGTGCCGTTGCCGCTGCCGTCCAGTTGCACGGGCAGTTTGTCGGCAATCACGCGCTGCCCGGAGCTGCTTTCTTCTTCCTCGTCCTCGCCTTCCTTGGGCAGGGCGCGCGGGGCGTCAAAGCTAAAGGCGCTCCAGTCTTCAAAGTGCGGCGTCCACGGCAGCGTGACGGCGGAAACGCGCACCGGCAGGCCGCTGGCGCCGCCGCCGGAGATGTAGGAAAGCTGCACGTTCAACGGCAGGCGGCTCATGGCGACGAGCGGCCCGCTGCCTTCGGGCGTGATGCTGCCCTTCATCACGGGCAGGCGGAACTCTTCCACGCGAAACGACCCGCTGTCCAGACTGCTGGAAAGGTTCAGTTGCTCGGCCTGCTTGCTGTCGCGCTGCAGGGAAATTTCATAGACGCCAAGGCGCGCCGCCTGGGGAATCTCAAAGGTGCTTTCGGCGTTGCGCCCGCCCGTGGCGGTGGCGCGCCATGTCAGCGGCTGCTTGAACTCCTGCCCGCTGCCCACGTGCCGGATAACGAGTGTGGTGGGGTCTGCGCCCGGCAGCCCGAAGCCCTGCGCCGTGGCGGTGCGCAGGAAGTGCTTCATGGACACGGTTTCGCCCGCGCGCAGCAGCGTGCGGTCAAGCACGGTGTGGGCGATTTCGTCGGGCTGCGCGCTGCTGCTGGTGGGCACGTCAAAGCGCCACGGCTCAATGCCGCGCTGCCAGCTTGACCAGGTGAAGGCGAAGTCTTCGCCGCCCTTGGCGGAAGGCGCGCGCGCGCTCACGAAGTAGCTGTTCGCGTATTCCCAGTCGCCGGGCAGGTTATCGCAGGAGCGCGGGCTGGGCGAAACGCCCTCCAGCCGCGCCATGCCCTGCGCGTCGGTGCGTGCGGTGGCGACCTGCTGGCCGCTGCAGTCGGTCACGCGCACCGTGGCACCTTCCACAGGCTGCCCCTTGTCCAGCGTCGTCACCCACGCCAGCGCGCCTTCGCGCCCGAGCTTGAAATGCACGCCCAGATTGGTGACGAGCACCGTGGTACGCACCACCATGCGGCGCTGCGCGCCGTAGCCTTCGTCCAGCAGCGAGCGCCCCAGTTCGTCCGAGGCGAGTTCCAGCACCTGAAAACCGGGCTGCAGCGGCACGCCCACCACTTCAAACGGGCGCTGGCCGGCTTCGGGCGCTTCGCTGGCGGGCACTTCCACGCTTTGCACGCCGCTCTTGCCGGCGAGCAGCGAGAGCACGCGCGCTTCCACCATGTCTTTTTGCCCGTCTTCCACCTGCTTGGGCGTGGGCGGGGGCAGCGGGCCGTCGACGAGCTTGGCGGCGTCTTCACGCGACACCCACCAGCTGTCAAACGCGCTCACGCGGCGCATCCAGTCCATCACCTCAACGTCGCTGGACAGCACCAGCGAGGAAAGCTGCAGGCGCGGCTGCGGCTCCACGCGCCGCAGCGTCACGGGCAGCAGCGCCGGGCCGTCTTCACCTTCGGCGTAGCGTTCCACAATGCCAAAGGGTGCGGCGGCGAACTTCGCCAGCGGCGGCATTTGCCCGGTGGCGAATTCCAGTGGGAAACGCCCGGCATTGGTCAGTTCGCGGCCACTGGCGTCTTTCAAGCCATCGGGTAGCGTGAGGGTCAGGCGTGCCGATTCGTGGAAGGGCGGCTTGAACTCCACCCAGTCCACCACGGAATCCGGCGACATCTTTGCGTAGTCGCCTTCGCGCACGGGCGCCACTTCGCCGGCGGGCGTTTTCAGGCGCGCTTTCAGCGCATCTTCCAGCGGCAGCGGGCTGCTGAACTCCAGCCGCACCGGGCGAATGGGCAGGCAGGGCGCGTTGGCGTTTTCACGCTCGCACGTCATGGTGGCGGTGAAGGGCTCACGCACGTCCCAGGTGTCGGTGAGTTCCTTGCCGCTTGGCGTGCCGTTGGCTGCCGCCACGCCGGGGCCAAAAGTCATGCGCACCTTCGCGCCCGGCGTGAAGCGCCGCTGGCACGCCAGCACCAGATGGCGGTCGGGTTCCTGTTCAGCATTGCGCAGCACCCAGGAGCCGGCGCCGCGCAGCGCGGCGCGGCGCTCGTCGCCCTCAATGATGCGCACGGGAATGCGCTCGCCCACGCCGTCCATGGAGCACCACACGTTTTCCAGCACGCTCTTGGGCGTGGGGGCGCCGGAGAAGCGCACGACGAAGTGCTGCTCTTCCTCAATGTTGTTGTAGGGCTGGATTTGCTCCATGCGCGGGCCGGGCACACTGAGCGCCCACGGGCCGGTTTTGCCCTTGGCGGTGCTGCCCTTGAGGGACTTCAGCCCAGCCGCCAGCCGCACGGTGCAGCGCGCGCCGACGGGCAATTCCTTGTCCAGCCGCCAGAGCAGCTCGCGCTGCGTTGCCCACTGCGCGCTGCCCGCTGCCGAGCCGCCGTCGCAGCTGATGGAAATCGGCATCTGCGCCACGCGCGCATCGCCGAGCGGCGCCATGTCTTCATCAAAGCGCGCGCGGATTTCGCGCACCTGCCCGACTTCGCCAGTGGGCGTGACGTTGACGGTGAACGCCTGCGCCGAGCCGAGGGCAAACAGCGCAGCGGCGCCAAGCGCGGCGCGCAGCCACGGGCGGGCGGTGTGTGGGGTGGGAGAGGGAGCGTATGTGGACATGGACGGAGACATGCGCGAAAGAGGGAAAAAGGGTGGGTGGGGTGTGAATACACAAAAACGGCGCGCGGCAGTTCTCATGGAAAAGTTCACGGCGAAATTATGCGGGAAAGCGGCGCGGCGCGCAGGCGCACGTGCAGGCAAAAAAGCGCCGTGTTGCAAGAAGGTTTCATGGGTATATGTTTGTCGCCGGCAAGTTATGCTGGCAACCGTATATATGTTGATTGGGTATATGTTTTTGCCCTGTGCTTTTCTGATGTTTTGTGAAGGGTATATGTTTGCTGCCGGCAAGTTGAGCCGGCAACTTGG
Organism: Ottowia sp.; assembly: GCA_017437605.1. Classification (GTDB taxonomy): domain Bacteria; phylum Pseudomonadota; class Gammaproteobacteria; order Burkholderiales; family Burkholderiaceae_C; genus Ottowia. The sequence goes on along the minus strand of JAFRYL010000067.1, from coordinate 341 downwards.
CTAATGTTTGTTGGGTATGTGCGCCAGCTGGCGCATGGTGTGCAGTGCCGATAATCGCGCGTTTGCCTCCGCGCCCTTTGTTCACCCATGTCCAACGAGAGCACCCTTACTTTTGCCGATGCCGCGCGCGCTGGTGCGCCGCAGGATTTGGCGCATAGCGCGCCGCTGGCGGCGGCGCTGATTGCCGAGGCGGTGCAGCGCATTGAGGCCGATGGCCCGCTGGACGATGCGGCGGCGCTGCGCAGCGCCTTTGTGAGCGGCCCGACGCGCAGCCAGCAGGTGCTGGCGCGCGCTTGGGTGCTGGGCGAGCGGCTGGGGCTGCAGCCAGCGCTGGCGCGCTG
>JAFRYL010000066.1 GCA_017437605.1 Ottowia sp. | reverse complement strand
TTGAATTGCGGCCAAGCGAAGATGGGGAAATCATCATCGCTTGCTACCGCAACTTCAAGATTGCAGAGTTCGCCTCTTGCAGTGGCGAACTCCTCAACCGCAGAATCAGCAGGCTATAGGGTGTTACCCATGTCCTGTCATACCTGTTACCCATGTGGCGCTTGACAAAATTGCGCCCCCTACAATACCCATTGCAATCATACTTTGTTGCCGGCTCATGTTACCGGCGATGATCTGATACCCATCACTTATCGCACAACTCAAGCTGCATCTGCACGCGATTGACCAGCATCTGCAGCGACAGCCCGCGCGTATTCACCACAAAATGCGCGCACTCGCGGTAGAGCGCATCCCGCTCGGCATACAGCTCGCGCAGCCGCTGCTGCGGGTTGGGCACCTGCAGCAGCGGGCGGCGCGTATCGTGGCGCAGCCTGCGCCAAAGCTGCTCCGGCGTGCTGCGCAAATACAGCACACACGCCCCTGTGTACAGCACGCGGCGGTTCTCCGCGCGCAGCACCGCACCGCCGCCCGTGGCCAGTACCACGCCGCCAGCCGCCAGCAGATCACGCAGCGCACGCGCCTCCAAATCGCGGAACGCCTCCTCGCCATGCTGCGCGAAAAACTCGCGCACACTCATGCGGTGCTGCGCCTCAATCCATTGGTCGCTGTCGCAGAACCCCAGCCCCATGCGCCGCGCCAACTGCATCCCCACCGTGGACTTGCCGCACCCCGGCATCCCCACCAGCGCCACCGCGCGCCGCCGTGGCGCGGCACCTTTTTCTTCTTCCTGTTTCATGCCTGCATTGTGCCGCGCCTGCTTCACGGCATCGGCTATCCCTTGCTGACCCAACAGCGGATACGAGAAGTGTGCTTGTGAATGCCATAAAAAAAGCGCCTGCCGCAGAGCGACAGGCGCTTCGTCTCAGCTTTCAAGGGCTGATGTCTCAAATCAGCGTATGTGCCCTTGTTCAGACAACACACGCGGGGTGAGGAAAACCAACATTTCCCTTTTATCGCTCCCGCGCGTGCGATGTTTGAACAGGTTGCCAAGTACGGGGATGTCGCCCAGCAGCGGCACTTTCTCAACCACTTCATCCTCATTCATGGTGAAGATGCCGCCGATGACCACGGTGCCGCCGTTTTCCACCAGCACTTGGGTTTGGATTTGCTTGGTGCTGATAGACGGTTCATAGCCCGGAAGACGAACGGGCTCGTCCTTATTGACCACCACGTCAAGGATAACGTTGCCCTCAGGTGTGATTTGCGGCGTCACTTCCAGCTTGAGCACAGCGTCCTTGAAGGAGGTGGACGTTGCGCCGCTCTGCCCGGCGGATTCTTGATAGGGAATCTGCTCACCCTGCATCACAATGGCTTTGGTCTGGTCAGCCGTGACGACACGCGGGCTGGAAATCACGCGCCCCATCCTGTCGGCTTCCAGAGCGGAAATTTCCAAGTTCAAAAAATTAGCCGCTTTATTGCCGAACAGTGAGATGGCCAAGGTTCCGGGGGCGTTCCCTCCAAGAGGATTCGTCGCAGGGAAATTGAGGAACCCATAACCGCCGCCTGTGCCAGCGTAGCTGCCGCCATACCCGCTGCCGCCAACGCTATAGTGGGAGCTATTGCTGAGCCCTCCGCCCAAGCGCACACCCAGCGATTTGCCGAATTCATCCCTTGCCTCCACAATGCGCGCTTCAATCAGCACCTGACGCACGGGCACGTCCAGCTTGGCAATCATTTCCTCAATCTGCGCCAGACGCGACGGCACATCGGTGATGAACAGCTGGTTGGTGCGCACCTCCGCAATTACCGAACCACGATCACTAAGCAGCCGGCTGTTGCTCGTCCCACCACCTGTGTTTTCTGTCAACTGGTCGCGGATGTTCTGTGCCTTGGCATAGTTGAGCTGGAAAGCCTGGGTGCGCAGCGGCTCCAAATCAGCGATGGCTTTCAGGGCTTCAAGCTCAGCCTTTTCCTTGGCGGCCATCTCGTCCTTGGGCGCAATCCGCAACACGTTGCCCGAGCGCTTCATGCCCAAATCTTTAGCCTGCAGGACAATGTCCAGCGCCTGATCCCACGGCACATCCTTCAGGCGCAGCGTAAGGTTGCCCCGCACGGTGTCCGAGGTAACGATGTTGAAGTCGGTGAAGTCGGCAATGACCTGTAGCAGCGAGCGCACGTCAATGTCCTGGAAGTTGAGCGAGAGTTTTTCGCCGGTATAGCCTTGACCCGCCGTCAGCTTGTCTTTGTTGATTTTCTGCGGGCGCACTTCAACAACGAGCTGGTTGTCACTCTGGTAGGCAGAGTGTTCCCATGCGCCCTGAGACTCAATCGTCATGCGCACGTTGCCACCGCTTTGCACCGTGTTGATGGTTTGCACGGGCGTGCCGAAGTCGCTCACATCCAGACGACGGCGCAGGCCTTCGGGCAGAGCTGTTTTCAGCAACTCAACGACCAGGCTCTGACCGCGCTGCTGGATATCAACACCCACTTGGTCGTTCGGCAGGTCGATGACGACCTTGCCTGCACTGTCGCTGCCACGGCGGAAGTCAATGTCACGCAGCGACTGCGCGGTGGCGTTGCGGCTTTCGGCAAACACCTGCGTCACGCCTTCCTTGGCGACCGGAGCAACACGCGCGACAGGGTTGAGCGCAACAAGAAGAGAGCGCCCCTGTATTTCCGCCGTGTATGTCGTGGGCTGCTTCAGGTTGAGCACCACGCGTGTACGGTCTTGCGTCTGCACGACATTCGCCTTGACTGCGTTGCCGGCGCCAAGCTCAACCACATTCTTGCCAAGCCCGTTGGTCACGCCCGGAAAATCAAGCGCGATGCGAGCCGGCGACTGCACAACAAAGCCAGCAGGGATGCTCGGCAGTGCATCGCTCAGGTCAATGCGGACGACCTCCTTGTTGCCTTGAACGGAGCCATTGACTGCCTCAATACTCGTCTGCGCGCAGGCGAGCGTGGACAGCGCAACAGCGCCCACACCAAGCACGGCCTTGCGCACAAGACCTGCCGTTCCATCAATCCACTTCATCATTTTGTGCTCTCCTGCAACTCCAAACTTGCCTTTCGTTCTATCCACTCACCAGCCGCGTCCTGAACAATCTCGCGCAGCGTGATTTCGCTTTCGTTGATGTTCGTGACAAGACCGTAATCCTGACCAATGTGGTTCCCCTCTGTCACCTGATAGAGCAAACCGTTGACGCGCACCAGCGCCACACGATGCCCCCCTCGCTCCAGCAAACCGACCATGGACATGGCATCCAGCGGGAACTCTTCCAGCGGCTCCCTGCGCCGGTTCAACTCGGGATTAATCAGCGCCAAGCTGGCATCACCGCTGGCATCAACCTCAGCGTCGGCATCACCCCGCAGCACACTGGTCAGGCGCTGCAAAGCGAAAGCCCCTGCCAAACCGCCATCGTCATACACTGCTGGCACAAAGGGCTTAGGCTCTCTGATTGGTGTAACGTGCGGGCGCGCGTTACGCCGTTCCTGTGCCATCCAGTCACGCAAATCCTGGTGCGCGGGCGCGCATCCGGCAAGCACGGCGACGGCCAGTGACATACCGGCAATCCAGCCTGGTTTAGTCATCGCATTCATCTCCTTGCTTTCTGTGCCCCTGTTGCTTTCTTTTGCGTCGCCCGCTCTTCGGGGTCAAGATAGCGGTACGTTTTTGCTGTCACATCCAGAGCCAAAGTATCCGCATTGACAGCCACATCCTTTGGCGCACTCCTGCCAACTTTGGGAACTATGGTCATGTTGTTGAGGGTTACGATACGAGAAAGGTTGGCAATGTCAGCTGCAAACGCCCCCATGTCGTGGTAAGCACCAGTCAGCTTGATGGCAATGGGCAACTCGGCATAATACTGCTGAACATTTAGCCCGCCCGGACGAAACAGGTCAAACTGCAGGCTGCGCCCCAAACCTGCCTGGTTGATATCGGACAGAAGCGCGTCAATTTCAGACTTGCTGGGCAGCTGCTTTTCCAGCAGGCTGACGTACTGTTGCACCTGTTCGCGCTGCTTTTTTAGCTCTTCCAGGCTGACAGCCTTCTGCACCTTGGTCGTATAGTCATTTTTCAAGGTGGTTTCACGAGTCTGCTCGCCCACCAACTGCTCATCAACTTTTCTGAGCCAAAACCACCAGAGCGCAGCAACCACCAACGCGGCAATAAACAACAACAAAAGCGCTTTGGGAAGAATCGGCCAGCTTGACGGATTGTTCGTATCCAAGTTACGGAACTGCCCGCCCAAATCAGCCATCGAGTTCGTTTTCTTTGCCATGACTTGATCCCTTATGCGCCACCAGCTGCCGGCGCAGCACTTGCGGCGGCGCTGGCACGCTGAATCTGGGCGCGTATCGTGAAGTTGTAGACGCGACGAACTTCGCGCTCGCTGAGCTTGAGGGTTTTTGCCACGATTTCAATCAGCTCAGGGCGCGTCAGCCAGTCGCTGCCATGCGAAAGGTTGCGCAACAGCTCAGAGACGCGCTCCTGCGATTGAGCCGTGCCTCCGAAGAGCACACTCAACCCCTGCTGCTTGATGCTGGTCAGGTAAATACCCGCCGGCAACTGGCGCACAGACTCGCCGAACAGATACACTGGAATGTTGCGGTCGGCCTGCAGGTTTTCCACAGCATCCTGACGCGCACGCAGCGCAGCGATTTCCTCTTCGAGGGTTTCAACTTCCTTGATTTCCTGCTCAAGTTTCTTGATTTCAGAAGTCAGGAGTTCGTTGCGGCTTTGCTGCTCGCTGATTTGCGCCTGGTACCAGCCATAAACAAGGAGACCTATCAGCAGACCTAGGACTGCTGCAGCGCCCATCGCAATATTGAACATTTTGCGCGCACGCTGACGCGCCAGTTCACGGTGTGGGAGTAGGTTAATCAGTATCACCGCATGTACCTCCGCATGGCCAGACCGCAGGCCGTCAGATAGGACGGAGCGTTGCGCATCATTTCGCGCTCACGCACTGCTTTGCCGATGTCCATATCCGCGAACGGGTTGACAACCTGGCAGGGGAATGAAGTGTGTTTCGTGACGACTTCCGGCAGCCCAGGAACGCTTGCTGCGCCCCCTGCCAGCAGGATGTAGTCCACTTTGTTGTTGGGTGTGCTGGTGAAGAAGAAACGCAGCGCGCGCTCCACTTCCTGCGCGGTGGATTCAAGGAACGTGGGCAGCACGGTCTGCGCAAAATCAGCCGGAAGCTCGCCCGAACGCTTCTTGCTTTCCGCTTCTTCCTGCGTGAAACCGTACTGGCGCACCAGCATTTGCGTGAGCTGCGCGCCGCCGAACACCTGCTCGCGTTCAAAAATCAGGTCGTTGTTGCGCAGCACCTGCATGGCGGTGTTGAAGGCGCCGATTTCAAACAGCGCCACAACGGTGTCGCGGCCACCGCCCGGCAAGCGGTCAATGACGTGCGACGCCGCCAGACGCGCTGCGTAGTTGTCTACGTCCAGCACTTCCAGGGACAGACCGCACGCTTCGGCCAGCGCCTGGCGTTCCTCAACCTTTTCCTTGCGTGTGGCGGCAATGGCGACGTCAACGTCTCCAACCGACGAGGCACTCGGCCCCACCACGCAGAAGTCAAGGCTGACTTCGTCCAGCGGGAAGGGGATGTACTGGTTGGCCTCGGCCTCGACCTGCACTTCAAGCTCACGCTCGCTCAGACCTTCAGGCAAGACGATTTTCTTGCTGATGACCGCAGAGATAGGCAAGGCCATGACGACCTGCTTCGTTTTGGTGCCAGTTCGGTCGATAAGCCGGCGCGTGGCGTCTGCCACTTCGTCCAGCTTTTCGATGGCGCCATCGTTAATCCAGCCGCGCTCAAGCGGCTCAATGCCGCAGCGCTCCACTCTGTAGCGACCGGCACGCACTTGCTCCAGCTCAACCAGCTTGACGCTGGACGTGCTGACATCAATGCCCATGACAGGCGCCGACTGCTTGTTGAAGAAGGTTAGAGAAGCCACTTGTTACTTTTTTTGCTAAGACCAAGCGAAGAAACGCTGGTGATGTTAGCAGCAAGTTACGTGTTCCCCCGAAAGTTACCGCTATGCCTTCTTACGTCCTGTTGCCAAAAGCCGACGAATGCCCGCCCCTGCAACCGTGTCCACCGATGGCAAAGCCTGCTGCGCAGTGCGTGTTGCGGAAAGTGCCCGGCAAGCCGCCGAATAGCCCTACGCGGCGCACTCTGGCTTATTCTTCGTGCCTTTCGTGCTGACTGAAAGTGAATTTACTGTGAACAATCTCACACTAGGAGGGCGCGTGCTGCGCTGGGTTTTCAAGGCGCTGGCATGGACGCTGGGCACCGTTGTGGCGCTGACGCTCTGCGCGGTGATGGCAGCGCTGATGGCGCTGGCCGTCATCTATCCCAACCTGCCCGACGTCTCGGAGCTGGCGAACTACACGCCCAAGCTGCCGCTGCGCATCTACACCTCCGAGGGCGCGCTGATTCGTGAGTTCGGCGAGGAAAGGCGCAACATGGTGCCCATCGCGGAGATTCCGAAGGTGATGAAAGACGCAGTGCTGGCCGTGGAGGATGCTCGTTTTTATGAGCACGGAGGCGTTGATTTCATTGGCGTTGCGCGTGCCGCGCTTGCCAACCTTGCACGCAGCAAGTCGCAGGGCGCCTCCACCATCACGATGCAGGTGGCGCGCAACGTCTACCTCAGCTCCGAGAAGACCTTCACGCGCAAGATTTACGAAGTGCTGCTCACCTTCAAGCTGGAACAGCTCCTGAGCAAAGACCAGATTCTTGAGATTTACATGAACCAGATTTTTCTGGGGCACCGTGCCTATGGCTTTGCTGCTGCTGCCGAGACCTACTTCGGCAAGCCGCTGAAAGAAGTTAGCTGCGCCGAGGCCGCCATGCTCGCCGGCATCCCGAAGTTCCCCTCCACCGCCAACCCCATCACCAACTTTGAGCGCGCGCGCCAGCGCCAGCTTTACATCATTGACCGCATGCTGGAAAACGGCTTCATCAGCACCGAGGAAGCCGAGGCTGCACGCGCCGAGCAGCTCACCATCCGCCCCCCCCGCGACAGCGTCAACACGCACGCCGAATACGCCGCCGAGATGGTGCGCCAGATGCTCTTTGCGCAGTACGGCGAATCCACCTACACCCGTGGGCTGCACGTCTACACCACCATCAACAGCGGCGAGCAGCTTGCTGCCTACAAGGCGCTGCGCAGCGGCATCATCGGCTACGAACGCAAGCGCGCCTACCGCGGGCCGGAAAAGTTCATTGAACTGCCCGCCGATGATGCCGACATGCTGGCCGCCGTGGATGACGCCGTCGCCTCCCTGCCCGAGACGGGCAACATGCTGGCCGCCGTGGTGCTTGAAGCCAGCCCCTCGCGCGTCATCGCCATGCGCGCCGGCGGCGAGAAAGTCACCATCTCGGGCGCCGGCCTGCGCGCCGCTGCATCCGGGCTGTCCGCGCGCGCACAAGCCAAAGCGCGCATTCGCCCCGGCGCCGTCATTCGCATCATGCAGAGCGACAGCAGCAAGGAATGGAGCATCACGCAGCTGCCCGAGGTGGAGGGCGCGCTCGTCGCCATAGACCCGCGCAACGGCGCCATTCGCGCGCTCGTGGGCGGCTTTGACTACGGCAAGAGCAAGTTCAACCACGTCACGCAAGCCTGGCGGCAGCCCGGCTCCACCTTCAAGCCCATCATTTACTCGGCGTCGCTGGAAAAGGGCTTTTCGCCCTCCACCATGATTAACGACGCCCCCCTGTTCTACGGCTCAGACGTGACCGGTGGCCGTCCGTGGTCCCCGAAAAACTACGAAGGCGGCTACCAGGGGCCGATGACGATGCGGCGCGCCCTTGCCAAATCACGCAACACCATCTCGGTGCGCATCCTGCAGGAAATCACGCCGCAGTACGGGCAGGCGTGGGCCACGCGCTTCGGCTTTGACGCCGAGCGCCAGCCCGCCTACCTGACGATGGCGCTGGGCGCGGGTTCCGTCACGCCGCTGCAGATGGCGGCTGCTTTTTCCGTCTTTGCCAACGGCGGCTGGCGCGTCCACCCATTTTTGATAGCACGTATCACCGACCACAACGGCACCGTGCTGCTGGAAAGCCAGCCGCAGCCACCCGGACAAGCTGAACGCGCCATTGACGCGCGCAACGCCTTCATCACCGGCACCATGCTGCAGGATGTCGCCCGCTCGGGCACCGCTGCACGTGCACAGGCCGCGCTTGGGCGCTCCGATATTTATGGCAAAACCGGCACCACCAACGACGCCCACGACGCCTGGTTTGTCGGCTACCAGCCCATGCTCGCCGCTGCCGTCTGGATGGGCTACGACACGCCGCGCAACCTGGGCGCGCGCGAAACCGGCGGCGGCCTGAGCCTGCCCATCTGGATTGACTTCATGCGCAGCGCGCTCAAAGGCGTGCCCGTGGCGGAAAACAAGGCGCCCAGCGGCGTCAGCCACGTAGGCGGCGACTGGATGTATGAGGAATACGTCCACGGCGGCGGCATCTACAACCTGGACGGCGCAGGGCTGGAGCCGGAGGAGCCGGAAGACGACGGCAAGAGCGAGCGCCAGCGCATCCTGGACATGTTTGCCGACTGAGCACACTCCATCCCCGGTCAAGGAGCATGACTGCCGGCACAAAAAGCTGGCATCATGCTCTTTTTTTCAGAGTCAAACCACAGCATTCATATACTGTCAATAAACATCATTCATTGCCGGCTTCATAAGCCGGCGATGAACGTATACCAATACATATTTAAACAGCATTTCATATACTATTGCATTGAATGCTTGGTTGCCGGCTTATGTTGCCGGCAATCAAGCTATACTGTTACACACTTGCAGCAAGAAAAAAGGCGGCATGCGCCGCCTTTTTTCGTGGGTGTGACTGCCTCAGGCGCCCTGCCCTTTTCGCCCGTCTGCGTCCCACGCCAGATGCCCGCCCGTGAAGGTGCAGCGCACGCGCCCGCGCAGCTCGGCGCCTTCAAAAGGCGTGTTCGTGCCCCGGCTGTGCAGCGTATCGGCGCCCACCGTCCAGCGCGCGTCGGGGTCAAACACGCACACGTCCGCCAGCGCGCCTTCGTGCAGCCGCCCGCAACTGCCGTGCAGCTCCGCCCCTAGCGCGCTGCCGAGCACATCCGCCGCGCCGCTGGTGATGCACGCCAAGGCGCGGCGCTGGCGCGCAGCGTCCTCGCCCGCCCATTGCAGCGCCAGCGGCAGCAGCAATTCCAGCCCCACGGCGCCGGGTTCCGCGTCAGCAAAAGGCAGGTGCTTGGCATCGCCGCCCACGGGCGTGTGGTCGGAAACAAGCGCGTCCAGCGTGCCGTCCGCCAGCGCCTGCTGCAGCGCCTCGCGGTCAGGCGCCTGGCGCAACGGCGGGCGCAGGCGCGCGCGGCTGTCAAAGTTCCACATCGCCCCTTCATCGGTGAGCAGCAGGTTGTTGATGCTCACGTCGGCGGTCACTTGCAGCCCCTCGGCCTTGGCCTGGCGCAGCATGCCCACGCCAGCGGCGCTCGACAGGCGGCAGATGTGCACGCGCGGCCCCGCATCGTGCGCACCGCGCACGGCGCGCATCAGCTCAAAGATGGTGTGCAAGGCGATGGTTTCCGCCGCCACAGGCACGCTCGCCAGCCCCATGCGCGTGGCCAGCGCGCCGCTGGCCGCCACGCCGTTGCCGAGCCACGCATCTTGCGGGCGCAGCCAGATGGCGTAGCCAAAAGGCGCGGCGTACTGCATGGCACGGTGCAGCGCCAGCGTGTTCACCAGCGGCACGTCGGCCTGCCCGAAGGCGACGCAGCCGGCCTCCGTCAAGCGCACCATTTCGGTCAGTGCTTCACCTTTGAGAGCGCGCGTGAGCGCGCCCTGCGGCAGCACGCGCGCCATGTGCAGGCGCTCGGCGCGGGTGATGAGCATCTCCACGAGACCTGGCTCGTCAAGCACCGGGTCGGTGTCCGGCGGGCACACGAGCGAGGTGACGCCGCCCGCCGCCGCTGCGCGCATGTCGCTTTCCAGTTGGGGCAGGCGCGCGGACAAATCCACCAGACCGGGCAGCACCAGGCAGCCGCGCGCGTCAATGCGGCGGTGCGGCTCAAAGCCCGCCGGCGCCGCGCCGATGCTGACGATGCGCCCATCGGCGATGGCGATGTCGGCCACTTCGTCGCGGCCACTGGCCGGGTCAATGACGCGGCCTTGTTCAATGAGTGTGTTCATGGGCGAAAGGAAGATGGTGATGTTCTTGACGGTAAAAAAGCGCGGTTGCCGAGGCAGATTGCGTGCTTCATGCTCTGAAAATCAGTCTGCCGAATTCCCCGCGACGATACCCAGTACCGCCATGCGCACGGCGATGCCAAAAGTCACTTGCGGGAGGATGACGCTCTGCGCGCCATCGGCCACCGCCGAGTCGATTTCCACGCCCCGGTTGATGGGGCCGGGGTGCATGACGATGGCGTCGGGCTTGGCAAGCTGCAGTTTTTCCGGCGTGAGGCCAAAGCACTTGAAGTATTCGCGGCGGCTGGGCAGCAGCGCGCCGTTCATGCGCTCGTTCTGCAGCCGCAGCATGATGACCACGTCGCAGTCCTTGATGCCCTCTTCCAGCTTGTGAAAGACGCGCACGCCCATGGCCTCAAAGTTGTCCGGCAGCAGCGTGCGCGGGCCGACGACGCGCACTTCCGCCGCGCCCAGTGTGCGCAGCGCGTGCACATCGCTGCGCGCCACGCGCGAATGCAGAATGTCGCCCACGATGGCCACGCGCAGATTGCTGAAGTCGCGCTTGTAGTGGCGAATGGTGTACATGTCCAGCAGCGCCTGCGTGGGGTGCGCGTGGCGTCCATCGCCGGCGTTGACCACATGCACGTGCGGCGCCACGTGCTGCGCCAGCAGGTAGGGCGCGCCGCTTTCGCTGTGGCGCACGACGAAGATGTCGGCGGCCATGGCGCTGAGGTTGGCGATGGTGTCCAGCAGGCTCTCGCCCTTGGCGGTGGAGGAGCGCGCAATGTCCAGCGTGTAGACGTCCGCCGAAAGCCGCGTGGCCGCAATGTCAAACGTGGTGCGCGTGCGCGTGCTGTTTTCAAAAAACAGGTTGAACACGCTGCGCCCGCGCAGCAGCGGCACTTTTTTCACCTCGCGGTCGCTCACGCTTACGAACTGCGTGGCGGTGTCCAGAATGTGCGTGAGGATGTCGCGCGGCAGCCCCTCGGGGCTGAGCAGGTGAATCAGCTCGCCGTTCTTGTTGAGTTGCGGGTTGGGGTGTGCGTGCATGGCCGTCATTCCTTTTCAATGTGGAAGGTGAAGGCGCCGTCTTCGCTCTGCGCCAGCTGCAGCCGGTCGCCTGCAGGCAGCGCCACGCGCGCGGCGGCCTCGTCAGCGGCAATCGGCAACTGCCGCCCACTGCGGTCCACCAGCACCGCCAGCCGCACACGCGCCGGGCGCCCGTAGTCAAACAGCTCGTTGATGACGGCGCGCACCGTGCGCCCGGTGTGCAGCACGTCGTCGAGCAGCAGAATGTCGGCGCCATTCACCTCAAAGGGCAGCGAGGTTTGCTCGGTTGCCGCCAGTCCACGGCGCGCGTAATCGTCGCGGTGCATGGCCGACGAAATGGCGCCCGCCTTGCCGGACAAGCCAAGGTCGGCGTGCAGCCGTTCGGCCAGCCGCCGCCCGCAGGAAACAACGCCCACCAGCCGCGTCTCCGGCGCCAGCAGCGGGCGAACGCGCCGCAACAGCTCGGCATACAGCGCCTCGGCATCAAGGGAAAGTGAACTCATGCAATGCTCCTCAAAAACTGCTCCAGAATGATGGCCGCCGACGCTGCGTCCACGTCGCGCGCGCCCTGCGCGTGCGCTTCCGTGGTGCTGTAGCGTTCGTCCACCTCATGCACCGGCAGCCCAAAGCGCCCGTGCAACTGCCGCGCAAAGCGGCGCGCGCGCCGCGTGTTCTCGTGTTCTGCGCCGTCAGGGTGCAGCGGCACGCCCACCACCAGCGCGTCGGGCTGCCAGTCGGCAATGCGCGCGCCAATCTGCTGCCAGCGTGCCTGCCCCTGCGCCGCGATGGACGGCTGCGGCGTGGCGCTGCGCGTAAGAAGGTTGCCCACGGCCACGCCGCAACGCCGCTCGCCCCAGTCAAACGCCATGAAACGGGCAGCAGCGGCATGTTCAGGCATGTCCCACTTCGGGCGTGAGCATCCACGCCTGCATTCCAAGCAGCGCGAGCGCGCGCTCGTAGCGCCGCTCCACGGGCACATCAAACAGCAGCGCCGGGTCTGCGCCCACCGTCAGCCAGTCGTTGTTGGCGATTTCGCTCTCAAGCTGCCCTTCGCCCCACGATGAGAAACCAAGCGTCACCAGCACGCGCTGCGGCCCGCTGCCGGCGGAAATGGCTTCCAGTACATCGCGCGAGATCGTCATATCCACCCCGCCCGGCACCGAAAGCGTGGAGGCATACAGCGACTCATCAGGCGCCATGCCCTCCACCACGATGGGTTCGTGCAGCACAAAGCCGCGCTCGGGCTGCACCGGCCCGCCATGCAGCACCGGCTGGCGCCCAAGCTCCGCGCGGTGCAGCGGCAGATTCACGCGCGCAAACAGCTCCGCCAGGTCAAACTCGCCCGGCTTGTTGATGATGAGTCCCAGCGCGCCGTGCGGCGAGTGCTCGCACACATACACCACGCTGCGGGCAAAAGGCTCCTCCCTCACGCCCGGCATGGCGATAAGAAAGTGGTTGGTCAACCGAATGGCGCCTGCTTCATCATCCATGCGGGCGATTGTAGTGAGTGACGCCCGCCGGCTGCGCCCCGCAGGGTGCGGAAAAACGACTGATACTCTTGTATAGAACACACCATTGCCGGCAACATAAGCCGGCGATAAATATATACCACACGTTTCATTCAAGAAAGCAAGGATTGTCTGCACACCATTGTTTCATATACCTATATCAATGATGCTTCGTTGCCAGCTTATGTTGCCGGCGACACCATATATACCCTATCACTCCCCGGCAATGAATGGCGCAAAAAAACGGCGCGCCCGGTGCCTCCGGTGCGCGCCGCCTTGTGCGGGCGGCTGCTGGCGTTACGCCGGCACTGCCGTTTTTTCCGTGTAGCTGCGGATAAGTTCCAGCAGCGCCTCTTCGGAATACGGCTTGCCGAGGTAGTGGTTGACGCCCAGTTCCTTGGCGTGCTCGCGGTGCTTTTCAGCGATGCGCGAGGTAATCATGATGACGGGCAGGTCGGCCATGCTCGCGTCGGCGCGAATATTGCGCACGAAGTCGAAGCCGTCCATGCGCGGCATCTCGATGTCCGAGAGCACCACCGCCGGGCGTTCTTCCTGCAGGCGTTCCAGCCCCTGCAAGCCGTCGGCAGCCATGGCCACGCGGAAGCCTTCGCGCTGGAGCATGCGCTGCGTGACGCGGCGCACCGTGATGGAGTCGTCCACCACCAGCACCAGCGGTTCCAAGTCGGGCGCGGCAATGGCGGCCTGCGTGGGCGCGGCGGGCGCCGCTTCCTGCGGCTGCTCGCCGGCAAGCTGCGTGACGCGTTGCGCCTCTTCGCCGTAGACCGATGCCAGCGCCACGGGGTTGTAGATGAGCGCCACGTCGCCCGAAGCCAAGGTGGTGATGGCCACCAGACCGGGCAGGGTCGACAGCTGCGGCCCCAGCGCCTTCACCACAACTTCCTGGTTGCCAAGCACTTCGTCCACATGCACGGCCACGCGCTGAGCCGCCGAGCGGAAGATGACCACCGGCGTAGAGCGCGATGGCGGCTCGGCGCTGCGCGTGGAGCTTTGCAGCAGCGCGCCAGACCAGTAGAAGGGAACGTCCTCGTCCGCATAGTTGTAGGTGCGGGCGCGGTAGGCCTCCTGCAACTGCGAGTCGCTGACACGGCGCACGATTTCCACCACGTTGGCGGGCACGCCGATGCGCACGTCGCCGACACGCAGCATCACCACATGCGTCACCGCCATGGTCAGCGGCAGCAGCAGGCGGAAGCTGGAGCCTTCGCCGGGCTTGGTGGAAATCTCGATGCGACCGCCCAGCGCCTGCACTTCGGCGCGCACCACGTCCATACCCACACCGCGACCCGCCAGCTCGGAGACCTTGGCCGCCGTGCTCAGGCCGGAAGCAAAGACCAGACGTGCAAGCTCGTCCTCGCTCAATTGCTGCTCGGGCGTGATAAGCCCCTTCTGGATGGCCTTTTCGCGGATGCGCGTCAAATCCAGCCCCGCGCCGTCGTCATGGAAGGTGACGGACACGTCATTGCCGGCCTGCTGCACGTCAATGCTCACCAGCCCGGTGACGTCCTTGTTGCGCGCCGCGCGCACGTCTTCGGCCTCAATGCCGTGCGTGACGCTGTTGCGCAGCAAGTGCTCGAAGGCACCCGTCATGCGCTCCAGAATGCCGCGATCCACTTCAATGTTGCCGCCGGTGATGTCCAGACGCACCTTCTTGCCGACTTCGCGCGCCGCCTGACGCACCACGCGATACAGACGTTCGGAGATGCTCTCAAACTCAACCATGCGCGTGCGCAGCAGGTCGTGCTGCAGCTCGCGCGACTGGCGCGCCTGCGCCGCCAGGTCGTTTTCGCACACTTCCACCGAGCGCTGCAGGCTGCGCTGCACGGTGGCCACGTCGTTGACCGACTCGGCCATCATGCGCGTAAGTTCCTGGAGGCGCGTGAAGCGGTCGAACTCGAGCGGGTCGAAGTTGCGCTGCTCGTCGCGCGAGAGCGCCTGACGCGACTGCAGCTGCGACTCGGCCTGCATTTCCACGTCGCGCAACTGTTGGCGCAGACGGTCCAGGTTGCCCGTCAGGTCGTCCAGCGAGGTGCGCAACTGCGCCACGCCGATGTCCAGCCGTGCGCGCGTGGTCAGCACCTCGCCCGCCTGCGTGAGCATGCGGTCGAGCAGTTGCGAGCGCACGCGCACCACCTGGCTTGCCACAGCGCGCGCCTGCACCATGGACAGCGGCGCAGGCGGCGCAATGTCGCCCGCGCGCGCAGCGGCGGCGGGCTGCGGTGCTGCCACCTCTGCTGCCGCCGTTTGCGGTGCAGCCGCTTCCGGCGCTGGGGCAGCAGGCGCAGGTTCCGGCGCCGGCTCTGCCTTCTTGGGCGCTTCCGCAGGCTTGCCCAGCATTTCATTGAGCAGCGCCTGCAAATCGTCCACGTTGGCCTTGATGGAATCCACATCAGCCGCAGAAATGCCCCCTGCGGATGCCACCTCCGCAATGGACGTTTCTGCGCGGTGCGCCATTTCGCCGAAGCGCATGGCACCTGCCATGCGCGCGCTGCCCTTCAAGGTGTGCAGGGCGCGCAGCACCTGCTCGCGCGGCTCGGTGGCGCCCGGGTCGGCTTTCCAGGCACCCAGCGCGCTGTCCATGAGCGGGAACAGCTCCTGCGCCTCTTCAACCACGATGGGGAACAGGTCAGGGTCAACCCGGTCGCGCAGGTTGGCAATGTCCGCCGTCTGCGAGGCAAGCGACGTTGCCGCTGCCGCAGCAGCCGTCACCGCCACGGGAGCCGGCGCAATCTTCACCCGCACAGGCTCGGGCGCCTGCACTGGTTCAGGCGCCGCCGGAGCGGGCGCGACCGGTACAGGTACAGGTTCAGGCGCAGCCTGAACGGGCGGCGCTGCGGGCGCAGGTTCGGGTTCAGGCGCAGGCTCTGGTGCGGCGGGCGCAGGCGCCACAGGAGCAGGCGCAGCCTGCACTGGTGCGGCGACC
>JAFRYL010000065.1 GCA_017437605.1 Ottowia sp. | reverse complement strand
GGTGCGGGCGCAGCGGCAGGCGCAGGTGGCGGCGCGGCAGGCGCGGCGGCCTCTGCGCTGCCCTCCGCAACGCGCAGCCGACCCAACAGCGCGCCCTGCGACACCCGGTCGCCCACCTTCACGCACACCTCGGTGATGACACCAGCGACGGTGGCCGGAATGTCCAGACTGGCCTTGTCCGATTCGAGGGTGCAGAGGGAGTCATCGACGGCAACAGCGTCGCCCGGTTTCATAAACACTTCAATGACCGCCACGCCGTGAAAGTCGCCAATGTCGGGCACGAGCAGGTCAATGACCTGCCCGGCAGCGGCGGGGGCTGGCGCGGGTGCGCTTTGCGTGGGCGCGGGCGCAGGCGCAGCGGGCGCTTCGGCAGCCTCCGCCGTTTCAGTGACTTCCAGCTTGATGAGCAAGCTGCCCTGGCTCACGCGGTCGCCCACGGCCACGCACACTTCGCGCACGATGCCAGCCGAGGGAGACGGAATGTCCAGCGTGGCCTTGTCGGACTCAAGCGTGCAGATGGAGTCATCCACGGCGAGCGTGTCGCCGGATTTCACGAACAGCTCGATGATGGCCACGCCGTGGAAGTCGCCAATGTCGGGCACCTTGATTTCAGTGAGTTGCGTCATGGCACGTCCCTCCTTCAAACCGTCAGCGGGTTGGGTTTGTCGGCGTCAATGCCGTATTTCTCTATCGCCTCGGCGACCCGGGCGCGGTCAATGCGGCCATCGTCGGCCAGCGCGCGCAGCGCCGCCAGCGCAATCCAGTAGCGGTCCACCTCAAAGAAGTGGCGCAGCCGCACGCGCGTGTCCGAGCGGCCAAAGCCGTCGGTACCCAGCGTGACGTAGCGCCCCGGCACAAAGGGGCGAATCTGCTCGGCAAACAGGCGCACGTAGTCGGTGGCGGCAATCACCGGGCCGTCGTGCCCGGCCAGCTTGCTGGCCACATGCGACTGGCGCGGCTCCTCTGCCGGGTGCAGCATGTTCCAGCGGTCGGCGTCGCGCCCGTCGCGCGCCAGTTCCGTGAAGCTGGTGCAGGACCACAGGTCAGCGGCCACGCCCCAGTCCTGCTCCAGCAGCCAGGCCGCAGCGATGGCTTCGTTGAAGATGGCGCCGCTGCCCATCAGGTGTACGCGCGGCGCGTCGGCGCTCTTCGGTTGGGCGGCGCGGAACAGGTACATGCCCTTGATGATGTCAGCCTCGGCACCGGCGGGCATTTCGGGGTGCTCGTAGTTTTCGTTCATCACCGTGAGGTAATAGAACACGTCCTCCTGCTCCACGAACATGCGGCGCATACCGTCCTGCACGATGACGGCCACTTCGTACTGGAAGGTGGGGTCGTAGCTCACGCAGTTGGGCACGAGCGAGGCGAGCACATGGCTGTGGCCGTCTTCGTGCTGCAGACCTTCGCCGTTGAGCGTGGTGCGGCCTGAGGTGCCGCCGATGATGAAGCCGCGCGAGCGCGCATCGCCCGCCGCCCACACCAGGTCCAGCGTGCGCTGCAGCCCGAACATGGAGTAGCTGATGAAGAACGGCACCATCTGCACGCCATGCACGCTGTACGAGGTGCCGGCGGCAATCCAGTCGGCCATGGAGCCGGCTTCGTTGATGCCTTCCTGCAGCACCTGGCCGCTTTGCGCCTCGCGGTAGAACATGATTTGGTCATGGTCTTCGGGCACGTATTTCTGCCCCTGCTGGTTCCAGATGCCGTATTGACGGAACATGCCCTCCATGCCGAAGGTGCGCGATTCATCGGGCACGATGGGCACAATGTGTTTGCCCAGCGCCTTGTCTTTGAGCAGGATATTCATAATCCGCACGAGCGCCATCGTGGTGGAAACCTTGCGCTCCTCGCCCGAGGCCTGCAGCAGCGCCTCAAACGCCGCAAGCGGCGGCACGGGCAGCGCCTCGGGCGCCTTGCGCCGGCGCGCGGGCAGAAAACCGCCCAGCTTCATGCGCTGCGCGCGCATGTATTGATATTCGGCGGAGTTTTCCGGGAATTTCAGGTAGGGCAGCTCGTCAAGCTGCTCGTCGGGCACGGGAATCTGGAACTGGTCGCGGAAATGGCGTATGGATTTGAGCGCCATTTTTTTCTGCTGGTGCGAGATATTCATGGCCTCGCCCGCCTGCCCCATGCCGTAGCCCTTGATGGTTTTGGCCAGTATCAGGGTGGGCTGCCCTTCGTGTTCCACGGCAGCCTTGTAGGCGGCGAAAATCTTGAAAATGTCGTGCCCGCCACGGTTGAGCTGCCAGACCTGCTCGTCCGTCCAGTCGGCGACAAGCGCCTTCAATTCGGGCGTGTTGAAAAAGTGCTCGCGCACATAGGCGCCGTTTTTCGCCTTGAAGGTCTGGTATTCGCCATCCACGCATTCCATCATGCGTTTTTTCAGGATGCCTTCCTTGTCGCGTGCAAACAGCGCGTCCCAGTGCGTGCCCCAAATCACTTTGATGACGTTCCAGCCGGCGCCGCGAAACTCGGCTTCCAGCTCCTGAATGATTTTGCCGTTGCCGCGCACCGGGCCGTCCAGCCGCTGCAGGTTGCAGTTGATGACGAAAATGAGGTTGTCGAGCTTTTCGCGCGCCGCCATGCCAATGGCGCCAAGCGCCTCCACCTCGTCGGTTTCGCCGTCGCCAAGAAATGCCCAGACTTTGCGCGCACGCGCGCGTTCGGGGTCAATGATGTTGCGGCTGGCAAGGTATTTCATAAAACGCGCGGCATAAATCGCGCACAGCGGGCCAAGCCCCATCGAGACGGTGGGAAATTGCCAGAACTCCGGCATCAGCCACGGGTGCGGGTAGGAAGAAAGCCCGCGCCCAAACACTTCCTGGCGGAAGTTGTCAATCTGCTCCACCGTGAGCCGCCCCAGCAAAAACGCGCGCGCATACACGCCCGGAATGGAATGCCCCTGGAAAAAAACGAGGTCGCCGTCGTGCTCGGCACTGGGCGCATGCCAGAAATGCGAAAAACCCACGTCATACAGCGTGGCCGCCGAAGCAAACGAGGCAATGTGCCCGCCCACGTTGGTGTGCTTGTTGGCGCGCACGACCATCGCCATCGCGTTCCAGCGGATGTAGGAATGGATGCGCAGCTCCATGTCGGCATCGCCCGGATAGCGCGGCTGGTGGTCTGCCGGAATGGTGTTGATGTATTGCGTGTTGGCCGAGTAGGGAATGTCAATGCCCGCTTCAAGGGCGCGCTCAATCTGCCGGTTGACCAGATAGTGCGCGCGCTCTTCGCCCTCGTTTTGAATGACGCCGTCCAGGGCATCCAGCCATTCCTGCGTGCCCTGCGGGTCTAGGTCGGCCGGGTCGTGATGCTCTTGTGCCATGCTTTTGTCTCCTTTCCATTGATTGTGTCTGCGGAGTTCACCCGCCCTGCGCATGCATGATTGTGTCGGCGGTGCGCGGGGCGAATGGGGTATGTGCAACGTGGCATTGTGCGTCAGTTGCGCGCAATATTCCAGCGATATTTATGTGGTAAAAAGCTGGGTTTCGCCCCACGCCGCGCGCAGCAGGTTCACATATCAGCGAGTATCGTTTCACCACCGGCATAACAAGCCGGTAATCAAATACATTTCCTTTGAGTATCCAGACAGTCAAAAGATACTCAATAAAATAACACTGCATCGCCGGCGACTTACGCCGGCGATAAAGCGATACCCCTGCAACATTAAGCCATCTCAACAAACGCTCCCGCCCGCCCAGCCGCCCGCCGCGCTGCGGCTACAGTCTGCGGCTTTCATCTTTCACGGGCACAAGGCATGAAGATTGAAGTGCGCGATGCGCCGCCGCGCGCAGTCTGGGCGCTGGAACAGGCGGGCGTGCACCCGCTCATGGCGCGGCTGTATGCGGCGCGCGGCGTGCATTCAGCAGACAGCCTGGACGAGGCGCTCGCGCATTTGCTGCGCCCGGACACGCTCAAAGGCGCGCACGAAGCCGCCGCGCTGCTGGCCGACGCCATCGCCCAAGACGCTCCCATGTGCATCGTCGCCGACTACGACTGCGACGGCGCCACGGCCTGCGCTGTGGGCATACGCGGGCTGCGGGCGATGGGCGCGCAGCAAGTGAGCTACCTCGTGCCCAACCGCGTGGACGACGGCTACGGCCTCTCGCCCGCACTGGCCGAGCGCGCCGCCGCCAGTGGTGCGCGCGTGCTCATCACCGTGGACAACGGCATCGCCAGCATCGCGGGCGTGGCGCGCGCGCGCGAGTTGGGGCTGCGCGTCATCGTCACCGACCACCACCTGCCCGGCGCGCAGCTTCCAAACGCCCACGCCATCGTCAACCCCAACCAGCCCGGCTGCCCCTTTGCAAGCAAGGCGCTCGCGGGCGTGGGCGTGATGTTTTACGTGCTGCTTGCACTGCGCGCCGAATTGCGCGCGCGCGGGCAGGCCGAACAGCCCAAGCTGGACACGCTGCTGCCGCTCGTCGCCCTTGGCACCGTCGCCGACGTGGTGCCGCTTGATGACAACAACCGCCGCCTCGTCGCGCAAGGGCTGCGGCGCGTGCGCGCCGGACACATGCCAGCGGGCATGGCCGCCCTGTTTGCCGCCGCCGGACGCAAGGCGCCGCAGGCGTCGTGCTTTGACTTCGGCTTTGCCCTTGGCCCGCGCATCAACGCCGCCGGGCGGCTGGCGGACATGACGCTTGGCATCGAACTCCTGATGAGCGACGACGCCGCGCGCTGCGCCGACCTCGCCGCGCAGCTTGACGCCATCAACCGCCAGCGCCGCAGCATTGAAGACGACATGCGCGCGCAGGCGCTCACGCAGATTGACGAACTCATCGCCCCCGACGCCGCCCCGCCCGCCGCCATCGCCGTCTACCACCCAGAGTTTCACGAAGGCGTCGTCGGCATCGTCGCCTCGCGCCTCAAAGAGCGGCTGCACCGCCCCACCTTCGTCTTTGCCCCCAGCGGCGCCGCCGACGGCGCGGGCGCGCTCAAAGGCTCCGGGCGCTCCATCGCTGGCTTTCACCTGCGCGACGCGCTCTGCCTCGTTGCCGAACGCTGCCCCGGCGCCCTGCTCAAGTTCGGCGGGCACGCCATGGCCGCTGGCTGCACGCTGGCTGCCGGGCGCTTTGACGACTTCGCCGCCGCATTCCAGGCAGTGGCCGCCGAACAGCTCGACGCCGCCACCCTCGAGCAGCGCCTGCAAACCGACGGCGCACTGCCCGCCGAATACCTGCGCGCCGACATCGCCGACATGCTGCAGGCAGCCGTCTGGGGACAAGGCTTCCCCGCGCCGCTCTTCAGTCAGGAAGTGGACGTACTCAGCCAGCGCCCCGTGGGTGACGGCAAACACCTCTCGCTGCGCCTGCGCTGCGGCGGGCAAGACGTGGGCGGCATCTGGTTCGGGCGCAGCGAACCGCTCCCCCCCCGCGCCCTTCTCGCCTTCCGCCTTGAAGCCGACGAATGGCAAGGCGAACGCCGCGTGCGCCTCATGGTGCAAGGTATGCAGGAATAATCTGCATACTCATAGGTTAATATGATTCGTCGCCGGCTTTTCTTACCGGCGATGAAGTGATACCCATCAACAACATGTTTTCAATGGCACCCTTGGCGCTCGCCTGAGAGCACACCCTCTCGCCCTCGTGCCACAATCCGCCCCCTTCCCGCCCGCTGGCGTGCAGCGCGGCGGCGCTCTTTCCCAATTTGCCCACTGCCATGCCCCCACTGCATCCCATGCTCAACGTCGCCGTGCGCGCTGCGCGCGCTGCTGGCGCCATCATCAACCATGCTGCGCTTGACCTGGAGGGCGTGCGCGTGGCGCAAAAGCGCGTGGGCGACTTCGTCACCGAGGTGGACCGCGCCAGCGAGGAGGCCATCATTGACACGCTGCTGGCCGCCTACCCGCAGCACGGCATCCTTGCGGAAGAATCGGGCGCCGAGCGCGGTGCGCCGGACGCCGACCACGTCTGGGTCATCGACCCGCTGGACGGCACCACCAATTTCATCCACGGCTTTCCCGTCTACTGCATCAGCATCGCGCTGGCGGTGCGCGGGCGCATTGAGCAGGCCGTCGTCTACGACCCCACGCGCAACGACCTGTTCACCGCCACACGCGGGCGCGGCGCCTACATGAACAACCGCCGCATTCGCGTGAGCAACCGCCGCCACCTGCCCGAATGCCTGCTCGCCACCGGCTTGCCGCACCGCGCGGGCGACGACTTCGCCACGCCGCTGCAACTGCTGAAAGAACTCATGCCGCGCACCGCTGGCATGCGCCGCGCGGGGGCAGCGGCGCTGGATTTGGCGTACGTTGCCGCCGGTTTTGTGGACGGATTTTTTGAAAAGAACCTCAAGCCCTGGGACGTGGCTGCTGGCTCGCTGCTCGTCACGGAAGCGGGCGGGCTGATGGGCAACTTCTCCGGCGGCGCCTTTGACATGGAGGCGGGCGAGTTCCTCGCCGCCAATCCGCGCATCTACGCGCAGCTCGTGCCCATGCTCACACCCCACTCGCGCTTTGCCAGCGCCGAAAACGCGCCCGCCGCGCGCGCCAAAGGCACCTTGAAAGCCTCGGCGCCAAAAGAAGAAGCAGAAGAAGAGACGAATGACTGACGCGCCCGAAGGCATCGCCCACCCGCGCGGCATACGCAGCTACGTGCTGCGCACCGGACGCACCACCACGGCGCAGGCGCGTGCGCTGGAGCAGCTTGGCCCGCGCTTTGTCCTGCCCTACGACGAAGCCTGCACCGACCTTGCCGCCCGCGCGCTTGCCGCCGTGCCGGGCTGCCGCCGCGTGGTGCTGGAAATCGGCTTTGGCATGGGGCACGCCACAGCGCACATGGCGCAGCACATGGCCGATACCCTCATCATCGGCTGCGAAGTGCACACGCCCGGCGTGGGCGCGCTGCTGCGCCTGATTGACGAGGGGCAGCTTGGCAACATCCGCATCGTGCAGCACGACGCCGTGCAGGTGCTGCAGCACATGTGCGCGCCCGGCTCGCTCGCGGGCATCGCCATCTTCTTCCCCGACCCCTGGCCCAAGAAGCGGCACCACAAGCGCCGCCTCATCCAGCCCGCCTTTGCCCAGCTTGCCGCCACGCGCCTTGCGCCCAGCGGCTGGCTGCACTGCGCGACCGACTGGCAGCCCTACGCCGAACACATGCTGGACGTGCTCACCGCCGAACCGCTGCTGCACAACACCGCCACCACGCCCGACGGCTACGCCCCGCGCCCCAACTGGCGGCCAGAAACCAAGTTTGAACGGCGCGGCCTGCGCCTCGGCCACGGCGTGTGGGACGTGGCGTTTGCGCGGCGCGCGGAATAGCCGCGTTCAATCGTATACATCATGCAATGATGCCTCGTTGCCGGCTTATGTTGCCGGCAGCGCATATATACCCAACATTTACAGCAAAAACAAACCCCTTCAAACAACGACATTTGAAGGGGTATCAAATCATCACCGGCTTATGTTGCCGGCGATGAAGCGTTTTTTCACTAGGTATGCGACCGGCTCACTCCTCTTTCACGATGCCGTGCCCGGCGCGGATGCGGGTGATGGCGACTCCCTGCAGCATCTTTGCGGCGGCTTCGTCGTAGGTGTTTTCGGTGTTGAAGCGCAGCGCCTTGACATATTCCGCGCCTGATTTTTCGCGCATGTGCTGCGCCCATTTTTCGGCGGCGTCCTTGGCGTTTTTGTCCGTCAGTTCGGTCTGCAGCAAGAACTGCAAAAACTTGTCGGAATGCGGCCCTTCCCAGGTCATGCCAATGGTGGGCGTGGCGCTGCAGCCTTCCAGACAGTCGGCGGTAAAGCGCCCTTCACCAAACTCGGTATATGCCTTGCCGTACGTCAGCTCATGTACCAATGTGCCCTTGGGGGCAGAGCCGGTGATTTTTGACAGGTCAAAAGTGCATTGCGGGCTGGTTTCCAGTTCCAGCGAGGCAGCGCGCCGCCCCTGCATATACGCCGTGACCTTGCAGGCGCCGACCTTGTAGCTGCGCGTGCCCGCCTTCTTGTCAATGGCCACAGGTTTGCCGGTGATTTTTTCCAGACGCGCAACATTGGCGCCAATGACGCGATGCGTGAAAATTTTGCCAATTTTCGCTTCCGGCGCGGCGTGCGCGGCGCCAGCAAGGCATGCTGCAGCGACTGCAACAGGAATGGCAAAATGCTGAAATCTTTTCACAATGTTTCCTCCATACGAAAATGCTGCCAGTCGGCAGCGGACGGCATATTCTATATTGTTTTTCAGCGCCGCCGGTACATGCTGCTGGCGCGGCGCTGCAAGCCTGCTTCCGTAAGAAGCGCAAGCGCACTGCGCGCATGCGCGTGCGTGATGGCGAGGCCAAGGGCGTCGGCGGCGTCCGGCCCGGGTGCGGCGGGCAGGGAAAGCAGGCGCTGCACCATCGTCTGCACTTCGCGCTTGGCGGCTTTGCCGTGGCCGGCGATGGCTTTTTTCATCTGCAGCGCGGTGTATTCAGCTATCGGCAGCTCGCACGCGGCCAGCCCCACGAGGCAGGCACCGCGCGCCTGCCCCAGCAGCAGGGTGGATTGCGGGTTGACGTTGGTAAAGACGATTTCAATGGCAGCTTCCTGCGGCGCGTAGCGCGCGTGCAGCTCGCGGATACCGTCAAAGATGAGGCGCAGGCGCGCGGGCAACTCGCCCTGCGCGACGCTGGCGGTGCGTATGGTGCCGCTGGCGACGTAGACGGGCTGCGCGCCGTGCAGCTCAATGACGCCAAAGCCCGTGGTGCGCAGGCCGGGGTCAATGCCGAGGATGCGCATGGGAGGTTTTACTGCGCGCCGTCCAGCAGGCGCTCGCTGTTGTCAATGAGTTCGTCGGATTGCAGCGTGGTTTCCAGCCCGCGTCGGGTGAATTTGAACAGCGCCGTCACGTCAAACTGGTCGGTGTCTTTCTTCATGGCAGGGGTGAACTCGCCAAAGGGCGCGGCGGAGGCGACGATGGCTTCAGCCTGACGGTCAAGCAGGCGAATGCCGGAGGATTTCTCCACATGCGCCTCCAGCACGCGCCCGTCGTGGTTGACGAGGATGCCCATGACCAGCTCACCGTAGAGCTTGCGCCCCGCCGCTTCGGGGAAGCGTTCGGTGCCGCGCTTCTCGATGGCCTGGCGCATGTTGTCGTAATACTCGGCGTAGGTGGTGCCAAGGGTGGCGGGGCTGAGGTAACGCTTGCGCGGGCGCGAGTTTTCCTCGTCTATGCGCCGTTTGATGGTGGCGTACAGGTCAAGCATGGCTTTGAGGCGCTCTTCCTGCGCTTTTGCCTCTTCGTCGCCGGCGGCGAGGCGCTCGGGGTCGGGCCTGGGCAGGGCGGCGAGCGAGGCTTCCACGCGCGCGAGCAGTTCCACCTGCTCCTGCATGAGTTCGCTGACGCGCTGCTGGCGCTCTTCCACCAGGTCTTCGCCGGCGCTGCTCTCGGGCGAGGCGGGCAGGGGCGAGGCGGTCATGCGCCCTTCTTCCTTGGCTTCGCCGCCGCCGGCAAGCGAAACCTGCGCGATGGCTTGCGGCTTGTCGGGGCGCTCGTTCGTGGCGGCGTTGACGAGCACGACTTCCAGCTCGGTGCTGCGGAACATGCGCTCAATGGCTTCGGGGTTGACAAAGCGCACGGTCAGCAAGCCCGCGTGCAACA
The DNA here is from genome assembly GCA_017437605.1 of Ottowia sp. GTDB lineage: Bacteria > Pseudomonadota > Gammaproteobacteria > Burkholderiales > Burkholderiaceae_C > Ottowia. The sequence continues at coordinate 8,625 of JAFRYL010000065.1, read as the reverse complement.
ACACGGAAAAAGCCAACGCCCATTGCAGCGTTGAGAGGGAACGGGTAAAGCGCAGCACTTGCATCACGGGGCGGGATTATCCGTGTTCGCCGCCGCGCCGTCTTCGGGCGGCTCGTTCACGTCCACGGCAATCGCCAGCGGGCCGGCGGCGTCCGTGTCGCCTTCTTCTTCTGCCTCGTCCTGCGCTGCGGCGCTGCCGTGCAGCACTTCAAGCACGGTGCCGCGCACGTCCAGCGCGATTTCGTCCGGCTCGCCCAGCTTCACGCGCACCTGCGCGCCAGGCGCTGCGCCCGCCGCGCCCAGCGCAGTGAAAACGAGCGGCACACCCGCTGCGCGTGCCAGCCACACGCCCGCGCCCTGCGCGCGCAGCAGCGTGGCGTCGAGCGCGGTGATGCCCTCCTGCCGCAGCCAGCGCAACGTCCAGAAACGCTCCATCGCCCCCTGATGCGCGGCGTAGGCGGTGTAGGCCGAATCAAAGGCGCTCAACGCCGCCAGCAGCGCCGTGTCCTTGGGCGCGAAGGGCGGCGTTTGCCCGCGCACGCAGGCGACGAGTTGCCACTGGTTGAGCAAGTCCACATAGCGGCGCAGCGGCGAGGTGCTCCACGCATAGCACGGCACGCCCATGCCTGCGTGCGGGCGCGCCTTGGTGCCCATGCGCACCTTCACGCCGGGCGCAAGGCTTGCCTGACTGCGATAAATCGCCGCCACGCCCTGCCCCGCCAGCCACTGCCCCCAGGTGGTGTTGGCCAGAATCATCAGCTCCGCAATGATGGAATCCAGCGGCGCACCGCGCATACGCTGCGTGATGATGACGCGCTCCGCGCCCGTGGGCGGCGCGTCATCGGGCTTGTCCAGACGGAAGCTGTAATCGGCGCGGAACACCTCCGGCCTGCCGCGCACCAGCTCGCGCCCCGCTTTCAGGTGCTGCGCCAGCCGCCAGAGAAAGGCGAGCTTGGCACGCACGTCCGGCACGCGCGCCAGCCCGTTTTCCTCGGTGATGGCGGGCGCGTCCGGCGTCTCCTCGCCGCGCAGCCAAGCATTACTCACGCCCGTCAGGTGCTCGAGGCGCAGGTTCGCCGCCACAGGCACGCGCTCCAGCACAGTGCGCGTGTCCGCCACCGCGAGCGTCGCCTCGTCAATCTCCACGTAGAGCGAAAGCGCCGGCGTCGCGCGCCCCTGCGCCAGCGTCAGCGCCTGCACCGCCGCCGGCGGCAGCATCGTCACTTTCCAGCCCGGCATATACACCGTGGACAGACGCTGGCGCGCCAGCTTGCCAAAATCATCATCAGGCGTCATCGCCAGCGCCGGCGCCGCAATATGAATCCCCAGCGTCACACGCCCGCTACCCAAACCGCGCAGCGACATGGCGTCGTCAATTTCCGTGGTTTGCGCATCGTCAATGGAAAATGCCGGCTCCGGCGCCTGCGGCAAATCCGCAAACGTATCCTGCAGCGGTGGCAGAGGCGGAAAACCCTCACCCTGCGGAAAATGCTCAAACAAAAAGCGCCGCCAGTGAAACCCATACGGCGCGCCAATCGCCCCCGCGCGCTGCAGCAGCGCCAGCGGCGCCAGCGACGTGGCACGCGACGCCTGCACCACCGCCTTGTATTCCGGCGCATTTTTATCGGGGCGAAACAGAATCTGGAAAAGCTGCGCGCGCACCTCTTCCGGCGCACTGCCTGCCGCCAGTTCAGCAGCCCAGGCATCCACCTGCGCGGCGATTTTCTTGCGTTTTTCTATCGCCGCCAGCGCCTGCGCCACTATATCTGCCGGCGCCTTTTTGAAGCGCCCTTTTCCCGCGCGCCGGAAATAATGCGGCGCACCATGCAGCGCCAGCAGCATCGCCGCCTGCTGCACCGTGCTGGGCGCCGCGCCGAAATAGTCCGCCGCCACCTGCGCAAAGCCAAACTCGCCCTCCGGCGCAAACTCCCACGCCAGCGGCAACTCCACCTCGGCTGCCTGCGCCTGCGCCTGCTCCAGCAGCACCGCTGGCTCCGGCGAGGCAAAGCGCAGCACCTGTGCTGCCGCCTTCACCTTCACGCGCCGACCCGCAGGCAACTCCACCTGCGCGGACGCCTCGGTCTCCGACAGGATACGCCCCGCCAGGAAGCGCCCCGCCTCATCAAACAAAACATTCGTCGTCATAGGGGCGCGGATTGTCGCAGCGCGCGGCAGCGGTGACGGAAGTACAAAAATGGGAGCGCGCGCGGTGGATAATCCATGCCTTCCCTGCCATGCTCAACACCACCAGCCCCACCACCCCCGCCCGCCTGCCCGCCAAGCGCGGGCTGCAGTGGTTTCTGGAAGTCGCTCACGCCGTGCGCCAAAAGCCGCTGCTGTGGCTGTCTGCTGCCTTGGTGGTAGCAGCCGCGCATGGCGCCGTGCTGACCGTGTGGACGGCAATGCTTGCAGCAGCGCAACAACCTGATGTCAGCGGTTTTTCTGTGGCGGTAGCCACCATCGTGCTCACACCCATATTCCTGCTGTGCTCGCTGCCGCTGCCTGTGGCGGTATTTTCCGGGGCAGCGCGGCGGCAGTTTCTCCCCCATTTTCAGGGTGCGCACGCGCTGCACCGCATATTGCACGCCCTTGCACTCAATGCCCTGCTCGCGGTGCTGCTTTTTGCCGCCTATTTTGGCATGGCACTGCTGTGGCTTTCCGTCGCCGACCGCCTTCACGCCTTTTTTGAGCTTGGCAGCGCCGTGTGCGTTTGCCTTCTTGCCATCTGCGCGTTTTGGCTGACTTTTTTCATATTGCTGGCGCAAGTCCTGGCGGCGTGCGGCACGCCATTTTTGTGCGCCCTCGCCCGCGCCGCCCGCGCGGCACTGCAACCGGCGTGCGCGGTACACGCCACCGCGCTTGCCACAGGCACCGTCGCCGCCTTCGGCGCACTGGTGGTGTTTGAAAGCCTTGCCCCGCACGCCTGGCTGCTCGCCCTCGCCTGCGCCTACGCCTTCGCGCTGGACGCGCTCATCACCCCGTGGCTCATGGCGCGCGACATATTCAGCGCCAAAGCGGAATAGATACCCGCCACTTTTATGCAAGGTTGCAGGCTTTTGTTGCCGGCGATGAAGTGATACCCATGATTTCAACGCTTTGATGTTTTGCTGGGAGCGCAGCAAAACATTGGGTATTACTTGGTCGCCGGCTTATCTTGCCGGCAATCACACGAAGTGTCTTACAGTATCGGTTCCGCGTATCAAAACCTCGTGCCCGGCACCAGGTCGGAGGCTTCGTTCAACAGGTCGCGGGCTTGTTCGGCGACGGTGCGGGCGGCCTCGGCGAAGTCGGCACCGCTGCTGGCGTAGAGGATGGCGCGCGAGTTGTTGACGATGACGGGGGCGTTTGGCCGCCAGCCGGCGCGCACGGCGGCAACGGGGTCGCCGCCCTGGGCGCCGATGCCGGGAATGAGCAGCGGCAGGCGCGGGGCGATGGCGCGCACGCGCGCGATTTCTTCGGGCCAGGTGGCACCGACGACGAGGCCGAGTTGCCCGTTGGTGTTCCACGCGCCTTGCGCGAGGCGCGCGATGTGTTCAAAGACGCTGGGCTGGCCTTCCACGTCGGCGAGGCGGTGGCTTTGCAAATCGGCGCCGCCGGCGTTTGAGGTGCGGCAGAGCAAAAATGCGCCTTTGTCGGGATAGTGCAAATAGGGTTCGATGGAATCAAAGCCCATGAAGGGCGAGAGGGTGACGGCGTCGGCGCCGTAACGCTCAAAAGCCTCCAGCGCATATTGTTCGGCGGTGCTGCCGATGTCGCCACGTTTGGCGTCCAATATGACGGGGGTATTCGGCGCGATGAGGCGAATGGCGGCGATGAGTTTTTCCAGCGCGCCTTCGGCACGCTGCGCGGCGAAATAGGCAATTTGCGGTTTGTAGGCGCAGGCAATATCCGCAGTGGCTTCCACGATTTTCAGGCAGAAGTCCAGCAGGTTCAGGCCGGCAGGCAGGTGCTGCGGCAGCGGGTCCAGCCCGACGCAGAGCAGGGAGTTTTTGGCGCGTTGCGCGTCGCGCAGTTGTTCGAGGAAGGTCATGGTGTCAGTCCGCCAGAAAAACAACGCAGCCCCGCCCATGCGAGCAGGAGCGAGCCAAAGAGGTGAAGCGCCGCCAGCAGCGCAGCATGCCAGATGCGCTGCACCTGCAGCAATTGCAGCATTTCGGCGCTGAAGGTGGAAAAGGTGCTGAGTGCGCCGAGAAAGCCGGTGATGATGAGCGCACGCCACGCCGCTGTGATGTTCCAGTGTGCCGCTGCGCCCAGCGCCAGCCCGATGAACCAGGCGGCGAGCCAGTTGGCCGCCAGTGTGCCCCACGGCAGCATGGCGTGCGCGCCATTGAGCCACGCGCCCAGCCGCCAGCGCAGCAGCGCGCCGGCGCAGGCGCCCACGCAGACGGCAATGGCAACGGGCAGTCCGTTCACGATTCAGCGCACCTGTTCATACGCCCACGCAAGCCACGGCATGAGGGCGCGCACGTCCGCCGGCTCCACGGTGGCGCCGCACCAGACGCGCAGCCCCACGGGGGCGCTTTTGTAGGAGCCGATGTCGTAGGCGACACCTTCTTTTTCCAGCAGTTTTTGCATCTCCTTGATTTTCTCGGCGGGCAAATCCACCGTGAGGCACACGCTGGTGCAGGAGCGCGCGCTGTCGTCCTTGGCGAGAAAATCTATCCAATCGTGCTGCGCGACAAAGTCTGCAATATGCTGCGCGCTTTCCTGGCTGCGTTTGATGAGTGCGGGCACGCCGCCGAGTTTTTCCACCCAGTCGAGCGCGTCCAGGTAATCGGCGACGCAGAGCATGGAGGGGGTGTTGATGGTTTCGCCCCGGAATATGCCTTCGGAGAGTTTTCCGCCGGAAGTCAGCCGGAAGATTTTTGGCATGGGCCAAGGCGGGGTGTAGCTTTCCAGCCGCTGCACGGCGCGCGGCGAGAGCATGAGCACGCCGTGCGCGCCTTCGCCGCCGAGCGCCTTTTGCCACGAGAAGGTGACCACGTCGAGCTTCTCCCACGGCAGCGCCATGCTGAAGGCGGCGCTGGTGGCGTCGCAAATCGTCAGCCCTTCGCGGTCGCCCGGAATCCAGTCGGCGTGCGGCACGCACACGCCGCCGCTGGTGCCGTTCCAGGTGAAGACGGCGTCGCGCGCGCCGTCGTACTGCGCGAGGTCGGGCAGCTCGCCGTAGGGGGCGTCAAACGTGCGCGCATCGGGCAGCTTGAGTTGCTGCGTCACGTCTTTGAGCCAGTCCTTGCCGAAGGCGTCCCAAGCGAACACGTCCACGCCGCGCGCGCCGAGCATGGACCACATCGCCGCCTCCATCGCGCCGGTGTCCGAACCGGCCACGATGCCCACGCGCCAGCCTTCGGGCAAGCCGAGCACGCGCGCCGTTTGCTCGCACGCGCGCCCGAGCAGCTCCTTGCCGAGCGCGGAGCGGTGCGAGCGCCCGAGGGCGCGCACGTCAAGCTGCGCGGGCGAGTAGCCGGGGTGTTTGGCGCAGGGGCCACAGGAAAAATTGGGACGGGCGGGGCGGATTGCAGGTGTGTCCATGACGGCTGTTTGCAGAGGGAAAAACGCCACATTCTAGGCAGGTGCGGCGCAACGGCAGTCATAGGCTTGAAAAAACCGATACTCACAATAGATATATATCATCGCCGGCTTGTTATGCCGGCGATGAATGTATACCCATAGAAAATAACTTCCCCTCGCCCCCGCCGTTGCGCCAGCAACGGACAGGGGGAGAGGGCGCAGGGTGAGGGGGAACGGGCGCGCAGCGCCCGTTTGCGCCGTTTTGCCACCGCGATACCTGTTCAACCCGAAGCCGCCGCCATGCGCCGCATGGCGGCGCACCCCCACCCTGCCCTCCCCCTCTGCTGGCGCGAGGGAGAGGGGATGTTCTTTTTTTTACTTGCCGCGCGGCTTGCTTGCGGGCGGCAGGTCGGTGCAGTGGCCGAGCGCGGCTTCGGCGGCCATGCCGATGGATTCGCCGAGCGTGGGGTGCGGGTGGATGGTTTTGCCGATGTCAAGCGCGTCGGCGCCCATTTCAATGGCCAGGCACACCTCGCTAATCAGGTCGCCCGCGCCCATGCCGACGATGCCGCCGCCAAGAATGCGGCCACTGGCGCGGTCAAAGAGCAGCTTGGTGAAGCCGTTGTCGGCGCCGTTGGCAATGGCGCGACCCGACGCCGCCCAGGGGAACAGCCCCTTGTCAAACGCCACGCCCTCTTTTTTGAGCTGCTCTTCGGTTTTGCCTGCCCAAGCCACTTCGGGGTGCGTGTAGGCGACCGAGGGGATTTGCAGCGCGTCAAACGCCACCTTGTGCCCGGCGATGGCTTCGGCGGCCACATGCGCCTCATGCACGGCCTTGTGCGCGAGCATGGGCTGGCCGACGATGTCGCCAATGGCGAAGATGTGCGGCACGTTGGTGCGCATCTGGCGGTCCACGGCGATGAAGCCGCGCTCGTCCACGGCAACGCCGGCTTTGTCAGCGTCTATCTTCTTGCCGTTGGCTGCGCGCCCGACGGCGACCAGCACCAGGTCGTAGACCTGCGCCTCGGCGGGCGCCGCTTCGCCCTCAAAACGCACATGGATGCCGTCTTCCTGCGCGCTGGCTTCCGTGGTGCGGGTTTTCAGCATGACCTTGCCAAAGCGCGGCAGGTTGGCTTTTTCCCAGACCTTGACCAAATCGCGGTCAGCACCCTGCATCAGGCCGGGCAGCATTTCCACGATGTCAATCTCTGCGCCCAGTGTGGCGTAGACGGTGGCCATTTCCAGCCCGATGATGCCGCCGCCGATGATGAGCATGCGCTTCGGCACAAAGGGCAGCGCGAGCGCGCCGGTGGAGTCAATGATGCGCGGGTCTTCGGGCAGGAAGGGCAGCTTCACCGCCTGGCTGCCAGCGGCAATGATGGCGTGCTGGAAGCGTATGGTTTTTTCGCCGCCCTCGGCAAGCTCAACGCCGAGATGGTGCGCGTCAAGGAAACGCCCCACGCCCTGCACCACCTCCACCTTGCGCGCCTTGGCCATGCCCGCCAGCCCGCCGGTGAGCCGCGCGACCACGCCCTCCTTGTGCGCGCGCAGCTTGTCCAGGTCAACCTTGGGCGCGGCGAACTCCACGCCCAGCGCGCCGAAGTGGGCGGCTTCGTCCATCACGGCGGCCACATGCAGCAGCGCCTTGGAGGGAATGCAGCCCACGTTCAGGCACACGCCGCCCAGCGTGCCGTAACGCTCGACCAGCACGGTTTTCAGCCCCAAATCGGCGCTGCGGAAGGCGGCGGAATAGCCGCCGGGGCCTGCGCCGAGCACGAGCACGTCGCACTCCACGTCCGCGCCGCCGGTATGCACGGCGGGCGTGGGCGCAGGCGCTGCGGCGGGTGCAGGCGCTGGTGCACTTGGCGCGGGCGCGGCGGGCGCTTCGGCTGCGGCGGCAGCTTCGGTGACCTCCAGCTTGATAAGCAGGCTGCCCTGACTCACGCGGTCGCCCACGGCCACGCACACTTCGCGCACGATGCCAGCGGAAGGTGACGGGATGTCCAGCGTCGCCTTGTCGGACTCAAGCGTGCAGATGGAGTCGTCCACGGCGAGCGTGTCGCCGGGTTTCACAAACAGCTCGATGATGGCAACACCGTGGAAGTCGCCAATATCGGGCACCTTGATTTCTGTGAGCTGCGTCATGGCGTGCCCTCCCTTACAGCAGCACGCGGCGGAAGTCCGCCAGCAGCCCGGCCAGATAGACGGTAAAGCGCGTGGCCAGCGCGCCGTCGATGACGCGGTGGTCAGCCGTGAGCGACAGCGGCAGCATCAGGCGCGGCACGAACTGGGTGCCGTCCCACACCGGCTCCATCACGGACTTGCTCGCGCCAAGGATGGCCACTTCGGGCGCATTGATGATGGGCGCGAAATACCTGCCGCCTATGCCGCCGAGCGACGAGATAGTGAAGCAGGCGCCCGCCATCTCCGACGGGGCAAGGGCGCCGTCGCGCGCCTTTTTCGCCAGCGCGCCAGCTTCCTCGGCAATTTCGTAGATGCCCTTGCGGTCAGCGTCTTTCACCACGGGCACGACCAGACCGTGCGGCGTGTCGGCAGCAAAGGCGATGTGGAAGTACTTCTTGAGCACCAGGTTCTCGCCATCAAGCGAGCTGTTGAAGGTGGGGAACTCCTGCAGCGCGCGCACCACGGCCTTGATGAGGAAGGCGAGCATGGTGAGCTTGCGGCCACTCGCGGCGTTTTCCTTGTTGAGCTGCACGCGCAGTGCTTCCAGCGCGGTGATGTCGGCGTCTTCGTGGTAGGTGACCGCCGGAATCATCGCCCAGTTGCGCGTCAGGTTCTGCGAGGAAATTTTCTGAATGCGCGACAGTGGCCGCACTTCCGTGTCGCCGTACTTGCTGAAATCCACTTTCGGCCAGGGCAGCAAATCCAGCCCGCCGCCGCCACCCGCAGCGGGAGCGCCGGAGGTCAGCGTGGCTTTCACGAAGGCGCTCACGTCTTCGCGCAGGATGCGGCCCTTCTTTCCACTTGGGCGCACCTGCGCGAGGTCCACGCCAAGCTCGCGCGCAAACGCACGCACCGAGGGGCTGGCGTGGACGGCGCCGCCCAGCGTGACGCCGCTTGCCGCAGGTGCCGCTGGCGGCGCCGCTTTCGGCG
>JAFRYL010000064.1 GCA_017437605.1 Ottowia sp. | reverse complement strand
CAAAGTGAAGGCGCTTTTGGCGATACCTTGACAATCAATACTCGGTTGCCGGCTTATCAAGCCGGCGACCACACAATACCCAATCAAAATCAACGGAAAACACCATGAAAAAAGCTCTTTTCCCCACTCTTGTTCTCTCGGCGCTGCTGACTGCCTGCGCCACCAACGAAACGGCGCAAAGCACCGCCAGCGCCGAGCAAAGCGCCGCCGCCAAAGACAGCGACTCCGCGCTCATGCAGGCAGTGCTCATGTGCGACGACGACGCTATTCGCTCGCTCATTGAAGGGGGCGCCGAGGTCAATGCCGTTGGCAAAAACGGCGACACCGCGCTTATGAACGCTGCGCCCATATGCTCCACCGACGCTGTTCGCTTGCTCATTGAAAAGGGTGCCCAAGTCAACACCTCCGCCGAGAATGGAGAAACGGCGCTGATGTTCGCGGCAATGGCCGGACGGAGCGACACCGCCCGCATACTCATTGACACAGGCGCCAGCGTCAACGCCGCCACCAAGGACGGCATCACCGCGCTGATGTTCGCAGCGATGGGTGGGCATGCCAGCACCGCCAGCCTGCTCATTGAAAAAGGCGCCGATGTCAACGCAACCGCCACGCAAGGGCGTACCGCGCTGGGCTTCGCCCAAGCCAGAAAGCACGCCGAAGTCGTGCAAATCCTGCGCGCTGCCGGCGCAAAGTGAAGGCGTTTTTGGCAATACCTTGCCAATCAATACGTGGTTGCCGGCTTTATAAGCCGGCGACCACACAATACCCTGGCATTTATTGTGGTGCGGCGAGCGCTTCCAGCAGGCGCTCGTGCACATGTTCAAAGCCGCCGTTGCTCATGCAGAGCAGATGGTCGCCGGGGCGCGCGGCGGCAAGCACGCGCTGCAGCAGTTCGTCCACGGAGTGCGCCACGGCTGCACGCGCGCCCAGCGGCGCCAGCGCCGCTGCTGCGTCCCAGTCCAGATGCGCGGCGTAGCAGAACGCCTGCGCCGCATTCTCCAGCGCCCACGGCAGGCGCTCTTTCATGGCGCCAAGGCGCATGGTGTTGCTGCGCGGCTCAAAGATGGCGAGGATGCGCTCGGCGCTGCGCCCGGCGGCGTCCAACTGGCGGCGCAGGCCGTCCACGGTGGTGCGTATGGCGGTGGGGTGGTGCGCGAAGTCGTCATAGACGGTGACGCCGCACACGCAGCCGCGCACTTCCATGCGGCGGCGCACGTTCTGGAATGTTGCCAGCGCCGCGCACGCCTGTTCCGGCGGCACGCCAGCGTGTGCGGCGGCGGCGATGGCGGCCAGCGCGTTGAGCTGGTTGTGCGCGCCGGTGAGCGTCCAGCGCACGCGGCCTGCGGCGTGGCCGCCGCGCAGCACTTCAAAATCACTGGCTTCGCCGCTGGCGCGCCACTGGCTGTCGTCCGCGCCGAAATGTGCAACTTCGCTCCACACGCCCGCCTGCAGCACGCGCTCCAGAGCCGCTTCGCGTGCATTGACGATGACCTGGCCAGACGCTGGCACCGTGCGTAGCAAGTGCTGGAACTGGCGTTCAATGGCGGCGAGATTGTCAAAAATATCTGCGTGGTCAAACTCCAGATTGTTCAGCACCAGCGTGCGCGGGCGGTAATGCACGAATTTGCTGCGCTTGTCAAAAAACGCCGTGTCATATTCATCGGCTTCAATGACGAAAAACGGGCGTGGTTTTCCCTCGCACGGCTCACCAAGCCGCGCAGAAATGCCGAAATTCAGCGGCACGCCGCCAATGAGAAAACCGGGCGTCAATCCCGCGCATTCAAGAATCCACGCCAGCATGGACGCGGTGCTGGTTTTTCCGTGCGTGCCCGCGACGGCGAGCACATGGCGGCCACGCAGCACGTTTTCCGCCAGCCATTGCGGGCCGCTGATGTAGGGCGCGCCTGCGTCCAGAATCGCTTCCATCAGCGGAAACTTGGGCGCGCCATCCGGCAGGCGCGCGCGGCTCACCACATTGCCGATGACGAACACATCGGGGCGAATGTCAAGCTGCGCTGCGTCGTAGCCCTCAATCAATTCAATGCCAAGCGCGCGCAACTGCTCGCTCATGGGCGGGTAAACGCCCGCATCGCAACCCGTGACGGTGTGGCCGCATTCGCGCGCGAGCGCCGCCAGCCCGCCCATGAACGTGCCGCAAATGCCGAGAATATGAATGTGCATGGCGGCGGATTCTAGGAAACCCGCCGCCCGGCACGCACAATGCGCTTTTTCCCGAAACAGTGCCCCTTGCTCACCATGCGTTCTTTCTTTTTTCCCGCACGGCGCGCCGCAGGCGGCGCGGTCTTGTGATGGCGCGCCGGCACGCAGGGCGCGCACGCGGCGCAGCGCCCTCGCGCATGACGCTGGCCATTGCCGCGCAGGCCGCGCGCCTGAGTGTGGAGGACGGTTTGGGCTGGCGCGACGCCTGCCAGCGCGCGGCGCACGCGCTGAATGCTCCGCCGCACACGCCCATGCCCAGCCGCGCGCTCATGGACGAGCAGCTGCGCGCGCACATGGCGCTGTTCTGCCCTGAACAGGGCGCAGAGCTGGCCGCGCTGCGTGCGCTTGCGCTGCGCTGGATGCAGCGGCTGGCTGCCTTTCGCCCGCACATCACGGGCGCGGTGTGGAGCGGGCTGGCGACGCGCCACGCCGAAATCTGGCTGCACACCTTCTGCGATGACCCGAAGGCGCTGGAAATTTTCCTTGTCAATGAGGGCGAGCGCTACACGCTGCACAGCGCGGGCGACGTGGACGGCGCCCCCGCGCACTGGCTGGACATGGAAAGCTGGTGCACGGAGCTGGGCAAGCGCGTCGGCGTGCATGTGCTCGTGCGTGCGCGCGCGGCGCTGGGCGGCGCTCTGGGGCGCGATGCGGACGCAGAGGCGGCTCTGGGCAACGAACGCCAGCTTCGTGAGCGCATGGCGTGCGCGCAAACCGCCACGAAGGGGCAAGAGTGGGGTACATTCACCCCTTTTCCCCTTGAGCCATGAACCCCCCTGTGTTGCCATGGATTTGAACAAACTTAAAACCCTCATCGAGCTGGTGTCCGAGTCCAGCGTCTCCGAGCTGGAAATCACCGAAGCCGAAGGCAAGATTCGCATTGTCAAAGGTGGCGCAGCGCCCGCAGCCTATGCGCCGCCGCCCGTGCAGGTCATCGCACCCGCTTCCGCTCCTGCACCCGAGCCGCAGGACGCGCCGCCGCAGGAAAGCGGCTTTGTCGTCAAGGCGCCCATGGTGGGCACGTTCTACCGCGCCTCCAGCCCGGGCGCGAGTCCCTTCATTGAGGTGGGGCAGAGCGTCAAGGAAGGCGACACGCTCTGCATCATTGAGGCCATGAAAATCCTCAACGAAATTGAATGCGAGAAAAGCGGCACCGTCACCAAAGTGCTGGTGGAAAACGGGCAGCCCGTGGAATACGGCCAGCCGCTTTTTGTGATTGAATAACACCGGCTTCACGGCGCGCGGCGCAAAATGCGTGGCGCGCGGCAAAGACACATATGTTCAAGAAAATTCTGGTCGCCAACCGTGGTGAAATTGCCATGCGCGTGCAGCGCGCCTGCCACGAGCTTGGCATCAAGGCGGTGATGGTGTATTCCGAGGCCGACAAGGACGCCAAATACGTCAAACTCGCCGACGAAGCCGTGTGCATTGGTCCGGCGGCTTCGGCGCAAAGCTATCTGAATATGCCCGCCATCATTGCGGCGGCGGAGGTTACCGACGCCGAGGCGATTCACCCCGGTTACGGCTTCCTGAGTGAAAACGCCGATTTTGCCGAGCGCGTCGAGAAAAGCGGTTTCCAGTTCATTGGTCCCACGCCTGAATCCATACGGCTCATGGGCGACAAGGTTTCCGCCAAACAGGCCATGATAAAGGCGGGCGTGCCGTGCGTGCCCGGCTCTGAAGGTGAATTGCCCGAAGACGCCGAAACCATTCGCCAGATTGCGCGGCAAATTGGCTACCCCGTCATCATCAAGGCTGCCGGCGGTGGCGGCGGGCGCGGGATGCGCGTGGTGCACACCGAGGCGGCGCTGATGGGCGCGGTGCAGATGACGCGCAGCGAGGCCGCTGCCGCCTTCGGCAACCCGGCGGTGTACATGGAAAAATTCCTGCAAAACCCGCGCCATATTGAAATCCAGGTCATGGCCGACAAACACCGCAATGCGGTGTATCTCGGCGAGCGCGACTGCTCCATGCAGCGGCGCAACCAGAAAGTGATTGAAGAAGCACCCGCGCCCGGTATTCCGCGCCGCGCCATCGAGCGCCTTGGCGAGCGTTGTGCAAGCGCCTGCAAGAAAATCGGCTACCGGGGCGCAGGCACCTTTGAATTCCTGTACGAAGACGGCGAGTTTTACTTCATTGAAATGAATACGCGCGTGCAGGTGGAGCACCCGGTGACGGAAATGACCACGGGCGTGGACGTGGTGCGCACGCAAATCATGGTCGCTGCCGGCGAGAAACTTCCATTTTCACAGCGGCAAATACAAATGCGCGGGCACGCCATTGAGTGCCGCATCAATGCCGAAGACCCGTTCAAATTCACGCCCTCGCCCGGCCTCATTACCACCTGGCACGCGCCGGGCGGCCCCGGCGTGCGCGTGGACTCGCACATTTACGACAATTATTTTGTGCCGCCCCATTACGACTCCATGATTGGCAAAATCATCGCGCATGGCGACACGCGCGAGCAGGCGATTGCGCGCATGCGCTGGGCGCTGGCCGAGACCGTGGTGGAGGGCATTCGTTGCAACATTCCGCTGCACCGCGAAATGCTGGTGGACGCCGAATTCCTGCAGGGCGGCACCAGCATTCACTACCTTGAACGCTGGCTGGCGGAGCACCAACGCTGAACGCAGTGCTATCAGAAAAAGAACCATATCGCCATGTTTGAGCTGCGTTTGATGTGCCCGCAAGAGCGCGTGGAAGCGCTCAGCGACGCGCTGCAGGAGTTGCAGGCGCTCAGCGTGGCCGTGGAAGACGCCGACGCCGGCAGCGCAGATGAACACGCGCTCTTTGGCGAGCCGGGCATGCCCGCGCCGCAAGGCGGCTGGCCACGCTAGCAGCTTGCCGCGCTCTTTGCCGCCGAGGACGCGGCGCGCGTGGCGCTGGCCTGCCTGCAGGGGCAGGAGGTGTTCGCCGGCTGCGAAGCGCCCACCATCGCGCCGCTGCCCGAACAGGACTGGGTGCGGCTGACGCAGGCGCAATTTGCCCCCGTGCCCATCACCCCGGATTTCTGGATAGTTCCAAGCTGGCACGACGCGCCGGCAGCCGCAAAGCGCTGCATCCGGCTTGACCCCGGGCTGGCGTTTGGCACCGGCACGCACCCCACCACGCGCATGTGCCTGCGCTGGATTGCCGCGCACCCGCCCGCGGGCGCGCGCGTGCTGGATTACGGCTGCGGTTCCGGCATTTTGGCGATTGCCGCCGCGCTGCACGGTGCAGCAGCCGTGGATGCCGTGGACATTGACGAGCAGGCCGTGGCTGCCACGCGCGCCAACGCCGCTGCCAACGGCATCAGTGACGACGTGCTGCGTGCTGGCCTGCCCGAAGTGGCCGAAGGCGCCTACGCGCTCGTGCTGGCAAATATCCTCGCGCAGCCGCTCAAGGTGCTGGCGCCGCTGCTGTGTGCGCATGTGGCGGCGGGCGGCGCGCTGGTGCTCGCCGGCGTGCTCGCGCGGCAGGTGGAAGAGCTGCAGCAGGCGTACGCGCCGTATGTGCCGCTGCAGGTTGCTGATGAAGAAGACGGCTGGGCGCTGCTCGTGGCGCAGCGCGCAGAAGGGGAGGGCGCCTGATGGCACTCGTGACCCGCTGCCCCAAATGCGGCACCATGTTCCGCGTCGTGCCCGACCAGTTGCGCGTGTCTGCTGGCTGGGTGCGCTGCGGCCACTGCCAGGAAGTGTTTGACGCCGCCCAGCGCATGCTGCCGCGTGGCAGCGAACTGGCGGCACTGGAAGAGAAACAGGCGCGCGAGCCGCGCGAGGCAGGCAAAGCGCGCGAAGAGCGCGAAACGCGGGCGCGTGAGGGCGCTGTCACCAACAGCGCTGGTCTGCTGCAGCGGCGCGAAGGCGAGCCGCAACCCGCTGCGGCCGCACCCAAAGGCGGCGCGGCGAGTGCGGCGCAGCCGCCGCTTCCCCCGTTGCCGCCCGTGCCATCGCCGAACGAGCCGCCGCCCGCGCCAGCGGAAAAGCCTTCGCAGCCTGCGCCGCGCCGCGCTCCGGGAGCGCCCAACACGGCATTCATGGCGGAGCTGGACGCGGCGCGCGCCGCCGTCGTCATTGGCGAGCCAGCGGCGCCGCCGCCTGCGCCTGCCGATGTGAAGGTGGGCAGCAGCGGGGACGCGCCGCCGCCTGCGTCCGCCGCCGCGTCGCAGGGCAGCGGTGGTGGCAGCAAGCCGCCGCACGAGCCGGTGGATTTGTTCCTCAGCGAACTTGGCGAAGACCTTGACGACGATGGTGAAGCGCCCTTGTTCGTGCAGCGCGCGCGCCGCCGCCAACCCGCTTCGCCGCACATGCGCGTGCTGCTCTGGTGTGCGCTCGCGGCGCTCACGCTTACGCTGGTGCTGCAGGTGCTCATCAGCGAGCGCAACTGGCTCGCCGCGCGCCAGCCGGCGCTGGCGCCCGCACTGCGCGGGCTGTGCAGCGTCTTCAACTGCCGCGTGGAACCCTACCAGCACATTGACGCCATCGTCATTGACAACTCCGGCTTCAGCCGCGCCGAAGACGGCAGCTTCCTCTTCCACTACACGCTGCGCAACCACGCGGGGTTGCCTGTCGCCACGCCCGCGCTGGAACTCACCCTCACCGACGCGCAGGAAAGGGCGCTTGTGCGCCGCGTCATCAGTGTGCAGGAGCTGGGCGCGCCCGCCTCCATCGCCGCGCGCGGTGAATACAGCGGTGCGCGCAGCATCACCCTCGGCAGCGCCGCCAACCCGTCTGCCGTCACGGGTTACAAGCTGCTCGCGTTCTACCCCTAGTGCTGGCGCAAGCATGGCCTGCCTGATATGCGGCGCACTGGCCTTTGACACCGTGCTGGACGTGGGCGAGCGGCTTGATGCCGCGCTCCAGCGCCCCAGCCTTGCATTGCAGGCGCACGCGCTGCGGCACGAATGGGGCGGGTGCGCCGGCAACATTGCCTACGCGCTGCGCCAGCTCGGCGGCGAGCCGCTGCCGCTCGCCGCCGTGGGCAGCGACGGCGCGCGCTACCTTACGCGGCTGCGGCGGCTTGGCATCAGCACTGACTACGTGCAGCGCGTGCCGCACACGCACTGCGCGCAGGCGGCCATCATCACGGACGGCGACGGGCGGCAACTCACCGTTTTCCACGCTGGCGCTGCTGCTGCCGAGCCGTTTCCGCCCGTGCCCACGCAGCGCGCGGACATGGCGCTGGCCATTCTTGCCCCTGAGGTGCGCGCCGCCACGCTGGCGCACGCCGCGCAGCTTGCCGCCGCCGGCATTCCCTACGTGTTTGACCCGGGGCAGAGCCTGGGCGAATTCAGCCGTGCCGAACTGGAAACGCTCACCGCACAGGCGCGCTGCACCGTAGTCAATGAGGGCGAAAGTCGGTTGCTTGCTGAACGGCTGGCGCTGGACGCCGCGCAGCTTGCCGCGCGCTGCGGCGTGCTCTTCGTCACCCTTGGCGCGCGCGGCTGCGAGGTGTGGGAGCGGGAAGGGCAGGGCGCGCGCCGCACCCATGTGCCCGGCGTGCCCGCAAAAGCCGTGCTTGACCCCACCGGCTGCGGCGATGCCTGGCGCGGCGCGCTGCTCTACGGGCTGGAACGCGGCTGGCCGCCCGTGCGCTGCGCGCAGCTTGGCAACCATTTGGGCGCGCTGGCTGCCGCCAGCCGGGGCGCGCAGCACTGGCGCGTGCGCGCATGCCCCCTCTGAAACCTGAAAACACAAGGGTATATATATCGTCGCCGGCTTATAAAGCCGGTAAGCAAATGTTTATTGAATGGGTATACGCATTTTCCGGAGCTCGTCTATAAACGCCACTTTGTGAACTGCACCACCGGAAAACATCATGCGCCACACACTGCGCCGTCTGCTGCTGTCTGCGCTTCTGCTCGTGACGGGCGCCGCGCACGCCCAGCCAACAACGGAGGCCGCCATGCCTGACCTTGACACACTGGAACTGCGCTACCTTGAATGGCGCGTGGACTACGGCGAGGAGCTGCCTGCGGACGCCGTCCCGCACCCGTGGCGCAAGCACTCGCTCAACATCTTGCACGGCAAGCTGAGCATCAACATGACCGAGGGCGCGCCCGTCCTCACCTGGTACGGCTCGCCCGAACAGGAAGAAGTCCAGCAAACCAAGGCGCTTGCCACGCGCCTGCTGCGCGAGCACGCGGCGCAGCCGTGGCCGGGCAGCATGGAGCGGCAAGCCTTTGACGACCTGAAGCCAGAGCGCAAAAAGCGCCTCTGCGTCTGGAAGCTGGAAGCCATGTTTGCAGAACCCGGCGGGCGCGACACCGTGCGGGAAATCCGCATGCAGGGCACAGACACGGGCGACAACCCCACGCGCCTCGCCTTTGAAGCGCCGCTCCTCGCGCAGCTTGAAGCGCAGGTGCGCCGCCTGCACGCAAACGCGCCCAAGGCGCTGGACAACCTCTTCTACACCAGCAAGGGCGAGGGCGGCGCGTTCTACGCCTTGAGCGTGGACGAGGACGGGCAGCAGGTGAGCCTTTCGCGTCGGCGCAGCGAGCAGGACAAGGACAGCAGCGAAGTGACGCCCGACCTTGCCACGCGCGTGGCCGACATCGTGCGCAAACACGGCGCCGACGGCTGGCACGGCTTCACCGCGCCCGACTGGTCGTACAAAACGCCCGGCAGCTTTGAACTTTCCATGCGCTACAACACCGGGCAGCAAATCTGGGCGCGCGGGCTGCGCGGCAGCGCCGCGCCAGAGGGGCACGCCGCGTTTGAGCGCGAACTGCTCGCGGCGCTGGACGAGGCGCTCGGCGGCTCGCCCGGCACGTCGCGCGCCGCACCGCGTCAGGGGCTGAAAAGCCTGCGCTTTTCCGAGGGCGGCATGTCCTACGACAGCCACATCACGTACCACGTCCGCACGCGGCGCGAAGCGGGGCGCGACGTGTTCCACCTCATGCACAAGCGCGGCGACAAAGTCACCGGCTGCCCCATGAGCGATGAGGATGTGGCGGCGCTGGAGGCGCTGCTCACGCGCCTGCGCCTTGTTGCCTGGGACGGCTTCAAAGGCAACGCCCGTGGCGTGCTGGACGGCACGGATTTCGGCTTCTCCCTTGCCTACACCGACGGACGCAAAGTGGAGGCGCGCGGCAGCAACCGCTTCCCCAGTGGCTACGGCAAGGCGCGCGACGCGCTCGTCGCGTTTTTTGACGCGCTTCTCGAACAGCGCAAATAAACGGATACCACCAGCAATAACACTTCATCGCCGGCTTCATAAGCCGACGAGCAAATGAAACAAAAAGGAGTATGCAACGATGAACTGTATTTTCACCACACGCCGCGCCTTTTCCCGCCTTGCCGCCGTGCTGCTGGCGTTTGGCGTGGCGGCAGCGTCCGCCGCGCCCGGCGCCGACGGGCGCATCTACCTGAACCCGAACAAGCCGCACTACACGAACGCGCGCTACGGCTTCTCCCTCACCCTGCCGGGCGGCCAGTGGGAAGTGAAGGAAGCGGCCAATGGCGACGGCTTCACCGCCAAGGACGATGAAAGCGACCCCAAAAGCCGCGAAGTCCGCGCCTGGGGCACGAACAGCCCCGGCGTGCTGGGGCAAAGCCTGAAAGACGTGCTCGCCGACGCCGAGGGCGACTTTGCCAGCATCACGCGCCGCGAGCTGGACGAAGCCGCCGGGCGCTTCACCCTCAGCGGCACCGCCAAGGCGGGCGGGCAGCTCTACGTGCGCGGCTTTGTCGGCAAAGAGGTGGCGAACATCGTGCGCGTCGCCACCCCGGACGGCTGGCAGGCGGGCTTTGATGTCGCCGTGCGCGCCGTGGAAGCCTCGTTCAAACCGGGGTTTTGAGGCGCTGTTGAACCACGGCTGACGTGGCACAAACACATTCCCTCGCCCCCGCCGCCGCGCAGCGGCGGACAGGGGGAGAGGGTGCAGGGTGAGGGGGAACGCCCGCGACAGCGGGCCTTGCTGCGTGTGGCACATGTAATGTCTGTTCAACCCGAAGCCGCCGCCATGCTGCCGCATGGCGGCGCACCCTCTCCCTAACCCTCTCCCTCTGCCGAGCTGCTTCGCAGCACGCGAGGGCGAGGGGATGTTTTTTGTGTGCGCCCTGGTTCCATAGCTAACGCGGACAGCGCCGGTTTTGATTTGGTATCGAATAACCGCCGGCTTATAAAGCCGGCAACGGGCGCAATATCGTGCAGGTATTGCGCCTTTTTTGTACGCTGCACCCGCAGCGGCAGATGTGCCGCCAAACAACGGAACCGTACAAGGGTATTTGTTTGCCGCCGGCAATAAAAGCCGGCGATGACGTGTTATTTGCGGCAGTATGAGGGCTGTTTGCCTGCTTGCATGTGCGCCACTTCACGCCCTACAATCCGCCACCTTTTCCGTTCATTGACTGTTTTAGGAAACAACATGGCAACCAACCTTGACGGCAGCGTCACCGAAGTCACCAGCCAAGGCTGGGGTTCCCGCATTGGCGGTTCAATCAAAGGCATAGGCACGGGCATCACGCTGGTGCTCGTTGCCACCGGTCTGCTCTGGTGGAACGAAGGGAGGTCGGTGCGCACCGGCGACGCCATCAACGAGGCGCAGAAAGTCACCATCTCCATGCCCTCGGTGGAAAAACTTGACCCCGCCTTTGAGGGCAAGCTCGTGCACACGCACGGTCACGCCACCACCACGCTGGCCGTGAGCGACCCGCTGTTTGGCATCGCTCCGCCGCCGCCCGTACTGGCGCTCGAGCGCAAAGTGGAATTTTTCCAGTGGGTTGAGCACTCGCAAAGCGAAACGAGAAAGAAACTCGGCGGCGGCACCGAAACCGTCACCACCTACAACTATGAAACCGAGTGGGTCAGGAACCCCGTGGACAGCACCAGATTCAAGAACCCGCAGGGGCATGACAACACGCTGAGCATTGCTGTTGGTGCGAACCTGCAGGACGAAACCTTCCACCCCTCGCAGGTGGACTTCGGCGCCTACAAACTGCCGGAATTTCTCGCCAGCAGCATCAACAAGCCGCAGGCTTTTGTTCCCACCCTCAGCGCCGAGCAGCTTGAGGCGCTGCGCACCAGACTGGTGCCGCAGGACAACTCGCTTGGCGCCAATGTCGCGCGCGCGGCCCTTGAAAAATCCGCCAGCGGCGCGGCGGAATATCTGGGCGATGCGGGGCGTGTGGTGCTCGACACGCTGACGGGCGACGTCAAGCCGCAGCTGCTCGGCGACGGCAGCCTCTACATCGGTCGCTCTCCGTCAACCCCGCGCCCCGGCGACGTGCGCGTGCGCTGGGAAGTGACGCCCGACACCGACATCACCATCATCGCCAAAGTTGCCAGCAACACCTTCACCAGCTACACCGCCTCCAACGGCACCGCTTTCAGCAGCCTTGCCATCGGCAACAAGGACATGGGCGAAATGTTTGAAAGCGAGCGCGCTGGCAACGCCATGATGACCTGGATGCTGCGCGCGCTGGGCGTGGCCATTGTCATCGCTGGCTTCGGCATGATTCTTGCGCCGCTGGGTGTGCTCGCGGACGTGATTCCGCTGCTTGGCAGCATCGTCAGCGCCGGCACCGGCTTCGTCTCCACGCTGCTGGGCGTGGCCTGGTCCTTCATCATCATCGCGCTGGCGTGGCTGCGCTTCCGTCCGCTGCTCTCCATCGGGCTGCTCGTGGTGGCTGCTGGCCTCATCGCGGGCATCTTCTTCCTGCGCCGCAAACGCGCGGCCGCAGCGGCGTAATCCCCTTTTCCCCTTCAACCTTCCTCAACCACAGGTACACACGCCATGAAACTCAAACCCATCACCCTTGCCGCTGCCGTACTTGCCGCCGCGCTGATGAGCGCCTGCGACGACAAGCCCGCCGAGCCGAAGGCGGCTGCCCCGGCTGCCGCCGCGCAGGAAAAACCGGCAGCAGCCGCGCCGCAGGAAAAACAGGCTGCCGCGCCCGCCGCCGGCTCGGATTACGCGGCCAAGCTGTCCAGCTTGCCGAAGGAAAAAACCAAGGCGGCGTACGACGCCATGGTCCGGGAGGTAACGAACGAAGAGCGCCACGCCATTGAAATGGCAGCAGTCGCGCACAGCGACCCTGCGATTCGTATCCTGCCCCACCAAAACATGACCTTCAATTTCTGCACTGGTCCCGCAGACAGCCCGCGTTTCAAGCACTTCGTCGAGCAGCTCATCAAGGAGCAGGACACCAAGGTGCTGGCCGCCGGGCTGAGAAGCATGATGAACAACCTGTGCAATCCGGAGCTTTACGAGTTCTACAAAAAGAGCGCCACCCACGAGAATGTAGACGTGCGCAAAGCCGCCATGAACGGGCTGATTAACAGCAACAACAAGGCCGTGGAAGGCATTGAGGCCGAAGCCATCAAGTTCATGGACGACGCCGATGAAGGCATCCGCAAGAGCGCCTGCGAGGACCTGCTGCGCAACGGCAACAGTCTGGTGCTCCCCAAGGTGGAAGCCCTGCTGAAAGGCACGGACGCGAGCCAGGAAAAAGTGCTGACGGGCTGCGTCAAGGGCTTGCTTGACCAGTGGTACGACGCCCCGTTCTTCAAGAGGTTTGATGCCAAAGCGTACCAGTTGACGCTGGACTATCTCAACAAGACGCCCCGCAGCAAAGAACTTCCCGCCTGGCAGGTGGTTGGCGACCTCAAGAAAGAGCCAAAGGACGAATGGAAGGCGCTGGCCAAGGAATACAAGGCCAAGGACGTGACGGCGGCGCTGGTCGCCGTCGCCAAGGACGCGGGTGCCGACAAGATGGCGCGTGAATACGCCATTCAAGCCATTGCGGTGCATGGCACCAAGGCGGATTTGGAAGCCCTTGCCAAGGCGCTCGGGGACGACCCCGTGGCCAAGGAAGTTGAAAAAACCCTGCAGAAGCTCAACTCCTAAGCAATGCGGCGTGAAACACGCCGATACCTCAACTCTGTCCACATGGCCGCCGGCTTCATAAGCCGGCGGCATTTTCATACCCACAAAACAAAGGAGAAACACGCATGCGGTTCACACGTTTTCTGCTGACCGCCACGCTCAGCGCGGCGTTCCTGCTGCCGCTTGGCGCGCAGGCGGCGATGGACGAGGAGCAGTTCGCCGGGCTGTGCGAAAAGGGCACGGCGGAACAGGTGCGGCAAGCACTGAAAGACGGCGCCAGCCCCGACGCACGGAAATACTTTGACTGGGGCTCCATGCCCGCGCTGACGCTGGCGGCGCAGGCGGGCAACCTGCCGGTGGTGCGGGTGCTGCTGGAGGCGCTGCGCGCGCAGGGCGAGCTGGTAGTGGACGCGGCGGACGTTGACCTTGGCGTCACAGCGCTCATGGCCGCCGCTGGCGCCGGGCACGCCGCCGTGGTGGAGGCGCTGCTGGTGGCAGGCGCAGACCCCAAACGCAAGGACATTGACGGCCACGACGCCCTCTGGTTTGCCCAAAACGCGGGCGAAAACGTGACCAAGGAGGCCAAGGCCGCCTGCGTCAAGCTGCTGCAGGGCAGCGCGAAAAAACCGGCGGCGAAAGCAGACGAAGCCGGGGATTCAGCGACCGGGGGGCTGCGGGAAAACCCGCAGGGTGAGTGCCTCGTGGTGACAAGCAAAAACGCGGCACTCAAGGACTGGCGCAAGGACAAGGGCAAGGTTCTGGAGCGCCAGCCCCGGGGGACGATTCTGAATCTGGTGGCGGACGAGGATTCCCATCAGGGCGACTGGTTCAAGGTCTATCAGATTTATGAAAACGGCGGCATGGCATACCTCCCTCTGGTGCTTCAGGGTGACAGCTACTTCATTCACAAGAAAGACGTCAAGCGCGTGAGCTGCCCTGGGGAATGACGGGGCGCGCAAAGCTCTTTTTCTTGCCATACCAACAGCAATGAAACACCATCGCCGGCGACTTGAGCCGGCGGCACATTGATACCCGTTGTTTTCACCCATTTTTTCCAAGGAGCCATCATGCTGAAGCCTCGTGTGCTGTCTGCGCTGTGCGCTGCGGCGGGCTTGACGCTGTCCTCCGGCGGCGCGCAGGCGGAAGTGGCGCCGGTGGTGGATACGGATTTCGCCAAGATGTGCCGGGGCGAAGCCACGGCGGAGCAGGTGCAGCGCCTCCGGCACCACTTCCACACGCGCAAGACCAGGTCGGTGCTCGACCGCGCGCTCTGGCGGGCGCTGTCGCAGCACTGCGGGCTGGACGTGGTGGACATGCTGCTGGGCGCGGGCGCAAGCCCCGACGCCAAGGGCGAACGCGGCGCGACGCCGCTGATATACGCGGTGAAAGCTGGCAACGCCGAGGTGGTTCGGCGGCTGCTTGCCTCAGGCGCCGACGCCAGCCTCAAGGACAGAGGCGGGCACGACGCCCTGTGGCATGCGCGCCAGCGGGCGGATGGCGATGACATCGTCCGCCTGCTGCAAGGCGGCACGGAGACGAAGCCGTGATTCTGTCCATACCTCTTGCAACAAAACACCATCGCCGGCGACTTGTGCCGGTGGCGCATTGATACCCGTTGTTTTTACCCATTTTTTTCAAGGAGCCATCATGCTGAAACGTGACGTGTTGTTGGGTTCTTTCGCGCTCGCGCTGGGCGCGGCTCTGCTTGCCCCGGCGTCCCTTGCTCTTGCCGAGTCCGGCGGCGGCCCGGGCGCGACCTCGTCGGCATCTGTGGCCGCTTCCGCCGCGCCGCGCTTCGGTTTTGACGGCTTCCTGCTTGGAGCCTTCATCGGTGGCAAATGGGTGTCGGACGAGGACTTGCTGGAAAACGAGGATTTCCGCGAACACCGCGTCCGTGGCGGCGAGACCTGCCGGGTGTACGGCTTTTCCGCCCCTGAAAGCGGCGTCGCCACGCTGGAGCCGCCCGGCGACGACCCACACATCCGCCCCATGACCGCGCGAACCAGCTCGGGCGCGTCCGTGGGCACGGGCCGCGCCCGCCTGCTCGTGACCGGCGGCCATAACGCCATGCCGCGAACCGCGCAAATTCTGCCGACCGACAACGCGCAGTACAAAAAAATCGTGGCCGACTATCTGGCCGCCCGGGGGCTTTCCAGCGCGAAGCCGAACATCGTGCAACTGCTGCGCGTGGATTTGGACGGCGACGGCAAGGACGAGGTGCTCATCGCGGCGCAGAACGAGGTGTCCGAAGACGAGCGCTTCAGCTTCGCGCCGGACAGGCCGCTTCTGACTCCGATGATGAGCCCCACCGGCGTGCCCCTGCGCAAGGCGGGGCACTACTCCGTGCTCCTGCTGCGCCGCGTGGTCGGGGGGCAGGCGAAGAACATCGCGCTGGCCGAGTTCATTTCCAAAAAGAACGCCCCGGCGGACGCGGACCCCTTCACCGACAGCGCCTGGGTCCACAAGATTGTCGCCGTCGCGGACTTGAACGGCGACGGGGTGATGGAAATCGTCACGGCCGAGGCCTTTCTTCGGGGTCACTGGTACCGGGTCTATGAGACCAAGGGCGCGTCCTCGCGCAAGGTGCTGGAAAACGGCGTGCTCGGAGATTGAGGCGGGTCGCGCCAGCAAAGCAGCGGCATAAGCCCCTCCAGAAACCATCATGTTTTGTATATACCAAATGCCATAACCATTCATCGCCGTTAGTTTGTGCCGGCGGCGCATTGATACCCGTTGTTTTTACCCATTTTTCCAAGGAGCCATCATGCAGAAACGTCATGTGTTGTCCGCGCTGTGCGCGGCGCTCGCTTTGTGCGCCACGAGCGCATTGGCCGCCATGCCGGACGGCGAGTTTGCCAAGCTGTGCTTTCCCGGCACGGCGGCGCAGGTGAAGCAGGCGCTCAAAGACGGCGCCAACCCCAACGCGCGTGATGAACGCGACCCCGTGAGCGCCGACCCCGCGCTGCACAGCGCCGCGCGCAGCGACACCGAGGCCGCCGACAAGGTGCGCGCGCTGCTGGCGGCGGGCGCGGATGTGAACGCCCGCGAGCGGCGCTATGGCAAAACGGCACTGATGGGCGTCAGCAGCCCCGAAGTCGCGGCGGTGTTGCTGGCGGCGGGCGCGGACGTGAACGCAATCGACGAAGGCTTCGGAGAAACCGCGCTGTTTGCCGCCGCACGAAACGGTCACACACAGATGATTGAGGTGTTGCTGCGTGCGGGCGCGGCGGTGAACGCGCAGGGCAAGAACAGTCAAACGCCCCTGATGGTCGCTGCGTCCAGCGGCCAGGTTGAGGCAGTGCGCGCACTGCTGGCAGCGGGCGCGGACGCGAAGCTCAAGGACGGCAACGACTGGGACGCGCTGCAGCACGCACGCTCGCCCGACGAAGACGCCGACCGTGAAGGCACCGCCGCCTGCGTCAAGCTGCTGCAGGACGCGGCGAACAAGCCGGCGGCGAAGCCGGAGAAGGCCGGAACGTCCGCCGCCGCCGCGCCGGAAAAGACCTACAAAAACAGCATCGGCATGGAGTTCGTGCTGATTGCGGCAGGGTCATTCCAGATGGGTTGCGCTTCCGGGGCGGGCAAGCAGCGTCCGGAGGTGACGATTCCCCAACCCTTCTACCTCGGCAAATATGAGGTGACGCAGGCGCAGTGGGAAGCGGTGATGGGAGGCAACCCGAGCACGCACAAGGGCGCGAATCACCCGGTGGATAGCGTGAGCTGGAACGACGCGCAGGAATTCATCAAGAAGCTGAATGCCAAGGAGGGACACAGCCGCTACCGCCTGCCCACGGAAGCCGAATGGGAATACGCCGACCGCGCGGGCGCGGCGGATTACTGCCGTGGAGAGAACAACAAACACACCTCCACCGCCCATGCCTGGTACGGCGAGGCGATGGACAGCGGCAGCCACCCGGTCGGCGGCAAGCAGCCCAACGCCTGGGGGCTGCACGACATGCACGGCAACGTGGACGAGTGGACGCAAGGCAGCTATCTGGACTCCGGCGCGCCCGAAGGCGCGTTGCGCGTGCTGCGCGGCGGCAACTGGTTCAACGACGCCGGGTTTGCCGGCGCCACCTACCGCGCTGGCGCCGAACCCGGTAACCGCAGCGAACTTACCGGCCTGCGCCTTGCCCTCACTCCGGAGCAATGAGATACCAATTGCCATGACCATTCATCGCCGGCAAGTTGTGCCGGCGGCGAATTGATACCCATTGTTTTCACCCCATTTTCCAAGGAGCCATCATGCAAAAACGTACCGCCCTGTTCCGCCCGGTGCTGTGCGCGGCGTTCGCCTTGTGCGCCGCGAGCGCGCTGGCGGCGCCCGACGCGCTGCGCGTCTACGTGTCTGACCCGACGGGCACGCCCACCAATGTGCGCGTCGCGCCCGCAGGCGCGGTGGCGGGCACGCTTGCGGTGGGGGGCGATTACCTCGTCACGCTGGCGGAGTGCAAGAAAGGCTGGTGCCGCGCCTCCACCATTGAGACTGTGGAGGGGGAGCCTGTCAAGCTGCAAGGCGCAAGCGGCGCGCGCTGGCTGCATTCCTCGGTGCTGGCGTTTTCCACGCGCAATTACGGCGGGCAGAAGCTGACGCTGCGCGAAAAGCCGCAGGAAAAAGCCGCGCCTGTCCACAGCTTCACCGACGAGCGCGAGCTGCGCCCGCTGGATGTGCGCGCCGGCTGGGTGCAGGTGCAGACGCTGGACAAGAAGCACCGTGGCTGGCTGCAGACCGAATGGGTGTGCGGCAATCCGGTGACCACCTGCCCGTAGCCAGCGGACGGAATCGTTCAAGGCAGCCGGGCAACCGTGATTTCCGCATATTTCGCAGGGTATTGATTGGTCGCCGGCTTGATAAGCCGGCGATGCAGCACATCTCACAAAAGTATCAGATTTTTCACCCCAAGGAGAACACGCCATGAAACACCGCATTCACCTCATCGCCTGCGCGCTGGCGCTTTGCGCTGCGCCAGTTTGGGCGCAACCGTCGCAGGAGGAGGCGGCGTTGAGCGCCCGCTTCGATGCCTGCGTGGAGGAGTCTGATGGCTCCAACGAGCAGTTGGTGGCCTGCGCCGAGGAGGAGTTCACGTTCTGGGACAAGCGCCTGAACGCGGCCTATAAAAAGGCGCGGCAGGCCTGCGCCGACGACGCCTGCCGGAAAAAACTGCAGGACGCGCAGCGCCTCTGGATTCAATACAAAGAGGCCATGAACGCTGTGGTGCTCCGTGGCATCGGGAGTGAGGAGGACATGGTCGGCCCCCTCAACGCCGTGAGTTTCAGAACCGAGGAGACGAAAAAGCAGACCAAAATCCTCGAACGGCTGTACCACAGCAAGACGGACTAGGACGCAGGGGGCGGAACGCCGCCAGCATCTCCCCACAATTGGATACCTGTAGCAATGACAAACCATCGCCGGCAACTTGTGCCGGCAACCAATAGATACCCATTGTTTTCACCCCATTTTTCCAAGGAGCCATCATGCAAAAACGTACCGTCTTGTACCGCCCGGCGCTGCTGGCGCTGTGCCTCGCCCTGTCCTGCGCTGCGCCTGTGGCCTTTGCCGAGCCAAAGGCGATGGACGCAGGCTCCGAAGAGCTGTTTGAGATGCAGGACGCGGCGCTGAATTCCAACTATCAGCGCATCCTGCGCATCTACGCCGACGACCCGGCCTTCATCGCCAAGCTCAAGGCGTCGCAGCGCGCCTGGCTCAAGTTCCGCGATGCGGAGATGGAGGCGCTGTTCCCCCACGCAGGCAAACCCGGCTACTACGGCAGCTCATACGAGCAGGCACGCCGGCACTGGCTGGGCACACTCACGGAAGAGCGCACGGCGCAGCTTGCGCGCTGGCTTGTGGGCGCGGAGGCGGACGACCCGTTCGCCGGCTCCATCAAGCGCAAGCCGGTGGAGTAAGGCACGCCGTCAACAGCGCACTCTTTTTCAGTAGTATCTGTTCGCCAGCTTCAGGCAATGATTTCACACCCACCGAAGAAAGGAGAATCGCCCATGCCACTCAAGCGCATTTTGCTGCCCGCGCTGCTGAGCGCGGCCTGTCTGCTTGCCGCGCCCGCCGGAGCGCAGGAAGCCGCCAAGGAAAAAGTCATTCTTGACACCGACATGGTGGAGCTGTTTGACGACGGCGTCGCCATGACCATGCTCGCCGCCTCGCCCAAAGTGGAGCTGCTGGGCGTGACCACGCTCACCGGCAACTCCTGGGTGCAGGACGGCACCGCCGCCGCACTGCGCCAGCTTGAACTCATCGGCGCCGATGTGCCCGTGGCGATGGGGCTGGAATATCCGCTGCGCGCCGACCGCCACGCGCTCTTCAAGACCGAGCGCCAGCTCATCGGGCGCGGGCACGATGCCTGGACCGGCTCCTTCGGGCTGGAAAAGCCCGAAAGCTGGCAGGCCGCCTACAGGAAGAGCTACGGCGCCGACTCCACGCTCAAACCCGTGGACAAGCACGCCGTGAATTTCATCATCGACACCGTGCGCGCCAACCCGAACGAGGTGACCATCGCCGCCATCGGCCCCGGCGGCAATCTGGCGCTGGCCGTGCGCATGGCGCCGGACATCGTGCCGCTTATCAAGCGTGTGGTCTACATGGGCGGCTCCTTCTTCCAGCAGGGCAACACCACGCCAGCGGCCGAGTTCAACTGGTACTTTGACCCCGAAGCCGCGCGCATCGCCGTGCGTTCGCCCTTCAAGGAGCAAATCATCCTCGGGCTGGATGTGTGCGAAAAAGTGGTGTTCCGCAAGGAGCATTACGACCGCCTGCTGAAAACGCTGGGCACGCACCCCCTGGGCGCCATGCTGCGCGGCACCTTCGTGGGGCAGACCTTTGAGAAGAACGCCGAGTTCACGCACTTCGTCTGGGACGTGCTGGTGTCCGCCGTCATCATTGACCCGACGCTGATTACCGAAGAAGTCACGCAGTTTGTGGACATCAACGACCAGCCGGGGCTGTCCTACGGCCAGTCGCTGGCCTACGCTGAAGATGCGCCCGCCGGCGCGCAAAAGGCGCGCATCGTCAAGACGGTGGACACGGAGCGTTTCTGGAACATGCTCAACGACCCGCAGTACTGGCCGCTGCCCAAGGAAAAGGCGGCGAACTGAACGCCGTCCCTCTTGCCCGTAGGGGCGCGATTTATCGCGCCCTTGCGCTTTCCTTTACTCCACAGGGCGAAATAAATTGCGCCCCTACAAATACCGGCAACGGAGCAATACCCCATGAAACACGCCACTTCTGCCCTCGTCTTGGCTGCCGCGCTCGCCGCCGCACTGCTGCCCGCTGGCAGCGTCAGCGCCGCCGACCTGCGCGGCGCGAACAACGCCGTCATCGGCAAGATTGACAGCGACGGCACGGTGCGCAGCGCCAACAACGCCACCATCGGAAAAATCAGCAGCGACGGCACGGTGCGCAGCGCCAACAACGCCACCATCGGAAAAATCGGCAGCGACGGCACGGTGCGCAACGCCAACAACGCCACCATCGGAAAAATCGACAGCGATGGCACCGTGCGCGACGCCCGCAACGCCACCATCGGCAAGGTTGACAGCGACGGCACCGTGCGCGACGCCCGCAACGCCACCATCGGCTACGCCAAAGGCATCAAACGCAGCTGGGCGGCGGTGTACTTTTTCTTTTTCTTCTAGAAGCGTGTCGTTCTGCGCCACGCAGTATCACTTCATCGCCTGCAACATATGCCGGCAACCTTGCATATCTCAACAAGGTATGCCTTGAAAACCCTTTCCTCAACCACCTTGCACAACAGCACCATGAAACACACTTCACTTGCCCTCGCCGCCGCCCTTGTCACCGCGCTGCTGGCGGGCTGCGCCAGCACGCCCGGCACGTCCCCCAAGAGCGCCATCGCCGCCCCCGATTTGGTCATCGTGCACGCCAACGACACGCACTCCTACATCGCCGGCAGGAATGACAAAGGCGTCTACTGCGTCAACGACGCCGAATGCACCGGCGGCTATGCGCGCATGGCGGCAGAAATCAAGCGCGTCAAGGAGCAATACCCTGACCGCGTGCTCGCCCTGCACGCGGGCGACACCTTCCAGGGCACGCTGTTCTTCAGCGTGCACCGCTCGCCCATGCTGGGCAAACTGGACGCGCTCATGCCCTGGGACGCCTCCACCCCCGGCAACCACGAATACGACGAAGGTTGCGAGGCGCTGCGCGACTACATCCCGCAGCTTCCCTTCCCGGTGCTCGCCGCCAACATGCCCGCCAGCAGGCTCGCCGGCACGCCGCTGGCGAAGTCGCCCATCAAGCCTTGGCTGGTGCGCGAAGTGGGCGGGCAGAAAGTGGGCGTGATTGGCCTGTCCAATGACAACAGCGACGTGACCCAGCTGCAGTGCCCGGGGCTGACCTTCCCCGACCACGAACAGGCGCTGCGCGACGCGGTGAACGAGCTGCAGGCGCAGGGCGTGCAGCGCATCATTGCGCTCACGCACCTTGGGCTGCCCGAAGACCGCAAACTCGCGCGCAGCATTGACGGGCTGGACATCGTCGTCGGCGGGCACACGCACAGCTACCTTGGCGAAGGCGCCGAAGCCGGTCCCTACCCCATCGTCGAGCATTCGCCCAATGGCAATCCGGTGCTCGTCGTCACGGCGGGTTCCGCCACGCGCTATCTGGGCGAGCTGACCGTCAAGTTTGACGAAAACGGCGTGCCCGTGGAATGGGGCGGGCAGGCCGTGCCGCTCACGCCAAAAATGCCGCGCGACGAGAAAGTCGCCGCCGCCGTCAAGGGCTTTGGCGACGAGCTGGAATACCTGCGCGCCGACAAGCTCGGCAGCCACGACACCACGATGAACGACGGGCTGGACGAATGCCGCCGCGCCGAATGCTTCTCCGCCCTGCTGCTCACCGACGCCATGCTTGACTGGGGGCGCAAATACGGCGCCAGCATTGCCTTGACCAACAGCGGCGGCGTGCGCGCGCCCATCCTGCCCGGCACGGTGACGCGCGGTGATGTGCTCAACGCCTTCCCATTTGCCGGTCACATCTACCTGCGCGAATTCACCGGTGCGCAGGTGCTGCAGGCGCTGGAGCACGGTGCACGCGGCGAAGGTGACGAAGACTTTGCTGGCAAGGTAGGCGGCCCGCGCATGCTGCAGCCCGCTGGCTTGCGCTACACCGCCGACGGTTCCAAGGCGCCGGGCAAGCGCGTGACCAAGGTGGAACTCATCGACGCCAAGGGCAAGACCAAGCCGCTCAACCCCAAGGCGCGCTACATCGTGGCGCTGCCTGAATACCTCGCCAGCGGCGGCGACGCCTTCACCGTCCTCACCAAAGGCAAACACGTCAAGCACCCCGCGCCGATGGACTCCGGCCTGCTGGCTGACTACATCAAGAGCCACTCGCCCCTGCCCGCGCCGCAGACCGGGCGGCTGACCATCATCAACCAGCCGTAATCACAAGCGCATTTCCCTGCCATTTCTTTCCCTTCGCTCCCGCCGGCGAAGCCGGACGGGGGGAGGGGGCAGAAAAGGCGCTTGTGGCTGTTCGCCATGGAGCTGGGCGCAATACGCGAAATTCATGCCCTCTCTCCCTGTCCGCTGCGCCCCGAAAGCCCTCCGGCGCCGGGCGGTGAGCGGCGCATTCCAGTCCTTTTCCTTGCGGGAAAATCATGCCGAACATGGATGAAGAAACAAAAACCAGAAGATGGCCGTTCATCATTCAGTTGCCATCGCTGTGCCTAGCGCCCATCACGGTGTTTGGTCTCAGTCACCCCATGGCGGAACAGATGAAGGCTTTGGGCGCACTTGGCTATTTCCTGATTTTCTTCTTTGCGTTTCCTGCCGGCCTGATTGCGCTGATATACATGAAAAGGCATGCCGCCGCGCTTGCCGAAGCCGAGGGCGACTTTGCCAGCATCGCGCGCCGCGAGGCGGACGCAGCGGCGGGGCGCTTCACCCTTGCCGGCACCGCCAAGACGGGCGGGCTGCTGTATGTGCGCTGCTTTTTTGACAAGGAAGTGGCCAACATTGCCCGCATCACCGCCCCCGACGGCTGGCAGGCGGGGTTTGACGCCGCCGTGCGCGCCGTGGAAAGCTCCTTCAAACCGGGGTTCTGACGGCATACCACCATTAAATGCACTGCATCGCCGGCTTCATAAGCCGGTGAGAGCATCTATACCCAATCAAAATCCGCCACCAGCACCGCAGGGGTGCCCCTATAAGAAGTGCGAGGGCATGTTCTTTTCTTGTGCCCCAACAAGAAGTGCGAAGGTGAGGGCATGCCTTTGTGCGCCACGGTGCGCGTTGTGTGCCAAGAAACAACGGAAGCGTGCATCGGTATTGCTTCACCACCCGCAATAAAAGCGGGTAACGCATGGTGCAAGTGGCAGGTATATGCACCTGTTCCCAGTTTGTCTGTGCACCATTTCACGCATTACAATGCGCTGCCCTTACATTCGTTAACAGTCTTTCTTTGAGGCGGCTCATGACAACCACTCCTGACGGCGGCTCTGCCGCACCCTCCCCCAGCGGGTCCCCAAAACGCGTCATCATCGCGCGCGCGGTGCTGCTCATTTTCGGCATCGGCTGCGTCATACTGGCCCAGAGCCTTGCAAAGAGCAGCGCCAGCGACCTTGGGCAGGCAAGAGCCGCCGCCGTCGCCATGTCCTCCATTGACCGCGTTGACCCCGCCCTTGAGGGCAAGCTCGTGCTCGCCAGCGGGCACGCCACCAGCACGCAAGGCGCCGTAGACCCGGTGTTTGGGGTTACTGTACCCCCCCCCCGTACTGGCAGTGCGGCGCAGGGTTGAATACTTCCAGTGGAGAGAAAGCAGGAAAGGCGACAAAGACTATTCCTACGACACCGAATGGGTGAATGAACCCATCGATTCCCTGCAGTTTCACCAGACGCTGGGGCACGACAACACGGTGCGCCTGCCGCCCAGCCTGGCGAATCAGTTGCAGGACAACGTCGTTTACTCCGCGCCGGTGGACTTTGGCGCCTACCGCCTGCCCGATTTCCTGATTGAGGAACTCAGCAAAGAGTCCAAGCTGCGCAAGAGGTTTGTGCCCTCCTTCACGGACGAGCAGATGGCCGAGCTGCGCCGGGTGATGCACTCAGACCCGAGCGTGGGCGCCGCCATCGGGCAGGCCATCGCTGGCAAGGTAGCCGGCGCCGTGACGGAAACCCTGGGCAGCGGCGCCGGGGGCATCGTGCGCAATGTGCTGGAAGGGCGCGGCGCCGAGCTGCGTGACGGCTACCTGTTCCTTGGCGACAACTACATGAGGCCCAAGCCCGGCGAGGTGCGCGTGTATTGGCAGGCCGTCAGCCCCAGCGATGTCACCATCCTTGCGCAGGTGGCGGGCAACACCTTCCAGCCTTACACCACCGCCAGCGGCCAGAAATTCAGCGAAGTGGCCGTCGGGCAGGCGAGCATGGACGAGATGTTCAAGCAGGCCGCCGCCAGCAACACCCTTGTCATCTGGCTGCTGCGCATCTTTGGCGTCGCCATCATGCTCCCCTTCATCTACTCCATCGCCACGCGCAACCGCGCTGCGAAAGCGTGATGGCGATGAAAAGCGCCCTTTGCAAGCTCCTGTCCGTCCTGCTCCCTGTCGTTGCGGCGTTCACGCTCGCCTGGCCGGTGCAGGCGCTGGAGGTGCCGCCTTACGAGGGGCAGGTGAACGACCGCGCGGGCTTTCTTGCGGAGGCTGACCGGGCGCGGCTCAATGCCGAGATGCAGGCGCTGCAGCAGCGCACCGGCGTGCGCGTCACGCTGCTGACGATTCCGACGCTCGCGGGCGAGGAGCTGAACGCCTTTTTCCTGAAAACGGCGCAGACCTGGGGCGAGGCGGTGGCAGGCGGTGACAAGGACATCCTGCTGCTCGTGTCCGCGAAGGAAGGCGCGGTTCGCATGGCCGTGGGCGAGGGGCTGGACAAGGGGCTGTACAACCGCATCCTGACCGATGAAATCTTTCCCTACTTCAAGGCCAACCGCCCCGGGGAGGGGCTGGCCTCCGGCCTGACGGCCATGGCCCGGGCCGCCGAAACCGGCGCCTTCACGCCCGGCGCGACGGCGCGCGAGCTTGCCGCCGCCGCAAAGCCGTCTGCCGCAAAGCCGTCTGCCGCAAAGCCGTCTGCCGCAAAGCCGTCTGCCGCAAAGCCGTCTGCCGCAAAGCCGGCGTCCGCGCAGGCGGGCGCTGGGCAGGCCGAGGACGACCCCTGGCAAGGTCTGAAATGGCGTGCGTTCGTGGCCTGTCTGATTGGCCTGATTGCGGGCTTTTTCCTTGGGATTGTTTCCCTTGTCTGGTGGTGGGTTCCCGGCGTGGCGGGTGCGCTCGCGGGCGGCGGCATGGCCGCCGTGAAAGGCGGCGCGCTGGACGTTGTGGTGTGCGCCGTGGTCGGCATGTTGACGGCCACGCTGTTTGCCAAGCTGTTCGTTCTGCTGAAAATCTTCCCGTCTTTCGACCGCACAAGCGACGAGGACTAGCGGTGACGACGATGAAAAGCGCCCTTTGCAAGCTCCTGTCCGTCCTGCTCCTTGTCGTTGCGGCGTTCACGCTCGTCGGGCCGGTGCAGGCGCTGGAGGTGCCGCCGCTGGCAGGGGCGGTGAATGACCACGCCGGCGTGCTTGCGCCGGAGGTCAAAAGCCGCCTCGGCAGCGAGCTGGATGCGCTGCGCGCGGAAACGGGCATCCAGATTGTGGTGCTGACCATCCCGACGCTTGCGGGCGAGGCGCTGGAGGAGTTTTCCATGAAAACGGCCTCGGCCTGGGGGCTGGGGAAAAAGCGCGAGGACAACGGCGCGCTGCTCCTCGTGGCGATGCAGGAACGCAAGCTGCGCATCGAGGTGGGCTACGGGCTGGAGCACAAGCTCACCGACCTGATGAGCAGCCGCATCATCCGCGAGGCCATCACCCCCGCCTTCAGGCGCGGGGATTACGCGGCGGGCATCGTGCAGGGGGGGGCCGCCATGCAGGAGGTGGTGCGCACGGGCAGCTTCACGCCCCCGCCGCCAGCCGCAGCGCGCCCCGCT
>JAFRYL010000063.1 GCA_017437605.1 Ottowia sp. | reverse complement strand
GCCTTCATACAGCCAGCACGCCATGCGGCGGCGCAGCGAGGGGGCGCGCAGCGCGTCAGCGGCGGGAGGTGGGGCGTCGGTGGCGGGCATGAATGGAGCGCGGCTTTACTGCGCGCCGAGGCGCTTGCGCTCGTCGGCGGGCAGGGTCTGGTACTGCTGCCAGCGTGCGCGTTTTTCCTGCTCAGAGACGCTGCGCGCCTGCCCGAAGCCAGCGCGGGCGCGCTCGCGCTGCTCGGGCGTCATGCGCGCCCACTCGTTCATGCGTTCGTGCAGTGTGGCGCGCTCGGCGGGGGATTTGTGTTCAAAGTCGCGCGCGAGCGTGAGCCATTGCTGCTGCTGCTGCGCGTCCAGCGAGGGCCAGAGCTGCTGCATGGGAGCGAGGGCGCTGCGCTGCGCGGCGCTCAAACCCTCCCAAGGAGTTTGCGCGTGGGCGTTGGCAAGCGCACCGAGCGCAAGCAGGGCGGCGCCAGCGGCGCGGAGGGTGGAGGTGGTGTGCGTCATTGCGGAGCGGTTTGCGGCGCCGATGGTGTGGCGGCGGCAGGGGTGGCGACGGCGGGGGCGGCGATGATGTGCTCGCCCGGCGGCGTCAGGTCGGGGTTGGTGGCGGTCTGGCGCAGGAAGTGCATGAAGCCGGGGTCGGCGTAGGCGCTCGGCGGCAGCGGGTCGGTGACCAGCGCCACGTCAATGAGCGTGACCGGGCTGGGAGCGATGCTCCGCGTGCCTGCTGCGCTTTTTGCGCCCACGGCGCCCATCACGGGCATGGGCGCGGGGGTGCGCGGCGCCGGTTGCTGGCTGGCGAAGAACATGGCCGCCGCCGCCAGCGCCAGCAGCAGGACGGAACCACCACCAAGCCAGCGCCACGAGCCGCCACCCAGCACTGCAGTGCCGCCGCCACCGTGCAGCACGGCGCTGGCCGGGGCAGCGGCAGCGGCGCGGCGTGCAGCAAGCGCCTGCTCGCGCGCGGCGCGCAGGCGCTCGGTAATGTCGTGCGGGAGTTCGCCGGCGTCAAGGCGCGCGACGCAGCGTCGCGCGAAGCGTTC
Organism: Ottowia sp.; assembly: GCA_017437605.1. GTDB lineage: Bacteria > Pseudomonadota > Gammaproteobacteria > Burkholderiales > Burkholderiaceae_C > Ottowia. Next base: position 14,820 of record JAFRYL010000063.1, on the reverse strand, counting down.
CTGCAAGGCTTCAAAGTCGGCGGGGTTGAGGGCGGGGCGGTTCATGGTGTGATTCCCTTGGCACGCAGCGCCTTGGCAAGCGCCTTGGTTGCCCGCGAACAGTGCGTTTTCACGCTGCCCTCGGAACAGCCCATGATGGCTGCGGTTTCGGTTACATCCATTTCTTCCCAGTAACGCAGGAGGAAAGCCTCACGTTGACGCGCGGGCAGCGCCTGAATGTGCTCCTCGATGATTTGCAGGGTCTGCATACGCTGCGTGGTGCTTTCGGCGGTTTCAACCTGCGCGTCGCTGCCGGCGAACACGTCCAGCAGGTCAAACTCGTCGTCATCGTCGCCGTCGGTCTCGAACTCGTGCATGGACACGAGCACGGCAGAGCGCGTCTTCTGGCGGCGGAACCAGTCGAGCATGCAGTTGGACAGAATGCGCTGAAAAAGCAACGGCAGCTCGGCGGGCGGACGGTCGCCGTAACGCTCGGCCAGGCGCATCATGCTGTCCTGCACGATGTCAAGGGCGCTCTCGGCGTCGCGCACATGGTAGAGGGCGCGCTTGTACGCCCTTTGCTCGACGCTTTTGAGGAAATCGGCGAGTTCTGCTTCGGTGGCCACGGGGGAAAGGAGGGGAGGGCAGCAGCGTAGGTGCAAAACGAATAATTATGGCATCAGCCCCCGTGCGGGATAGGCCGCTCTGCCATAATTGCTGCGCTGCACGCAGGCGCGGGGAAAGCATCCGCGCGCGGCGGCGGACTCGGGGCGCGCGCACCACATAGATTCCAGGCGCGTGTTCAGGAACCCCCATCAAGAAAATTCCAGAAAGGTTTTGTTTTTGAAAATGCCACGTTCACACTCTGAACCGACGCCAGCGGCTGCCGCACAGCAGGCCAAAGCGCCCGAATTGCGGGGCGCCGAGATTCTTGTGCGTTCGCTGCAAGCCGAAGGCGTGAAATACATTTGGGGTTATCCGGGCGGCTCCGTGCTGCATATTTATGACGCGCTCTACAAGCAAAAAGAGCTGCAGCATATTCTGGTGCGCCACGAGCAGGCCGCCGTGCATGCCGCTGACGGCTACGCGCGCGCCACGGGTGATGTGGGCGTGGCGCTGGTCACCTCCGGCCCCGGCGCCACCAACGCCATCACTGGCATTGCCACGGCGTACATGGATTCCGTGCCGCTGGTGGTGCTCACTGGGCAGGTGCCGTGCGCTGACATCGGACTGGACGCCTTTCAGGAGTGCGACACCGTGGGCATTTCGCGCCACGCGGTCAAGCACAACTTCCTCGTCAAGGACGTGCGCGACCTGGCGCTGACGGTGAAAAAAGCCTTCCACATCGCCCGCACCGGGCGCCCCGGGCCGGTGGTGGTGGACCTGCCCAAGGACGTGACCTTCAACCGCGCCCCGTGGACGGGCTATCCCGAGACGGTGCGTATGCGCTCCTACAACCCGGTGCGCAAGGGGCACAGCGGGCAAATCCGCAAGGCACTCGGCCTGCTGCTGGAGGCCAAACGCCCCTACATCTACGTGGGCGGCGGCGTCATCAGCGCGGGCGCGTGCGAGCAGTTGCGCGAGCTGGCGGCGCTCACCGGCTTTCCTGTGGCCAGTTCGCTCATGGGGCTGGGCGCATTTCCCGCCAGTGACCGGCAGTTCCTCGGGCTGGAGGGGATGCACGGCACGTTTGAGGCCAACTGCGCCATGTATGAAAGCGACGTGCTGCTGAACGTGGGCGCGCGTTTCAGCGACCGCAGCATTGGCAACGTCAAACACTTCATGGGGCGCGAGCGGCAAATCATCCACATTGACGTGGACCCATCGTCCATCGCCAAGCGCGTGCGCGCCGACATTCCCATCGTGGGCGATGCCAAGCAGGTGCTTACCGACCTGATTGCTGCCTGGCGCGAGGCCGCGCGCCGTCCAGACGAAGCGGCGCTGGCCGAATGGTGGCAGCGCATTGAGCAGTGGCGCGGCAAGGACAGCCTGCGCTACGAGCAGGACAGCGACATCATCAAGCCGCAGTTTGTCATTGAGACGCTCAGCCGCATCACGCAGGGCGAAGATGTCTACATCACGAGCGACGTGGGGCAGCACCAGATGTGGGCGGCGCAGCTCTACAAGTTCGAGCAGCCGCGCCGCTGGATTAACTCCGGCGGTCTGGGCACGATGGGCGTGGGCCTGCCCTACGCCATGGGCGTGAAGAAGGGGCGGCCAGACAGCGACGTGTTCTGCGTCACCAGCGAAGGCTCCATCCAGATGTGCATACAGGAGCTGGCCACCTGCCAGCAGTACGGCACGCCGGTGAAAATCGTCGCGCTCAACAATTCCTACCTCGGCATGGTGCGCCAGTGGCAGGAGCTGCAATACGACCGCCGCTACAGCCACACGCCCATGGAAGCCGTGCCCGACTTCGTCAAGCTCGCCGAAGCCTACGGGCACGTGGGCATGCGCATTGAAAAGCCCGCCGACGTGGAGCCGGCGCTGCGCGAAGCGCGCGCCATCAAGGACCGCACCGTGTTCATGGACTTCCGCACCGATTCCTCGGAAAACGTGTTCCCCATGGTCATGCCCGGCGCCGGCATCACGGAGATGCTGCTGCGCCCCGGCAGCGAAAGCAAGGCGTAACCTCCCGCTCAACACTGTATTCAAGCCATGAAACACATCATCGCCATCCTTCTTGAAAACGAAGCGGGCGCGCTCTCGCGCGTCGTCGGCCTGTTTTCGGCGCGCGGTTACAACATTGAGTCGCTCATCGTTGCGCCCACCGAAGACGAAAGCCTCTCGCGCATGACCATCCAGACGCACGGCTCGGAAGAAACCATCGAGCAAATCACCAAACACCTCAACCGTTTGATTGAAGTGGTGAAAGTCGTTGATTTGACCGAAAGCAGCTACATCGAGCGCGAGCACATGATGATAAAAATGCGCGCCGTGGGGCAGGAGCGTGAGGAAATCAAACGCATCTGCGACATTTTCCGTGGCCGCATCATTGACGTAACCGACAAGAGCTACACCGTGGAGCTGACGGGCGACCAGTCCAAAAACGACGCCTTTTTGAACGCCATCGACCGCAGCGCCATTCTTGAAACCGTGCGCACCGGCGCCAGCGGCATCAGCCGTGGCGAGCGCGTGCTGCGCCTGTAAATCCCGGCGCCCCTTTTGGGGCGTCAATCACTCTTCTTTTGGAGAACAATCCATGCAAGTTTTTTACGATAAAGATTGCGACCTCTCGCTCATCAAAGGCAAAACGGTCGCCATTCTCGGCTACGGCAGCCAGGGTCACGCACACGCGCTGAATCTCCACGACAGCGGCGTGAACGTCATCGTCGGCCTGCGCGAAGGCAGCGCAAGCTGGAAAAAGGCGGAAAACGCCGGCCTGAAAGTCGCCAAAACCGGCGACGCCGTGGCACAGGCCGATGTCGTTATGGTGCTGCTGCCCGATGAAACCATCGCCGCCGCCTACCGCAACGAAATCGAGCCGAATATCAAGCAGGGCGCCTCGCTCGCCTTTGCCCACGGCTTCAATGTGCATTACGGGCAAGTCGTGCCGCGCGAAGATTTGGACGTGTGGATGGTCGCGCCCAAGGCGCCCGGCCACACCGTGCGCAGCACCTTTGCCGCCGGCGGCGGCGTGCCGCAGCTCATCGCCGTGTATCAGGACAAGAGCGGCAAGGCGCGCGACGTGGCGCTGTCCTACGCCATGGCCAACGGCGGCGGGCGTGCCGGCATCATTGAAACCACGTTCCGCGAAGAAACGGAAACCGACCTCTTCGGCGAGCAGGCCGTGCTCTGCGGCGGCGCCGTGGAACTCGTCAAGACCGGCTTTGAAACGCTGGTGGAAGCCGGCTACGCGCCCGAAATGGCCTATTTTGAATGCCTGCACGAGCTGAAGCTCATCGTGGACCTGATTTATGAAGGCGGCATCGCCAACATGAATTACTCCATCAGCAACAACGCCGAATACGGCGAATACGTCACCGGCCCGCGCGTGATTACCGAGCAGTCGCGCCAGGCCATGCGCGAGGCGCTGCGCGCCATCCAGACCGGTGAATACGCCAAGAGCTTCATCGCCGAAAACCAGGCTGGCGCCCCCGTGCTGCAAAGCCGCCGCCGCCTCATGGCCGAGCATCCCATTGAGCAGGTCGGCGCCAAACTGCGCGCCATGATGCCCTGGATTGCCGCCAACCGTCTGGTGGACAAGTCGCGCAACTGAGCGCGCGCAACGCCCCACACACAAGCCGCCCCGCCGGGCGGCTTTTTTTGAATCAACAAGAGGGTATCAATTTATCACCCGCAAACATTGCGGGTGATGCTGTATAAACATCACATGTATTGTAGGGGCGACCCTTGTGCTCGCCCGCGTCCGTGGCACACGTAAAAAGGGCACCCACAAGGGGTGCCCCTACACATGTTGTGATGTTTTTTGAATGGGTATCATATGGTCGCCGGCAACATAAGCCGGCGACTAAACATGTAATACATGGGTATTCGCTCAAGACAGTGCAAACAGCACCAGCCCGCAAAGCAGGCTGGTGGCGTTGGTGATGGTCAGCACTTTGAGCAGCCGCGCGCTGCTGCCGCGCACCACGCGGCGGCAGAGGGCAAATTCCAGCGCCAGCACCAGCAGTTCGCCCACTGCGATGGCGGCAGGGAGGTGCGCAGTGGGCGGCAGCGCGGACAGGCTTTCGTTGAGCAGCAGGTTGCTGACCACGTTGATGCCAGCAAAACCCAGGCACTCGCGCCAGCGGCGGTAGCCGAGCAGCCAGAAGAGCGGCGTTTCAATCAGCACTGTGGCCAGCGCCGCCAGCAGCAGGGCAGGGTGCCAGAACACCAGCGCCGTGAGCAGGCCGCTCTGCCCCGCCGGGGGCGCGCTCAGATTGATGGGCATGGGGCAGCCGCCGCCGCGCGGCGGGGCAGCAGCAGCCAGCCCGCCAGCGTCAGGGCGAGGAATTGCAGCACCAGCAGCAGGGTGGGCAGCATGCTCAAATGCTCACGGAAAAAGTAGCCCGGCAGCAGGCAGCCCGCCGCCAGCCCGAACATCAGCCCGGGCTGCCCCGGGCGGGCGCGGTGCAGCAGCCGCAGCGTGAGCGGCATGGTCATGTTCCACGCCAGCGCCAGCAGCAGCGCGGGCGCCAGCCCTTCGCCCTGCAGCGCCACAAAGCCGAGCAGAAAGATGAGCAGCGCTGTGTTCTGGTAGCCGAGGCGGTCGCCGCACAGCCCGCCCAGCACCTTGCCCAGCGCGAACACGCAGGGAAAGAGCAGCACATAGTCGGACGCAGCGCCGCTGCCATTGGCCCCGCGCAGCACCACACAGGTCAGCAGCAGCAGCGCCGCCAGTGCCATGAGTGGCGTTGCGACTGCCTCCAGCGCCGCATCGTGGCGCGCGACTTCCGGCAGCCCACGGACATGAAGCAGCGCCGCCAGCGCCGCGCCGGTGATGAGGCCGAGCGCAAGGAAAACACCCACGCCGCACAAGCTGTTCAGCCCCAGCGCCAGCCCCACGGCGCCGCTGGATACAAACAGCCCCGGCTCGCCGAAGCTGCGCGTGCTGCGCAGCACCAGCGCGCCGCCAGCGGCGTGGAACAGGCAGTTGCCCAGCCCAAGCAGCACGGCTTGCCACGCGATGCCGAATCCAGTCAGGCTGCCCGCCGCCAGCAGCAGCGGCGCCAGCATAAAGGCGGGCGTGATGTGCGCGGGGCGGTGGTCCAGCCACCAGCCCGCCGCCCACTGCCCGCCAAAGGCGACCAGCGTGTACAGCCCGAAATGAAACAGGATGGGCGCCAGAAGCGGCTCGGCGAGCGCGTAGCGCGCGAGGTTGGCCGCGCACACGCCGTCCACAGTGAAGTGCATCAGCGTCGCCAGCGCCAGCACGGCGCGGGGCAGGGTCAGAGTGTTACTGTGGAACGTGCGCGACATGGTAGATGTTTTCACGGCGGAGGATGATGAAAGTGCTGCTGGGGCGCACTTCCCTCACTTCTTCCGTTTCCTTGGGGCCGAAATTGGTTTGCTCAAACACCTTCATGCGGCAGAGCGCCGCGAGGAGATAACGGTTCACCACGTTTTCTTCCGGTTCAGGCTCAATGGCGACTTTTTCTACCAACATATTTTTTCCGGCATTCTCGGAGGCGAGGCTGCCCTTGGCAGCCACCGGCCCCGGGGCGCCCCCGGGCTGCTGTGGGCCGCGCAGGGTGTATTCGCATTCGCCCGGGCCGGCGAACTGGAACTCCAACCGCACCCCGCCGGTTGTGCCCTGCACCTTGACCGTGGCAAGCGCCATTTCAAGAGGGGGACGACGCGGACTTGGGCGCGGCGGACGCCCTTCTACAACCGGAAGCGGCCTGCGGACAATGGCCGGCCTATCCGCAAACGCGGCAGGCGCAAGCGTGGTGAAGACAAAGAGCATCAAAAGAATAATGGCGCGGGGCATACAGTTCCCCTTTCGTGGCTTGACGGCGGCGGTGTGCTGAAAATCCTGTTGTACCCCAGCAGCGCCAGCGCCTTAGCGTGTGACACGGTAGACGTTCTCGCTGCTGAGGCCGAACGTGCGCGTGATACGCACCTCCTCCACCTGCCCCGTTTCCTTGGGGCCGAAATTGGTCTGCTCGACCACTTTCATGCGGCACAGCGCATCAAAGCGGTAGCGACCATCCGCGTTTTCTTTTGGTGCAAGGGCAACTTTTTCCTCCAGCCGGTTTTTCCCTTTGGCGTCTGATGTGATGCTGCCCTTGGCCACCACCGGCCCCGGGTCAGCCTCGGACTGCGGGCCGCGCAGGGTGTAGTCGCATGTGCCCGGACCAGTGAGCTGGAACCCCACCTCAACCCCGCCGGTTGCGCCCATGACATCGGCAAGCGCCCGCGCAGCAGGGCGGCCTTCTTTGCGCATCTGCTCCTCCGCCCAATGAAAGTGCATCTCCCAGACGCCCGGCACATCTGCCATCGCGCCGAAAGGCAGCAGCGCAGAGTAAAGCCCCAAAAGAAAAATGGCTCGTTTCATACAGTCCTCTTTTCGTGGCGATATGCAGCAAACTCCGTTGTACACCAGCGGCCTCAGGGCGAGACGCGGTAGACGCGCTCGCGCCGGAGGCCGAAGGCGTGCCTGACGCGCACGTCTTCCACCTGTCCCGTTTCCTTGGCGCCGAAATTGGTCTGCTCGACCAGCCTCACGCGGCAAAGCGCCTCGAGGCGGTAGCGGTGCAAGACGTTTTCCTCCGGCTCTGGCGCAATGGCAGCTTTTTCTTTCAGCTCATGCCTGCCTGCGCCCTCTGCGCTGAGGTGGCCCTTGGCAACGGGTGGCAGGGGCGCACCCCTGTTCTGCGCATCAACCAGGGCGTAGTCGCATGTGCCCGGGCCAGCGAGCCTGAACACCACCTGAACCCCGCCGGTTGCGCCTTGAACCGTGGCATCGACAAGCCCCTGCTGACGCTCGGCGCGCATGCGCTCCTCAAACATGCGCTGCCGCGCCTCGCGCGAAACGCCCGGCACGTCGGCAAACGCAGCGGGTGCGAGCGTGGAGCAAAGAAAAAGTCCCAAAAGAACAATGGCGCGGTTCATGGCGTTCCTTTTCGTGGCTGGGTGGAGGCGCTGTTTGTACCCCAGCGGCATGGACATTCTCTTTAAGGCAAAAGACTAGGGTATACATTCATTTCCGGCTTTATAAGCCGGCAATGTGGTGTTTTATCAATTGGTATGTGGATGCTTTTTATATACTGTTTTCTATTGTCACTGCTTGCCGGCGTAAGTTGCCGGCGATGAAGTGATACCCAGTCAACTCATGTTCCCGCATATCATTGCGCCCACACGGAGCGCCCGGATGCACTGGGCGGCACACCAGAACCGATGACACATTTCCGCCTTCCCCGCCCCCGGCGTCGCCCCCTGCCGCCGCGCCTGCGCAAGGGCATTTACATCTTCCCGAACGCCATCACGCTGGCGGCGCTGTTTGGCGGCTTTTACGCCATCGTGATGGCGACGAACAACCGCTTTGACCTGGCCACTGTGGCCATCTTCGCGTCGATGGTGCTCGACAGCATGGACGGGCGCGTGGCGCGCCTGACGAATACGCAAAGCGCCTTTGGCGTGCAGATGGATTCGCTCTCGGACATGGTGAGTTTTGGCGTGGCGCCCGCCGTCGTCGCCTACGAATGGGCGCTGCGCCCGCTGGGGCGCTGGGGCTGGGTTGCCGCCTTCGTCTACTGCGCGTGCGCGGCGCTGCGGCTGGCGCGCTTCAACGTGAACACGGCGGTGGTGGACAAACGCTATTTCCAGGGGCTGCCCTCGCCGGCGGCGGCGGCGCTGGTGGCCGGTTTTGTGTGGCTGACCTGTGCCGTGATTCAAGAGCACCGCGATGTGCCCATGTTCCGCAGCGTGATGCTGGCGCTGTTTGGCGAGCCGGAGCGCGCCGGCCTGTCATGGCCGTTGTTTGTCATCACGCTGTTTGCTGGCCTGACGATGGTGACGAATACGCCGTATTACAGCTTCAAGGATTTGCGCTCGCGCCGCAGCGCCCCCTTTGCCGTGCTGGTGCTGGCCGTGCTGCTCATGGCGCTGGTGAGCGCGGAGCCAGCGACGATGCTCTTCCTGCTCTTTGTGGCGTATGCCCTTTCTGGCTACGTGGTCTATGGCTGGCGCAAGGCCAAGGGGCAGTACGTCAGCATCGTGAGCACCTCCACCGACGAGCCGGACGAGCAGGGGCTGCACCCCGCCGCCGGGCAAGCCGCTGACGAACTGGACGAGCCAGAAGACGAAGAGGAGGAGGCGGAAGACGCGCCCGATGCTGCGCCGCAGCGTTGAGGCCGCCGCCGTGCTAAAATGCGCCCCATGTTCACACGCGCACTTGCCCTACTGCTAAGCCCACTGGCGGGCTTGGCACGTCGTGCGCGCTGAAAACGTTTGCCGCGTTTTCCCGAACGATTCTGATGGACGGCCCGCCTGCCACACGCAGCGGGCCGTTTTGTTTTTTTGAAAACCTTCCCACAAGGAAATGCACCATGACCGACAAACTCATCATTTTTGACACCACCTTGCGCGATGGCGAGCAGTCGCCCGGCGCCAGCATGACGAGCGAAGAAAAACTCCGCATCGCGCGCCAGCTCGAGCGCCTGAAAGTGGACGTGATTGAAGCCGGTTTTGCCGCCAGCAGCCCGGGCGACTTTGAGTGCATCCGCTCCATTGCGGCGGCGGTGAAGGATTCCACCGTGTGTTCGCTCGCGCGCGCGAATGAAAACGACATCAGCCGCGCTGCCGAAGCACTCAAAGAGGCGCAGCGCGCGCGCATTCACACCTTCATCGCCACCAGCCCGCTGCACATGGAGAAAAAGCTGCGCATGACGCCCGAGCAGGTGCTGGAGCAAACCATCAAGGCGGTACGCTACGCGCGTTCGCTGGCCGAAGACGTGGAGTTCAGCGCCGAAGACGGCTCGCGCAGCGAGATGGACTTTCTGGCGCGTGTGTGCGAAGCCGCCATTCGTGAGGGCGCGCGCACCATCAACATTCCCGACACCGTGGGCTACGCCATTCCGGAGCAGTTCGGCGCCTTCATCAAGGAATTGCGCGAAAAAGTGCCCAACAGCGACCAGGCCATCTGGAGCGTGCACTGCCATGACGATTTGGGCCTGGCGGTGGCCAACAGTCTGGCTGGCGTCTACATCGGCGGCGCGCGGCAGGTGGAATGCACCATCAACGGATTGGGCGAGCGCGCGGGTAACTGCTCCATGGAAGAAGTGGTGATGGCGTGCCGCACGCGGCGCGATTACTTCCATCTTGAAACCGGCATCGACACCACGCAAATCGTGCCCGCCAGCCGCCTGGTGAGCCGCACCACGGGCTTTGTGGTGCAGCCCAACAAGGCCATCGTGGGCGCGAACGCCTTTGCGCACGCCAGCGGCATCCATCAGGACGGCGTGCTCAAGGCGCGCGACACCTACGAAATCATGCGCGCCGAAGACGTGGGCTGGAGCGCCAACAAAATCGTGCTCGGCAAGCTGAGCGGGCGCAACGCCTTCAAGCAGCGCCTGCAGGAGCTGGGCATCACGCTTGGCTCCGAGAGCGAATTGCTCGCCGCCTTTGCGCGCTTCAAGGATTTGGCCGACCGCAAGAGCGAAATCTTCGACGAGGACATCCTCGCGCTTGTCAGCGACGAAAGCCTTGCGCCCGTGAAGGAACACTACGGGCTGGTGTCGCTCTCGCAACACAGCGAAACCGGCGAGCAGCCGAGCGCCGAAGTCATCTTCACCGCTGGCGGCAAGGAAGTCACCGGCACCAGCACCGGCAACGGGCCGGTGGACGCCTCACTCAAAGCCATTGAGTCGCAGGTGCAAAGTGGTGCCGACATGGTGCTCTATTCCGTCAACGCCATCAGCGGCAACACCGAAAGCCAGGGCGAAGTCACGGTGCGCCTGCAAAAGGAAGGGCGCATCGTCAACGGCGTGGGTGCCGACCCGGACATCGTCGTCGCCTCGGTGAAGGCGTACATCAACGCCCTCAACAAGCTGCACAGCGGCGCCGTGCGGGTGAAGGCGCAGGGCGAAGGCGTCTGACACTGTGCTTTCGCACAGCACTTCAAGAAAGGGTTGCAACATGCTGATGTTGCAACCCTTTTTATGTATGGTTACACTGCGCATTTGTGGAATGAAACCGCATGGAGCAAAACGATGGGTGTGAGGACGGCAGCAAAGCAGTGCGCCTGGTGGCGCAGGACATCACTGGCAGCGGCGTTGGTGGCAGCCGCCTTGCTTGCACTCACGCCCGTCATGCCGGTGCAGGCGGCCGTCAAGAAAGGCGCGCCTGTGGCCGCCAAGGTTGCCAAGGCTGGCAAAAAAGGGGACGCGAAGGCCGCGAAGAAAGCCAGCGCCAAAGCGGGCAAGGGGAGCAAGGTCAAGGTTGCACTGCGCGGGCAGCACAGCAAGAAGGGCAAAAGGGGCAAAGCGGTTGCTGCCGCCCCTGTGCGGCGCAGCGTGGGGTCCAACCTGCCGCGCACCGTCACGCCCATGGAGTTGAGCGCCAGCGTCGCCTACGTGCTGGACCAGGACACGCACGAAGTGCTGCTGAGCCGCAATGAAAGCGCCGTGCTGCCCATCGCCTCCATCACCAAGCTGATGACCGGGCTGCTCATCGCCGATGCAAATCTGCCGATGGACGAATTCATCACCATCACAGACGACGATGTGGACACCGTCAAGGGCAGCTCCTCGCGCCTGCCGGTGGGCACCACACTCACGCGCGGCGAGCTGCTGCATCTGGCGCTGATGTCCAGCGAAAACCGCGCCGCGCACGCCCTCGGACGCACCTACCCGGGCGGGCTGCGGAGCTTCGTGAGCCTGATGAACGCGCGCGCCTTGATGCTGGGTATGCACAACACGCGCTACGTGGAGCCGACGGGGCTGTCCAGCGCCAACCGTTCCAGCGCGCGCGACCTGGCCATGCTGGTGGCGGAGGCGGCGCGCTACCCGCTGCTGCGCACGCTGACCACCTGGCCCGACCATGAAGTGGCCGTGGGCGGGCGCGTCCTGCAATACGGCAACACCAACCGGCTGGTACACAGCCCCGACTGGAACATCGCGCTGCAAAAAACGGGCTACATCTCGGAAGCGGGGCGTTGCGTCGTCATGCTCACGCGCATGGCGGGGCGGCAGCTTGTCATGGTGCTGCTGGACGCGCCGAACACGCGCAGCCGGCTGGTGGACGCCGAGCGCGTGCGCCAGTGGGTTGAAGAAGAAAGACCGGCAAGCACCGTGGCGGGGCGCGGGCATTCCTGGTGAGGCGCAGCCGGCGCCGTGCAGTTTTTTTCTGCTGGCGTGATAATCGCGGCTTCGTGCGGTGTTTTGAAGCCGTGTTTTCTGTTTACCCAAATGCACGCTGGACAGGCGGGCTATTTCGGGCAACTGCAAGGAGAGAAGCCATGTCCTTTTCATTGAAAAAAGGCATCGTTCTGGGTGGCTGCGCCCTGATGTGCGCGGCGGCGCTGGCGCAATCCGCGCCCGAGGCGGCGGCATCGGCGCCCGGGCAGGTGGCTGCCCCGCCTGTTGTGGAAGATGTTACGCCGGAGCTGACTCATGTGACGTCCGCCGACGGGCGCAGCGGCACCTTCAAGAGCGTGCAGGGCGAAGTGACCGTGGTCAAGGGCGAGGAGAAGCGCGCCGCCACCGTGGGCGCTGGCCTGCACGAAACCGAGCGCGTGCTCACAGGCGCGGACGGCATGACCTCGCTCGTGCTCAAAGACGGCACCGTGCTGTCCATCGGCAACAACAGCACCTTTGACCTCGCCCAGTTCAAGTTTGACTCCACCACGCACGAGGGCAATGTGCTCGTGTCGCTGCTTCGCGGCAGCATGCGCATGGTCACGGGGCTGATTGCCAAGCTCAAGCCCGAGGACGTCAAGGTTGTCACGCCCACCACCGTGATTGGCGTGCGCGGCACCGACTTCATCGTTGAGGTCAAGCCATGAGGCTTGGAACGGGCGCAGCACTCGGCGCGCTGCTGCTGGCGGCCGTCGGGTGTGCGCCTGCCACGCGTGTGGTGCTGCTGCCGCAGGCTGACGGCAGCGCCAGCGCCGTTATCGTTGAGACGGAGGGCAAGCAGCAGGCCATGCTTGACCAGCCGCACAAGGAAGCGCGGGTGTTTTCGGCGGACAACGTGCGCACGCGCCAGAGCGACCCCGAGGCCGTGGAGCGCCGCTATGGCGAGCTGCTGGCGGCGGCACCGCCGCCCGTGTTGCGGCACACGCTCCATTTCAACCTTGGTACAGCGCAGCTCACCGACGAATCCCTCAAGAAATTGCAGGATGTGCTGGAAGAAGCCATGCAGCGGCCCGGCGGCGAAATCATCATCACCGGCCACACCGACAGCTTGGGTGACATGCGCACCAACGACGCCCTGTCGCTGCGGCGCGCCCTCGCCATTCGTGAAATGTTCATAGACCGCGGCTTTGACCCGCAGCGCGTGGACGCTGCCGGGCGCGGCGAGCGCGAGCCGCTGTATCCCACCGCCGACGGCGTGTCGGAGCCGCGCAACCGCCGCGCTGAAATCATTGTGCGCTGACTGGCGCAAACGGCTACAATCGTCGGTTTTTCTGGCTTTGCCCCGCCCGCCGCAGTTTTTTGAAAGTGGCGGGGCGCACCCCTTGCGGCGTGACGGTGCATGAGCGATGCCTTGCACCCCCTTTGGCCGCACACACATCCAACTGACAACTGAATGACCACCATCCGCGTGAAAGAAAACGAGCCGTTCGACGTGGCCCTGCGCCGCTTCAAGCGCACCATTGAAAAGCAGGGTCTGCTCACCGAGCTTCGTGCCCGCGAGTTCTACGAAAAGCCCACCGCCGAGCGCAAACGCAAGAAAGCCGCCGCCGTCAAGCGCCACTACAAGCGCGTGCGCAGCATGCAGCTGCCCAAGAAGCTCTACTGACGCGCCGGGCGTTTCACGCCTCCCTTGTCCCCAAGGCTCGCCGCCCGCCACTGGACGCGCGAGCTTTTGTTGTTTCAGCTTTTCACCGCCATGAACCTCGCCGAACGCATCAATGAAGACATGAAAGCGGCCATGCGCGCCAAGGACAGCGCGCGCTTGGACGCCATCCGCATGCTGCGCGCCGCCATCAAGCAAAAGGAAGTCGATGGGCGCACCACGCTGGACGACGCGGGCATCGTTGCCGTCATCGACAAACTCGCCAAGCAGCGCCGCGACAGCATCGACGCCTTCCGCAAGGCGGGGCGGCAAGACCTCGTGGACAAGGAAAGCGCCGAACTCGCGCTGCTGGAAAGCTACCTGCCCGCGCGCCTGTCTGCCGACGAGGTTGCGGCGGAAGTGCAGGCGCTGCTTGCCGAACTTGGCGCTGCTGGCCCCGCCGACATGGGGCGCGCGATGGGCGCCGCCAAGGCGCGCTTTGCCGGGCGCGCCGACATGGGCGCCGTGAGCGCCGCCGTCAAAGCCGCGCTTGCCGCAAAACAGTGAGCGACTTGCCGGCTTGAAAAGCCGGCAACACCCCGTTTTTCCATTCATTTTTGCCGCACACCATGACCGACGCCGCCCTCAACGTAGAACCCCACATCCGCGCGCAAATCCTCGCGCAGGCGCTGCCCTACATCCGCCGCTACCACGGGCGCACCATGGTCATCAAATACGGCGGCAACGCCATGACGGAGCCAGCGCTGCAGGCCGCCTTTGCCGCCGACGTGGTGCTGCTGAAACTTGTCGGCATCAACCCCGTGGTCGTGCACGGCGGCGGGCCGCAGATTGAATCTGCCCTGAAGCGCCTCGGCAAGGAAGGGCGCTTCATTCAGGGCATGCGCGTCACCGACACCGAAACCATGGGCATCGTCGAATGGGTGCTCGCCGGCGAAGTGCAGCAGGCCATCGTCGGCCTCATCAATCAGGCCGGCGGCAAGGCCGTGGGGCTGACCGGGCGCGACGGCGCTTTCATGCGCGCGCGCAAGCTGAAAATGCTTGACCGCGACAACCCCGCGCTCGAGCACGACGTGGGGCAGGTGGGCGACATCGAGGCCATCGACGCCTCCGTGGTGCAGGCGCTGCAGGACGACCAGTTCATTCCCGTCGTCAGCCCCATCGGATTTGGCGCGGGCGGCGAGAGCTACAACATCAACGCCGACGTGGTTGCTTCGCGCCTTGCCTGCGCGCTGCGCGCCGAAAAACTCCTCATGCTCACCAACACCCCCGGCGTGCTGGACAAAGACGGCAAGCTCCTGCCCGACCTCACCGGCGCGCGCATTCAGGAGCTGGGCGCCGACGGCACCATCTCCGGCGGCATGCTGCCCAAGCTCTCCGGCGCGCTCGACGCGGCGGGTAGCGGCGTCGGTGCCGTGCACATCATCGATGGGCGCGTGC
>JAFRYL010000062.1 GCA_017437605.1 Ottowia sp. | reverse complement strand
GCCCGTGGTGGCCGCCGCGCCGCCCGCGCCCGCTGAAAGCAGCGGCGCCGGCGAACCCGCCACGCAACACGCTAGCTACGGCAGCGGCAACGCTGGCAGCAGCAGCGGCAGCGGCAAGGGTGCTCAAGGCAGCGGCACAGGCGGCGGTGGCGTGGTGCCGCCCTCCTCCAGCGCCGCGTATCTGCGCAACCCCAAACCCGCCTACCCGTCCATGAGCCGGCGGCTGGGCGAAACCGGGCGCAGCGTCATTCGCGTGCTCGTCGGCGCCGATGGCAGCGCCAAAAACGTGCGCCTGCAGCGCAGCAGCGGCTTTGACCGGCTGGACCAGGCGGCGCTCGACGCCGTGCGCCGCTGGCGCTTTGTGCCCGGCACGCGCGGCGGCATGCCCGAAGACATGTGGTTCAACGTCCCCATCGTCTGGCAACTGAACTGATTCCACACACACACACGAAAGCAAACGCAATGAACACCCAATTTGGACTGGCACACGTCTGGACGCAGGGCGACGCGGTCTCGCGCGCCATCTTTGTGCTGCTGATGGCCATGTCGCTCGTCTCCTGGCTCGTCATCGTGCTCAAAGGGCTGGCCGTGCTGCGCGCGCGCCAGCAGGCGGGGCGCGTCGCCCGCTTCTGGGGCAGTTCCAGCATGGACTCCGGCCTCTCGCACCTGGGCGATGAAGAAGACAACCCCTTCCGCCAGCTCGCGCACGATGGGCGCGCCGCCAGCGCCGTGCTGCAGGACGGCGGCAAGGCGCAGCAGCTCGGCCAGCGCATCGACGCCAGCGACTGGATAGCCGGCGCGCTGCACAACAGCCTGGACGCCGCCTCCGCGCGCCAGCAGGCGGGGCTTGCCATCCTCGCCTCCATCGGCGCCACCGCGCCCTTCATCGGGCTGTTTGGCACCGTCTGGGGCATCTACCACGCCCTCATGGGCATCAGCGCCGCCGGCAACGCCACCATTGACCAGGTCGCCGGCCCCATCGGTGAAGCGCTCATCATGACCGCCACCGGGCTGGCCGTCGCCATTCCCGCCGTGCTCGGCTACAACGCCCTGCTGCGCGGCAACAAGGGCGTACACGCGCGCCTGCGGCGCTTTGCGCACGAACTGCACAGCTTCCTGCTCACCGGCGTGCGCCAGCGCGGAGGGCAGGCATGACGCACGCACCCTTCACCGAACCGGACGACGACATGATGGGCGAAATCAACATGGTGCCCTTCATCGACATCATGCTCGTGCTCCTCATCGTCTTCATCATCACCGTGCCTGTGATGCAGCACGCCGTCAACGTGCAGCTTCCGCGCGCCGTGGCTGAGCAGGAAGTTGTGGAGCCGCAAACCCTGCGCCTGTCCGTGGACGCGGGCGGCGTCTACACGCTGGGCGGCGAAACCGTCAGCGACGAGCAGCTTGCCGAGCGCCTCAAGGCGGAAGCCGCGCGCCAGCCACAACCCGCCCTGCACATCAGCGGCGACCGCGACGTGCGCTACGAGCGCGTCGTGCAAGCCATGTCCGCCGCGCAGCAAGCCGGCCTCTCGCGCATCGGTTTT
Organism: Ottowia sp.; assembly: GCA_017437605.1. Taxonomy (GTDB): domain Bacteria; phylum Pseudomonadota; class Gammaproteobacteria; order Burkholderiales; family Burkholderiaceae_C; genus Ottowia. Next base: position 2,016 of record JAFRYL010000062.1, on the reverse strand, counting down.
GTCACCGACCCCCGCGAACCTCAGCAATAACACACCCCCTCACACCACAGGAGAAGCACCCCATGCGCAGCACCCCTGACGCCCCCACCGCCCCCGCCAGCGCGCGCCGCGCCCGCGCGCCCAAGGCAGACAGCCAACTGCGGCCGCTGCCGCTGCCAAGCGCGCAACTGCTGCGCGGGCAAAACGTCGTGGAAATTGACCACAACGGCGCCATCTACCGCCTGCAAGCCACGCGCCTGGGCAAACTCATCCTGACGAAATAGCGACGCACACACACTCTTTTCATCGTGGGAGGCGCTCACGCAGCGCCTTTTGAGCCTAGCCAGGCACCCCCAGCCACGCTCTCTTTTTTTTCCACCGCGATGAAACGACACACACAAGCCCGCTTCGGCGGGTTTTTTGTTGGTATACCGGCAATGTATATATTGGGTTGCCGGCTTATGTTACCGGCAACCATTCAATACCCCATCAAGACACAAAAAATTTTCCCCTCGCCCCCGCTGCTGCGGCAGCAGCACAGCGTCAAGGCGCACGTGAAAAACCAGCGTGACGCGCAACACTTCGCTACACTCCCGCCCGAGTCCCGCTGGCTGGCTCTATCAGCAGGCGGATTCTTCAACACGCTCCCCTACTCTTTTGGAAAGGAACTCACATGGCCAAGGCTTTGTATACCTCGCCCCCCCACCCGCACACAATCTAGGAAATCTGCGCATTTCCTGAAACTACTCCCCATCGCCGCCCTGCTTGCCGCGCCGCAGGTGTGGGCGAGCAACTGCATAGTCGATTCCATCAATTTTCCTGGGCATTGCATAGGCGATGTGACAGGCACCGGCTCCAACAACACAAACGTTGTCTATGACGATAATGACCCCTCCATGAACGTCGTCGGCGGCTATTCCTCGGTGGGTTCAGGCATGTCAGGTCGGGAAGACGGCATTGCAAACGACAACAAACTGACCATTGAAAGCAGCAGCGCGGCGAGTAGCGTCTACGGTGGCTGGGGCGATGGGCCTACCTCGCAAGCCAATGTCAACGAGCTGATTGTCCGAGGCACGGTGGACTGGGCCGTCGGAGGGCTTTCCAACAACGGGTCTGCCACGTTCAACAAAGTGCGCATTGAAGGCGGCACGGTGAACAGCAACGTGTATGGCGGCCAGGGCGGCGGCGGCGTCGCCGAGGAAAACTGGGTCATCCTCGACGGCGCCACGGTGGGCAAGTATGTGTTTGGCGGCCAGTGCAGCTACATGCCCACCTGCCTTGCACGCAACACCCTCGCCGTACAGGGCGCACCTTCAACGGTGAAGGCTTTAGTCAGCTTCTTTGACATCCTTGAGTTCACCCTGTCCGCCAGCACCGATAAGAGCAAGCCCATGCTCTCTGTTGATGATGGCGGCGGCTATGGCCAAGCACTCTTCCCCGAACCCATAGGCGCAACAGCCCCTGTCGAAGTCACCATCAAGCTCGACGGCGCGCCGACGCTGGCGGTGGGCGACAAGTTCATCCTCATTGAGGCTGCGAGCAAGCTGGAAATCAATCCGGCGCCCGAAGCCGCCACCGCCGAATATTTCAAGGTGACACCAGTGGGCAAGCAGCTCATCGCCGAAGTCATCAAGGTGCCGCCGCCTCCGGCGCCGACACCTGACCCGACGCCTGGCCCGACGCCGCAGCCGTACTACTACAACGACGACTCCTCGCCCACCATGGGCGAGCTGGGGCTGCTGCTTTCCGGCTTGGCACTCGCAGGCGCTGCGGCACCCGCCCTGCGCAGGCGCGAAAAACGGGGCAAAAAGACTGATACCCGTCAATAATTGATTTGGTTGCCGGCTTCTTACGCCGGCAACCAATCAATACCCGTAGGGGCGCGATTTATCGCGCCCTTTCTTTTTACCCCTCGCCCCGCCGGCGCAGCCGGTCAGGGGGAGAGGGTGCAGGGAGAGGGGGCGCTGTGCCGTGCAACGGCACAGCGTTTCGTTTTGAACATTGCAATGCCCTTGCAACCCACAGCACGCCGCATTG
>JAFRYL010000061.1 GCA_017437605.1 Ottowia sp. | reverse complement strand
GTGATGATCGCGCACAGCATGGGGACTCTGTGCGCGCGGTGTTATCTCAGAGAGCACGATGACGAAATCGATAAGCTGGTGCTTCTCGGATGCCCTTCGAAAGCAGACGGCGCGCGGCGAGCGCCCCCAGCACGCCGCGCCCGTCCTTTGAGCCAAGCCCCTTACCGTGAATGATGCGCACGCAGCGCAGCCCCTCGGCAGCGCACTGGTGCAGGAAGCTGGCGAGCGCCGCGCGCGCCTCGTCCACGCGCAGCCCGTGCAGGTCAAGCTGCGCCTGCACGCGCCAGTGCCCACGGCGCAGCCGCCGCAGCACGTCTGGTCCCATGCCGGCACGCCGCCAGCCGTGCGCGTCTTCAATGAGGGCGGGGGCTTCAAAGGCATCAGAAAACGGCGCAGCGGCGTTGGCGGCGGCTTCGGCCAGCGCGCCCCGGCGCAGCGGCGGTGCAGCGCGCGGCGCGGGAATGTGGCGCGCGGGCGTGTTCAGCGGCTGCACGCCCTGCATGGCGCGCAGAAAAAGCGTGTGCTCCGAGAGCGCGCGTCGCCCGGCAGCCAGCCGTGCGGCGTCCTGGGCAGACTGGGCGGCGCGCCGGCGCAGCAGCTCGCCCTGCGCCTTTTTCAGCTCGTGCAGCCCGAAACGCATCGAGCCGCTCATGGCATCAGCCCCGCTTCCACCATGGACAGCGCCTGCCCGGGCGCGACGATGAAGTGGTCATGCACCTCAACGTCCAGCAGCGCCAGCGCCGCCTTGATTTGCCGCGTGAGGGTGACGTCCATCGCACTCGGCTGCACATCGCCGCTGGGGTGGTTGTGCGCCAGCACGATGGCCGCAGCGCCATGCACCAGTGCCAGCCGCGCCACCTCGCGCGCGCTCACGTCCGCGCCCGTGACCGAGCCACGGGACACTTCCTCGCACGCCAGCAGGCGGTTTTTCGCGTCCAGAAACAGCACCGCAAACACCTCGTAGGGCAGCGCCGCCAACCGCGCCTGCAGATAGCGGCGCACCGCCTCCGGCTGGCTGAGCGCATCGCCCGCCGCAAGCTGCGCGCTCAAGGCGCGGCGCGCAAGCTCCATCACCGCCAGCAATTCGGCGCGCTTGGCGCTGCCGCCCAGCCCCTTGAACGCCGCAAGCTGCGCGGCATCGGCCTGCAGCAGCCCCGCCAGCCCGCCAAACGTCGCCAGCAACTCGTCCGCCATGTGCAGCACGCTGCGCCCTGCCGTGCCCGTGCGCAGGATGATGGCGAGCAACTCCGCGTCCGAGAGCGTCGCAGCGCCACGCGCCAGCAGCTTTTCGCGCGGGCGGGCGTCGGCGGGCAGGTTTTTCAGTGTCATGGCGCGGGAAGCCGTGTTTTTTACAATGCCCCGCAGTGTAGCCGCCCGGCACGGGTCGCGCGGCGGCGCAGAAAACCACACAAAAAGCCATGAAAATGACGGAAAAAGAACTGCTCCTTGCCGAGCCGCGCGGATTTTGCGCCGGCGTCGCACGCGCCATAGAAATTGTGGAGCGTGCGCTCGCCAAATTCGGCGCCCCCGTCTATGTGCGCCACGAAATCGTGCACAACACTTACGTTGTGAATGATTTGAAAAAAAAGGGCGCCATATTCATCGAAGATTTGAATGAAGTGCCCGTCGGCGCCACCCTCATATTCAGCGCCCACGGCGTGCCGCAGGCCGTGCAGGAAGAGGCCGAGCGGCGCGGCTTTCGCATTTTTGACGCCACCTGCCCGCTCGTGGCCAAAGTGCATGTGGAAGTCGCCAAACTCGCGCGCGAAGGCTACGAATTCATCATGGTCGGGCACAAGGGCCACCCCGAAGTGGAAGGCACCATGGGACAACTGCCAGATGGCGCCATGCACCTTGTGGAAAGCGTGGAAGGCGTGGCGCACCTCGCCCCGCGCCAGCAGGACAAGCTCGCCCTCGTCACGCAAACCACGCTTAGCGTGGACGACGCCGCCGCCATCATCGCCGCCATTCGCGAGCGTTTTCCAAACGTGCGCCAGCCCAAAAAACAGGATATTTGCTACGCCACGCAAAACCGGCAAGACGCCGTGAAACTTTTGAGCCGTGAAGTGGAGCTTGTCATCGTCGTCGGCAGCCCCACCAGCAGCAACAGTCGGCGGCTCGCGGAAGTCGCGCAACGGCAGGGTGTGGAAAGCCACCTCGTGGACAGCGCCGCCGACGTGCAGGCCGACTGGCTACGCGGCAAAACCCGTGTGGGTTTGAGCGCTGGAGCGTCCGCCCCCGACGTGCTCGTGCAGCAGGTCATCACGCGCCTGCGTGACCTTGGCGCTAGCAGCGTGCGCCGCATGGAAGGCATAGAGGAAAACATGCGCTTTCCCCAGCCCAAGGGGCTGCGCCTAGACGAAGAAGGCGAACAGCGCCTGCAACTGGGGCATATACGCTAAACGCGGGGAAACGCCATGAATATCCCCTGGGAAGACGGTTTTGCCATCAGCGTGCGCATAGAAAACGGCGCCGCAAGCATCGCCGCCAACAAAGCCGGGCTGCTGTCACTGTCGCGCCAGCTCGCGGCGCGGGCGCAGGAACAACCGGGCAGCCATATTCACTACGACGAATACAACGCGCTGGAAGATGGTTCGCAGGAGTTGGTGATTGAAAGGCTGGAAGGCTGAAGCCTTGTCTGTTTTGACTGGTATGCCATTGTCGCCGGCTTATAAAGCCGGCAACCGATGGCAATTTGCACGAGTATGCACTTACGCCGCTGCTGGCACGGGGGCGTCGAGGGTGCCGCGCAGCTCGTGGTCGGTGATGGTGCAGACGGTGGAGTCGGACCAGACGTTTTCTGCGGTTTCCACCATGTCGATGACGGCGTAAATGGGCAGGATGACGCCCATCAAGCCGAGCGGCACGCCCTGCGCGGACATGAGCGAGAGGGTGAGGAAGTAGCAGCCCATGGGCACGCCGGCGTTGCCAACGGCGGCGATGACCGAGATGCACAGCCACACCAGCATTTGCCCGATGGAAAGCTGCACGCCAGCGTTCTGCATCACAAAAAGGGAGGTCACCAATATGAAGGCGGCGCAGCCATTCATGTTGATGGTGGTGCAAATGGGCAGCACAAAGCGCGAAACCTTGGGATTGACGTGCAGGTTTTTCTCCGCAGTGGCAAGCGTCACGGGCAGGGTGCCCGCCGAGCTTTTGGTAAACAGCGCCACGGCGAGCGCGGGCGACATTTGCCGGAAGACGTAGAGCGGATTCAGCCCGCGTGCGAGCAAAAACAGCGGCAGCACGATGGCAATCTGAATAATGTTGCTGCCCATGACCACAGCCACATATTTGCCGAGTGCGCCGACAATCACGCCCGCTTCAATTTGCGCGGCAAGCTGCGCGGAAAATGCCAGAATGCCCAGCGGCAAAATCCAGAGCAGCGCGCGAATGAGGGTAAAGAGCAATTCCTGCAGGCCGTCGAGCGCGGTCAAGATGAGGCGGCGCCCGTCACTTTCCGGCATGAAGGCAAGCGCCAGCCCGACGGCAGCGGCGATGATGAGCACCGAGAGCACGTTGCCGGACAAAAAGGCGTTCAGCGCATTATTGGGAATCACCGACAGGATATGGTCGTAATACGACATGGAGGCGGTTTTTTCCGGCACCTGCGCGGCGCCCGCGCCCACAATATCGGCGGGCAGGTTGCCGGGGGCAATGAGCAGGTACATCAAAAGCGCCACAAGCGAGGCGGCAAAGGTGGTGAGCAGCGTGTAGGTAAGGGCGCGCGCGAAGATGCGCCCGGTGTCGCGCTGCGCGCCAAGGCGCGAGAGCGTGGTCATTACCGCCAGCGCGATGGTCGGGATGGCGACGAACTGGAACATGCGCGTGAAGGCGCTGGCGATGAAATCAAACAGCGCATTGAGTTTGGCAAAACCCATCCAGCCAAGGATGCCACCGAGTATCAGCGCGCCAAACCAGAGCATGAGCTGGCGTTTGTTCGCGCTGCTGCCGCTGAGGGCGGCGCGCACGGTTTCGTCAATGCTTGCCGCCGCGTTTGCTGGCGGGTTTTCCGGTGTATTTTCTTCAGCCATGAAAATATCCTTTCAAAAATGTTTTATACGCGCCGCCATTTTGCGCGGTGCACAACTGCCGCCTATTCTGCCAGAGCTGGCGCGTCGCATTCGCACGCCGGCGCGCTCCAGCCCCCGCCCAGCGCCTGATAGAGCGCGATGGCGGCGGCGTCGCGCAGCGTTTGCGCCTCTTGCAGCGCCTGCTGCGCCTGCACCGCTTCAAGCTGCGCGGCCAGCGCATCGCTGCGCAGCTTTTGCCCGGCCTTGTAGAGCGCCTGCGCGCCGGTGGCGGCGCTGCGCTGCGCCTGCAGCGCGGCTTCAAGCTGATGCACGCGCGCGTCTAGCGCCAAGCGCGCGCCGTAGGCGTCTTCCACTTCGCGCAGCGCGTGCAGCACGGCGCCCTCAAAGTCGTGCGCGGCGGCGTGCAGCAGGGCGCTTTCTTCGCGCACGCGCGCCTGCAGCCGCCCGGCGGTGAAAAGCGGCAGCGTGAGCCGCAGCCCAAGCAGCCCGCCCGTGGCGCCGGCGTCGGGCAGTCCGGTGAGGCGCACCTGCCCCGTGCCGCCGAGAAAGTCCAGCCCGATGCTGGGCAGCAGCTCCGCCTGCGCTGCGTCAAGCTGCGCGGCGCGCGCCTGCACCGCCAGCGCCCTGGCGCGCACGTCGGC
>JAFRYL010000060.1 GCA_017437605.1 Ottowia sp. | reverse complement strand
AGGTCTTGACCCACTGCACACCCGCGAGCGTGCAGTCGCCCAGCGCGCGGCGCAGTGCGGCGATGGCTTCGTAGCGCGTGAAGCTGCGCCGCCAGCAGAGCGCCACGCGCCGCGTGGGGGGCGGCGCGCCGTCGTCGTCGGCGCGCAGGGGCAGGTAGGCAATGAGGCCCGCCGGGTCGCCGCCCGGCGGCACCGAGAGGTGCGGCACGAGCGTGACGCCCAGCCCGGCGGCAACCATGTGTTTGATGGTTTCCAGCGACGAGCCTTCAAAGCTGCGGCTGATGCCGTCGGCCTGGCTGGAAAAGCGCGCGAACTCCGGACACGCCTGCAGCACATGGTCGCGCCAGCAGTGCCCGGCGCCCAGCAGCAGCAGGGTGTCGGCTTTCAACTCGGCGCTGCTGATGCTTTTGTTTTTGGCAAGCTGATGGCCAGCGGGCAGCGCCGCGACGAACGGTTCGTCATACAGTGCCGCGCACGCCAGCCCCTGCGTGGGGAAGGGTTCGGCGAGGATGGCGCAGTCAATCTCGCCCGAGTGCAGCATGTCCAGCAGGTTGACGGTGAAGTTTTCCTGCAGCATGAGCGGCATCTGCGGCGTGCGCTCGATGTTGTGGCGCACCAGTTCGGGCAGCAGGTAGGGGCCGATGGTGTAAATCACGCCCAGGCGCAGCGGCCCCAGCAGCGGGTCTTTGGCGGCGCGCGCCGTGGCGCGTATGCCCTCGGCCTGTTCCAGCACGCCCTGCGCCTGCTGCACGATGTCGCGCCCCAGCGGGGTGAGGTGGATTTCACCGGCGCGGCGCTCAAAAATTTTCACTTCCAGCTCGTCTTCGAGCTTTTTCACGGCCACAGAGAGCGTGGGCTGCGAGATGAAGCACGCCTTGGCAGCGCGCCCGAAGTGCTTTTCGCGCGCCACGGCGACGATGTATTTCAGTTCCGTGAGGGTCATGGCGGTGTCTTCCAAAAAAGTCAGGCGGGCGGCGCGTGCGGGTGCACGCCGTCCACGGGGGCGGCGGGTGCGCCGCTGGCGGCTTGCTCGGCGATGCCGCGCACGATGGCGCAGTGTGCCCCTTCGCAGTGCCAGTCGCAGCGCGCACGCAGCGCGCGGAGCTGGCGCTCCAGGGCGCGCAACTGGCGGATGCGCCCGCTGATGTGCTCCAGATGGCCGTCCAGCAGCGCGTGCGCGGCGGCGCAGTCGGCGCCGCTCTGGTCAAAGCAGTCAAGCAGTGCGCGCACCTCGTGCAGCGACATGCCCAGCGCGCGCGCCTGGCGGATGAGCGCGAGGCGCTCGGCATGCGCGGCGCCATAGCTGCGCCAGCCAGCGGCGGTGCGCTGCGGCGCGGGCAGCAGGCCGAGCTTTTCGTAGTAGCGGATGGCGTCGGCGGACGTGCCGCTGGCGCGGGCGAGGTCGCTGATTTTCACGGGCGTGGGTGCACGGGCGGAGGGTGGATGACGCAGAGCATAGCGCGTGCGCCATGCCTGCATACTTGGTGAAATAATACGCCATTGCCGGTAAGACAAGCCGGTGGTGAATATATACCCATAGGTTCATGCGGTCTTCAAGGGTTCTTGACCTTGGAGCCGCTCCAGGGCGTGCAATGATGTGCATGACCGAGACGACGCACGCCCACTGTCACTGCCACCACTGCCACGCGCACGAGCATGCGCACGGCCATGAATCACGCCACGCGCTGCTGCGCGCGCCGGGGCTGCGGCGCATTGTGGTGGCGTTGATGCTGGCGCTGGCGGCGGAACTGCTGCACGCTTTCGCGCCAGATGGCGGGCATGTGTTGGGCATGGCGCTGGCGCTGCTGGCCGTGGTGCTGGCGGGGCTTTCCACGTATGCCGAGGGCTTGCAGCAGTTGCGGCATTGGCGGCTTTCGGCGGGGGCGCTGACGGCGGCGGCTGTCACAGGCGCCTTTCTCATCGGGCAGTGGCCAGAAGCGGCGATGGTGATGGCGCTCTACGCCCTCTCGGAGCATCTGGAGGAGCGCGCCGGCGCGCGCGCCAGTGGCGCGATGGCGAAAGTGCTGGACATGGCGCCCGCGCAGCTTGAAGTGCAGGACGAACACGGCGGCTGGCGCACGCAGCCCGCTGCCGAAGTGCCCGTGGGCGCGCTGGCGCGCGTGAAGCCGGGCGCGCGTGTGGCGCTGGACGGCGTGGTGGTGGAAGGCGCAAGCGCTGTGGATGAGGCGCCGCTCACGGGCGAGAGCCTGCCCGTGGACAAAAAGCCGGGCGACAGCGTCTGGGCCGGTTCGCTGAATCTGCACGGCGCGCTCACGCTGCGCGTCACGGCGCCCGCTGGCGACACGCAGCTTGCCCGCATCGTGCGCGCCGTGGAGCAGGCGCAGGCCGAGCGCGCGCCCGTGCAGCGCCTCATTGACCGCTTTGCTGCCGTTTACACGCCGCTGGTGTTTGCGCTGGCGCTGCTGGTGGCCATCGGCGGCACGCTGGCGGGCTGGCCGCTGCTGGACGCTGTCTATCGCGCGCTGGCGCTGCTCGTGGCCTCGTGCCCGTGCGCGCTGCTGCTGGCCACGCCCGCGACGATGATGAGCGCGCTCACGCTGGCTGCGCGCCGAGGTGTGCTGGTCAAGGGCAGCGCGCATCTTGAACGCGCGCGCCTGCTGCGCTGCCTTGCTTTTGACAAGACGGGCACGCTCACGCTGGGCGCGCCGGCGCTGCAGGAAGTCATCAATGTGGGCGATGTGGCAGAGGCGCAGGCGCGCCAGTGGGCGCTGGCGCTGGCGGCGCGCAGCAATCATCCCGTGGCGCGTGCCATTGCAGCGGGGCTGGCAGGCATGGAAGAACTGCCTTGCGAAGACTTTGAAGAACTGCCCGGCCAAGGCGTGCGCGGCGTAGTGCAAGGCGTGCGTTTGCGGCTCGTAGGCGCGCGCACGCTGGCGGGGCAGGGCGCACTGCAGGCGCAGCTTGAGCAAGGGCGCAGCGTGAGCGCGCTGGTGCGGGAAGAGGGCGATGAGGTGCTGGCGCTTTTTGCCGTCGCCGACACATTGCGCCCCGGCGCTGCCGAAGCCGTCGCCACGCTGCGGGCGCAGGGCGTGCGATGCGCCGTGCTTTCTGGCGACCACGAGGCCGCCGCCGCAGCCGTGGCGCGCGAGGCGGGCATCGACGAGGTGCGCGCCGGTTTGCTACCGGAGGGTAAACAGGCGGCGCTGCACGAGTTGCGCGCCCGCGCTGGCGCCGGGGCGATGGCGGGCGACGGCATCAACGACGCCCCCGCGCTTGCCGCCGCCGACCTTGGCATTGCCGTGGCGGGCGCGGGCGCCGACGTGGCAATGGAGGCCGCCGACGTGGTGCTGATGAATGGCGAGCTGCGCCGCATCCCGTGGCTTATTGCGCTGGCGCGCCACGCCTGGCGCGTGCTCTGGGCGTGCATGGCGCTGGCGCTTGGCATCAAGCTCGCCGTCATCGCCGCCGCCATTGCCGGGCACGCCAGCATGTGGATGGCGGTTGCCGCCGACGTGGGCTGCGCCCTGCTTGTGCTCGCCATTGGCATGAGCGTGCTGCGCTGGCGTGGAGATGCCTAGGGTATTCATTCATCGCCGGCACAACAAGCCGGCAACCATGAGCATCTTCAATCAGTATCAAATATGTGACGGAAGTTTGCCACGCGGAAACTTCCTGCCTCACAATGGCACCAAGCACCCGCGCACGCCCGCTGCGGGCGCGCTGTTTTTTTCTTGAAGGACACACGGCATGACACACCTCTTCCCCGCACGCACTGCTGCTGCCCTGCTCGCCGCCGCCATGCTCGCCGGCTGCACACCGCAGGAAACCGCCGACGCCAAAAACATGGCGGAATGGGTCTCCAAAGTCGCCACGCAAGTGGAAAAAACCGCCTCGCAAGCCGGCAAGCAGGAATGCCCCGAAGGGCAGGACTGCACCAAGCGCGGCTCGGAGGACACCCTTATCCCCATGCGCGACATTCAGGAAGCCGCCGTCATGGTGAAAAACGCCGCCGCGCTCCTAGCCTCCATCGCCAAAGAAGTGGAAAAAATGCCTCCGCCCCTTCCGCAGCGCGCGCCGCAGGTCGTGCCCGCGCCCGGGGCGGCTGGCGGCGTCACGCAAGTCACGCCCACGCCGCAAGTTGTCCCCGCGCCGGCGCCCGCCACGGGAGGCACACGAGTCGGTGAAGCGCCCAAGGCTGCTCCGAGCGTCGCCTCCGCGCCCGTTTTTGTCGCGCCCGGCGTCGCGCCCCTGCAAGCGCCTGTGGGCGGCGACATTCACGCCGCACTGCGCGCAGCCGCGCAAAACGGCGACATGGCAGCCGCGCAGCGCGCGCTGGACGCCGGCGCTGCCATTGACCGGGGCGATGAACGCCACGGCAACACGCCCCTTATCCTCGCCGCCAACCACGGGCACACCGAACTCGTGCGCCTGCTCGTGCGCCGAGGCGCCAACCTCAACCGCAGCAACGACAAAGGCGCCAACGCCCTGATTGCCGCCGTGATGAGCGGGCACACCGCCGCCGCCGGACTGCTCATTGAGCAAGGGGCCAACCTCAACGCCACCGACAACAGCGGCAACACCGCCCTCTCCATTGCCGAACAAAGCGGCCAAAGCGCCCTCGCCACCATGCTGCGCGCCGCCGGCGCGCGGGGGTGAGCGCATACTGAAAAGATATGCAACGCATCGCCGGCAACATATGCCGGCGACTGCGTCATGCCAGTCAATAAGCAAGAAAAAGGCGGCCATCAAGGCTGCCTTTTTGTTGGCAAAAACAGAAGGGTATCAATGTGTCGCCGGCTTATAAAGCCGGCAATCAAATCTATTTTTTGAGGGTATCTGGCATTTTCGCGCCGCTGATGCGCTCGTTGCCCCCAAGGTCGCGCCGTGTGCTGACGCAGGCAAAGCCTGCTTCGCGCAGCAACGCGCGCACCGCCTCGCCCTGTTGCCAGCCGTGTTCCAGCAGCAGCCAGCCGCCGGGCGCCAGATGCGCGGGTGCACTGGCGATGATGCGGCGCAGGTCGTGCAAGCCATCCTCGCCGCTGGCAAGCGCGCTGCGCGGCTCGCAGTGCAGGGCGGGCAGGTGTTCATCGCCCTCAGCGATGTAGGGCGGGTTGCTGGCAATGAGGTCAAAGCGCTCGCCAGCAGCGGCGGGGGCAAACCAGTCGTCCCACGCGCCTTGACGGAATTCCACGGCAAGGCGCAGGCGCTCTGCATTGCCGCGCGCCACGGCAAGCGCCTCGGCGCTGGCGTCGGTGGCAACAACGCGCGCTGCCGGGCAGTGCGCAGCAATGGCCAGCGCAATGGCGCCGCTGCCGCAGCCCAGGTCCAGCACGGCGGGCGCATCGGCTTCGCGCAGCAGATCCAGCGCCCAGTCCACCAGCGTTTCCGTGTCCGGGCGCGGGTCCAGCGTGTGTTCGTTGACCTGCAGTTCCAGCCCGTAAAACGCTTTTTTGCCCGTGATGTAGGCAATGGGTTCGCTCGCCAGCCGCCGCGCGGCAAGCTGCTGCAGCGCTTCGGGCACGCCTGCGGGTGCGGCATCGCTGCCGTGCGCGAGCAGCCAGGCGCGCTCGTGCGCTGCGCGCCCAAGCAGGTGCAGCAGCAGCATGCGCGCCTCGTGCAGCGTGATGCCGGCGGCGCAGGCGGTGTGCAAGGCTTCATCTATGCTTGGTGCGGGCATGGTGCTGTGGGGTATTGATATGTTGCCGGCATAAGTCGCCGGTGATGTTATGCTCTTGCCAAGAGTATACGTTTTTTCCGGTGCTGTTTCAGCCGGCGGCACAATGCGCCCTTTTTTGCAGATTGGAAAGGCGAGTGCAGTGCTGGCCAAACGCATCATTCCTTGTCTGGACGTGACCGGTGGGCGCGTGGTGAAGGGCGTGAACTTCGTGCAGTTGCGCGACGCGGGCGACCCGGTGGAAATCGCCGCGCGCTACAACGAGCAGGGCGCCGACGAGCTGACCTTCCTTGACATCACCGCCACAAGCGACGAGCGCGACATGATTTTGCCCATCATCGAGGCGGTGGCGTCGCAGGTCTTCATTCCGCTCACCGTGGGCGGGGGCGTGCGCACCGTGGCCGATGTGCGGCGCCTCTTGTGCGCGGGCGCGGACAAGGTGAGTTTCAATTCGGCCGCCATTGCCAACCCGCAGGTGATTGAGGACGCAGCGGGGCGCTACGGCTCGCAGTGCATCGTGGTGGCGGTGGACGCGCGCCGGCGCACGGGCGCGGAGCTGGCCGAGCGCGGCGAGGGCTGGGACGTGTACAGCCACGGCGGGCGGCGCTGCACCGGGTTGGACGCGCTGCAATGGGTGCAGCGCATGGCGCAGCTTGGCGCGGGCGAAATCCTGCTCACCAGCATGGACCGCGACGGCACGCGCAGCGGCTTTGACCTGGAACTCACGCGCGCTGTGGCGGCTGCCGTGCCGGTGCCCGTGATTGCCTCGGGCGGCGTGGGCACGCTGGAACACTTGGCCGACGGCGTGCAGCAGGGCGGCGCGGATGCGGTGCTGGCGGCGAGCATCTTTCACTACGGCGAGTTCACGATTGCGCAGGCCAAGGCGTGCATGGCGCAGCGCGGGATTTGCGTGCGGCAGTGATACTACTGGTAAATATGTTGGATTGCCGGCTTTCAAAGCCGGCGATGAAGTAATACCCATGCAGATGTGATGCTTTGGGGCAAAAAAACGGGGGCGCGTGCCCCCGTTTTTTGTTTGCAGGCTGTCTTAGTGCAGCGGCTCGCGTACCGAGGGCACGAGCATCCAGAGCGCGGGGATAAGCAGCGGCGCCGACTGGGTAAGTGCCTCCAGTGCGGAGACAGATTTGCCGCTCCACGCCCAGGCGACGGCGGCGAGCAAAAAGATGAGGTGCATCGGCAGCGCGAGGCGCTTGAGCTTGTAGAGCAGCCAACCCACGCAGCTGACGGCCAGCCCGCTGGCCAGGATGTAGAGGCCGCGCCCGCTGGCAAGCATGATGATGCCGCCGAGCACGACCAGCACGCCCCAGACCATCACGACGAGGCCAATGAAACGCGGCACGTCGTCGGCGCGGGTTTGCGCCGATTCCTGACGCGAGATGACGGCCAGATGCTCCGCCATGCGCTCCTGCTGCGAGTCCAGCGCGCCAGCGGGCGCTTGCAACGGGGCGCTGTCCGGAACGTGCAGCGGCATGGGGCGGCTGGGCACGCCTTCTGGCCGCGCAGAGGGTTTGCGGCGCTGGCGCGGGTGGTCGTCCTGCGCGTGCGAGTCGCTGAATGACGATGGGGCGCGCGACTCTACGAAGGACGAGGGCGCACGCGATTCAATGAACGCCGGAGGCGGCTGTGTGTGTCGCGCGCGCGGCTCGTGGGGCAGCGGCGGCTGTGCGGCGTGCACCGCAGCGGGGCGGGGCGCGATGCGCGCGGACGGCTTGTGTGCTTCGTCCTGCACTTCCGTGGTGGGGAAGACCGGAGAGTTCGCCACCGTGTGAGGCAGTGGCGGCACGTCAGCGGTGGGAGCTGGCGCCGGTGGCTCGGCGGACGGGATGTCCCCGGGGCGCACCTCAATGGAATATGCCTGGGTGTGGGGGTGCGTGGGCGAGTCCGCCAGCGGCAGCAGGTCGCCGAGCATCTCGGTGGAGGGGAACGGCGCAGAGGTGAAACGGCGCACGGGCGCCGCCGAGCTGCCAATGTCCATGTCAACGGACTGTCGAGCTGGTGCTGGACGGGGAGTGAGTCCGCCGGGCACAGTCGGGCGCCCGTGTCGCGGCATGGACGAGGGCGTGAGGTCGCCGGGCACGGTGGGTGCCGGTCTTGGCCGGGGCGTGAGGTCACCGGGCACGGTGGGTGCTGGCCTTGGCCTAGGCGTGAGGTCGCCCGGCACTGTGGGAGCCGGCCTTGGCCGGGGCGTGAGGTCGCCGGGCACGGTGGGGCGCGCACGTCGTGGCACGGACGGGAGTGCAATCTCGCCGGGCACAGGAGGCACGGGGGGCAGTGGCGTTGACCTGGGCGCGGCGGGCGTGCGCGCAGGGGTTTCGTCTGCGGCCATCATGCGGCGCTCAATCTCGGCCTTGGCGCGGCGGCTGCCGCGCTTGGCAAAGTGCTGCAGCTGCGTGAGCGTGAACGTGCGCACATCCACGCTCTGGGGCTGCGGCTGGGAGGAAGGAGGGGGCATGAAGGAGGGCATGACGGCGAAACGGTTTCGGCTGTGCGCACCTGCGTAATTTACACATTGCGACCTTATTGTGCAGCCACTGCGCTGGCAAAAGGCGCGTTGTGCAGGTGCAACATAGCTGGAGCGCCGCACGAATGCTCGCATACTGCTATGCGGAAAGCAGAAAAAGGCACGGCGCGGGCGGCAGCAGTTTTCCAATGAAACATGCGGGTTCTTCAAGGGAAAACAGGCCGGTACGATACAAAAACAGGAGTTCCGCTGTGAGATGCACCCGCCAAGGTTATGTTGCACCGCAGCGCGGCGGCGCGCCTTGAGTGATAAAACACACTCCCCCTTCAACTTCATTAGGAGAAGCCATGGCTGCTTCCAGCCTTGAATCCTTTCTAAGCGACATCGAGCGTCGCGACCCCAACCAGCCAGAATTTCTGCAGGCCGTGCGTGAAGTTGTCACCAGCCTGTGGCCGTTTCTGGAAAAGAACCCCAAGTACCGTGAAGCCGCGTTGCTGGAACGCCTCTGCGAGCCGGATCGCGTGATTCAGTTCCGCGTGGGCTGGACGGACGACAAGGGGCAGGCACACGTCAACCGCGCCTTCCGCATCCAGCACAACATGGCCATTGGCCCCTACAAGGGCGGGATGCGCTTTCACCCCAGCGTGAACCTGTCCATTCTCAAGTTCCTCGCGTTTGAACAGTGCTTCAAGAACGCGCTCACCACGCTGCCCATGGGTGGCGGCAAGGGCGGCTCGGACTTCGACCCCAAGGGCAAGAGCGACGGCGAAGTGATGCGCTTCTGCCAGGCGCTGATTACCGAGCTGTTCCGCCACGTGGGGCCGGACACCGACGTGCCCGCTGGCGACATCGGCGTGGGCGCGCGCGAAGTCGGCTACATGGCGGGCATGATGAAAAAGCTCACCAAGGACGCCGCCTGCGTGTTCACCGGCAAGGGGCTGAGCTTCGGCGGCAGCCTGATGCGCCCGGAAGCCACGGGCTACGGCACGGTCTACTTCGCGCAGGAAATGCTCGCGCGCAAGGGGCAGGTCTTGGCAGATAAGAGCGTGTCCATCTCCGGCTCGGGCAACGTGGCGCAGTTCGCTGCTGAAAAGGCCATGCAGCTTGGCGCCAGGGTCGTCACCATGTCCGATTCGGGCGGCGTGCTCATCTGCGAGCAGGGCTTGAGCCGCGAACAGCTCGCCGAGCTGATGGAGTTCAAGAACGTGGCGCGTGGTCGTTTGGAGCAGTTCGCCAAGGAACGTGGCTTGAAGTTTGAAGCCGGCAAGCGCCCCTGGCACGTGCCCGTGGACGTGGCGCTGCCCTGTGCGACGCAAAACGAATTGAACGAGCAGGAAGCGCGCATGCTGGTGGACAACGGCGTCACCGTCGTGGCCGAAGGCGCGAACATGCCCAGCACGCTGGAAGCGGTGGACGTGTTCCTGAAATCCGGCATTCTGTATGCGCCGGGCAAGGCCAGCAACGCGGGCGGTGTGGCCACCTCCGGGCTGGAAATGAGCCAGAACGCCATGCGTCTGTCCTGGACAAGCGAGGAAGTGGACCAGCGCCTGCACGCCATCATGAAAGACATCCACGCCAACTGCGTGCGCCACGGCGAGCGCAGCGATGGCTCGGTGAACTACGTGGAAGGCGCGAACATCGCCGGCTTCGTGAAACTGGCTGACGCCATGCTGGCGCAGGGTCTGGTGTAAGCAGGAGCCAACCACCATGAAAGAGTGCGCGACTGGCTGGCTGGAGCAACTCTGCTGGAACGAGCAGGGGCTGCTCCCCGCCGTCGCGCAACATGTGGACACGGGCGAAGTGCTGATGCTTGCGTGGATGAACCGCGAGGCGCTGCGCCTGACGCTGGAAACGGGCGAGGCTGTCTACTGGAGCCGCTCGCGCGGCCGGCTCTGGCGCAAAGGGGAGCAATCGGGTCATGTGCAGCAGGTGCATGAAATCCGTACCGACTGCGACCGCGACGCGCTGCTGCTGCGCGTGACGCAGCACGGCGGCATTGCCTGCCACACGGGGCGGCGCTCATGTTTTTTCCGCCTGCTTGAGGGCGGCGTCTGGCGCGATGCCGACCCCGTCATCAAGAATCCCGCTGATATATATCGCTAAAAAATACTTTTTTGTTTTTTGCCATGTTCGAGCCTGTATCCGACGCCAGCGCCGTGCTGGAGCGCCTGACAGCGGTGATAGCAAGCCGCCGCCCGCAGGCTGGCGGCGACCCCGGCAGCAGCTACGTTGCCAACCTGCTGCAGCGCGGCCCGGACGCATTTTTGAAGAAAGTCGGCGAAGAAGCCGCCGAAGTCGTTATGGCTGCCAAGGACGCGCAGCACGGCAGCGGTGCAGCGCAGCGCATCACCAGTGAAGTGGCCGACCTGTGGTTTCACTGCATGGTGGCGCTGGCGTATTACGGCTTGAGTGCGCGCGACGTGTTGCAGGAATTGGCGCGCCGCGAGGGACTGTCCGGGTTGGAAGAGAAAGCCCGGCGCGGCGCAAAGGAAGAAAGCCATGAGTGAATCGCGTGATGTCGTTATTGACGTGGGCAAACCCACACCCGAAGCGGAGGCTGCTGCGGCTGCCGAGCGCTCGCTGCGCATCTGGGGCGGCATCAGCTACCTGCTGCACCTGCTGGTGGCGCTGGCGGCAGTCATTCCAGGTGCCAGCATCAGCATCGCCGTGCTCATCATCGCGCTGGTGATGGACCTGGCGAAAAAAGATGACGCCGCCGGCACCTGGCACGCCAGCCACTTCGCGTGGCGTATCAGTTCGGTGCTGTGGGCGGGTGCGCTCTACGTCGTCACAATACCCGCGTTCTTTTTGGGACTGTTTTTGTTCAACCCCGCGTGGGTGCTTATTTCGGGCTGGTTCCTCTGGCGCATTGTCAAGGGCATGATACGCATGAACCAGAACAAGGAAATTCATTGAATTCACATGAAGCCATGACAGAAGAAAAAAAAGACGGCGCAGGCGCCGAGGAAAGGCACAGTCTGTTTGGCGGGCTGGTGGACAAGTTCGTGTCCGCCATCGCGCACAAGGACGTTCACGGACAGGAAGAAGAGGTGGCGGCGCAGACCGCCGCGCCGCAGGGTGTGCAGGGCGCCACCGCTGATGGCGCCGAAGTTGCTGCGGGCGCAGATGATGGCGACGACGAGGTGGAAGAGCTGCCCGGCGACATTCACCCGCTTGACGAAGAAGCCACGCCCGCTGCGGCACCCGATGGCGAGCGGCGCCTCATCAATCTGGCGCTGCAGGGCGGCGGTTCGCACGGGGCGTTCACCTGGGGCGTGCTCGATGCGCTGCTGGAAGATGGCCGCCTAGAGTTTGAAGGCATCAGCGGCACCAGCGCTGGCGCCATGAACGCCGTCGTCATGGCGCATGCCTTTGCCAAGGCGGGCGAGGACGGGCAGGAAGGCCAGTATGCGCGCGACGCCGTGCGCGCTGCGCTGCGGCGCTTCTGGGAAAGTGTGGGTATGATGGGAAGTCTCGCCACCGGCGTGCCCGTGCCCGGCATGCAGAGCCTGGTGCATATGGCGACGCAGTGGCTTGCGCCCACGCAAATCAACCCGCTGGGCGTCAACCCGCTGCTGCGCCTGCTCAAGAGCGAAGTGGACTTTGAGCGCCTTACGCGCCAGAGCAAAATCAAGGTGTTTGTCAACGCCACCAACGTGCGCACCGGGCGCGGCGAAGTGTTCAGTGGCCGCCACCTGACTGCCGACGCGGTGATGGCTTCCGCCTGCCTGCCCATGCTGTATCAGGCGGTGCAAATCAACGGCGAGTATTACTGGGACGGTGGTTATTCTGGTAACCCGGTGATTTATCCGCTGATTTATCACACCAAGAGCGTGGACGTGCTGCTGGTGCAAATCAACCCCATTGAAATCCCGCAGGCGCCCGGCATGACGGCGGCGGAAATCAACGAGCGCATCAACGACATCACTTTCAATACGCCGTTGCTGGCGGAATTCCGCGCGATGGACTTCATCACGCGCCTGCTTGACGAGGGGCGCCTGGACGTTACGCGCTACAAACGCATGTTTGTACACCGCATTGACGGCGGTGAAGTGCTGCAGCAATACAACGTCACCAGTAAGGCGCGCGCTGATTCGCACTTTGTGCATACCTTGTTTGAAAATGGCCGCAAGGCGGGCGAGCAGTGGCTTGCCGAGCATTTTGACGATGTGGGCAAGCGCTCCACCATTGACCTGCTGGGTGGCCGCCGCCACAGCACGCATATCTGACGCATATTCAAAAAGGAGACAGCAGGAATGTCCGCCGACTGCATTTTCTGCAAAATCGCCGCCGGGGAAATCCCCTCGCGCCGCGTGTATGAAGACGATGACATCATCGCCTTCCACGACATCAACCCTTGGGCGCCGGTGCATTTCCTGATTGTTCCGAAAATGCACATCACCTCCATGGCGCAGCTTGAAGAAAAACACGCTGCGCTCATGGGGCGCATGATGACGCTTGCGCCGCGCCTTGCGCTGGAACAGGGCTGCGAGCCGTACCCCGAAGGGGGCTTTCGCATCGTTATCAACACCGGCAAAAATGGTGGACAGGAAGTGCCGCACCTGCACGTGCATGTGCTCGGCGGCGCGCGCCCGTGGAAACACGGGTAAATCCGCCCACCGGCATATTCCAGCATTTTCAAGGAGACCAGCATGGCACCCTCAATCTGGCAACTGCTCATCGTGCTGCTCATCGTGGTGATGATTTTTGGCACCAAGAAACTCAAGAACATCGGCGGCGACCTTGGTGGCGCCATCAAGAGCTTCAAGGAAGGCATGCGCGAGGACAAGCCCGCCGCCGCTGGCAGCGAGCGCATCACGCAGGACGCGGGCGCGGACACGATAGACGTGCAGGCGCGCGAGACGGCGAAGCAGGACGCCTGAGCACCGCTGCGCCCATGTTCAACATCGGCGTGCAGGAGATGGCGCTCATCGGCGCCGTGGCGCTCGTGGTCATCGGCCCCGAGCGCCTGCCGCGCGTGGCGCGCACGGCGGGCGCGCTGTTCGGGCGCGCGCAGCGGTATGTGGCCGAGGTCAAGGCCGAGGTCAACCGCGCCGTGGACCTGGACGAGCTGCGCCACATGAAACAGACCATAGAGGAAGCGGGGCGCGACGTGGAGCAATCCGTGCGCGAGGTGCAGGAAGACGCCCAGCGCGAGTTGCGTGAACTGCGCGCATTCAGCACACCTCGCAGCGAGGCGCTGCCCGCCGCCGACGGCGATGACGACGACGTTCCCACCTACCGGCACCCCGGCAAGAACTGGCGCCTTAAACGCAGCGCCGTGCCGCAGTGGTACAAGGCGCGCGCCGGCGTGCGCCGGCAGGTGCAATCGGGCGCCGCGCGTGTGGCGCGCTACCGTCCGCGCCGCAAGCCATAAGCGATGAACACCACCAAGCACGACGCCCCGCGCGACGACGGCGACGAACTCGCCGGCACCGAGCAGCCCTTCGTCGAGCACCTCATGGAGCTGCGCACGCGCATCATCCGCGCGCTGCTCGCCGTGCTGCTTGCCGCCGGGCTGCTTGCGCTCTGGCCGGGTGCAAGCCAGCTCTACGACTGGGTCGCCGCGCCGCTCATTGCCAGCCTGCCGCAGGGCGCCACCATGATTGCCACCTCGGTCGTCTCGCCCTTCACCGTGCCGCTCAAAGTGCTGTGCGTCGCCGCCCTCATGCTCGCGCTGCCCTACGTGCTGTATCAGGCGTGGGCCTTCGTCGCCCCCGGCCTCTACCGGCATGAAAAGCGCCTCGTGCTGCCGCTCGTCATCTCCAGCACCGTGCTGTTTTTCTGCGGCGTCGCGTTCTGCTACTTCATCGTCTTTGGCAAGGCCTTCGCCTTCATTCAGCACTTTGCGCCCGAAAGCATCACCGCCGCGCCCGATATCGAGGCGTACCTGGGCTTTGTGCTCACCATGTTCCTGGCGTTTGGCGCCGCCTTTGAAGTGCCCGTGGCCGTCGTGCTGCTCGCGCGTGTGGGTGTCGTCACTGCGCAGCAATTGCGCGCCTGGCGCAGCTACTTCATCGTGCTCGCCTTCATCGTCGCCGCCTTCATCACCCCGCCTGACGTGATTTCCCAACTTGCCCTCGCCACGCCCATGTGCCTGCTCTACGAAATCGGCATCTGGGCGGCGGGTGTGCTTGCGCCCGAGGAAGAAAATGAGGAAGCAGCAAGTTGATGCAAGGGTATATTTCTGTCGCCGGCATAAGTCGCTGGAAACGAAGTGTTTCTATTATGAGTATCGTCATAAAAACCCAAACGCAGCAAGGGCAAGGCGCACGCAGCTTGACGCGGCGCGGGCGGCGCTGCAAGCTGCGCGGCTTTTTCACACAAGGAATGTTCCATGACTGAGCCAGCCATCACGTTGAACACTGACGCGAACCGCTTTGAAACCGTCATTGACGGCATCACTGCCTACCTGTCCTTTGTGCGCCTGCCCGATGGCAATCTGGTCTACGACCACACCATCGTGCCGAAGGCGCTTGGCGGGCGCGGCTTGGGCGGCAAGCTGGTGCAGCACGCGCTGGACTGGGCGGCGGGGCAGGGCGTGAAGGTGCGGCCTGACTGCTCCTTCGTCAAAGCCTACATGGAGCGCCACCCGCAGTACCAGCCGCTGGAGCTGGCGTAAGCGATGCAGGCAGTGCGCATTACCGCCATACGCCACGGCGAGACGGACTGGAACGCCGCCAGCCGCGTGCAGGGGCACACCGACATCGCCCTGAATGGGCGAGGGCGCGAGCAGGCCGAGCGCGCGGCGGCGGCGCTGGCGGACAGTGGCGATGCGCCGCAGTGCGTGTACAGCAGCGATT
>JAFRYL010000059.1 GCA_017437605.1 Ottowia sp. | reverse complement strand
TGCGAGCCCATCGCCGCGCCGGAGCACCTGTCCGCCTTCCTCATCGAGCGGGCGGGCGCGCGCTGGGTGGTCTACTGGCACAACACCGGCTCCGGCCGCCTGGCGCTGCCGCTCGCGCCCGGCGCGCTCAGCGTGCTGGACACCGCTGCGCTGCGCGAGGTGCAGTGGTTCGCCGAACCTGCCGTGGCTGACTTGTGCGCGCAGACCTTCGGCAGCCAGCCCGAGCTGCTCGGTATGCCCGAGCGCCTGCTTGTCGCCAGTCGCTCCTCGTGGGATTTGGCGCAGTTTGACTTTGCGCGCAGCGCCGCTGCACGCGGCGCGCGGCAGCTTGGCAGCGCATGGCGTAGCTTCTGGCACACCCCGCTCTGGCGCCCGGTGCGCTGGGGGCTGGCGCTGCTGCTGCTCGCCAACCTCATCGGGCTGAACGTCGCCGCCTGGCACAGCAACCGCGACCTGGCCGCGCGCCGCAAGGCGCTGAACACGACACTCACGCAAACCTTCCCGCATGTGCGCGTCGTCACCGCCATGCCCGTGCTGCAGATGCAGCGCGAGGTGGAGGCGCTGCGCCAGTCCACGGGCGCGCCGTCTGGCAGCGGCATGGAGGCCATGCTCGCCGCGCTTGCCGCTGCGCTGCCGCAGGGACAGGTGCCCTCCGCGCTGGAATACGAAGGCAGCAGCCTGCGCGCCAGCGGCGCGAAGCTGGACGCCAGCGCGCTTGCCGCCGCCGGCGAGCGCCTGCGCCCGCTTGGTTACCGCATCAGCGCCGAGGGCGATGCGCTGCTGCTGCGCCCGGAGGTCACGCCATGAGCCGCATCACCACACAAAACCTGCGCGACGCACTGGAGCGCATTCCCGCGCCCAAGCGCCGCGTGCTGCTGGCCGCCATCGCTGCGCTGGCGCTCGTGCTGCTCTGGGTTCTGGCCCTCAGCCCCGCGCTGCGCACCCTGAACAAAGCGCCCGCGCAACGCGCCGCGCTGCAACGCGACGCGCAGCAGATGCAGCAACTGGCCGCCGAAGCGCAGCAGCTCAAAACCCTGCCGCGCATGGACGCCGCCGAAGCGCAGCGCGCGCTGGAGCAGTCCGTGCGCCAGCGCCTTGGCACAGGCGCGCGCATCAGCGTCGCTGGTGGACGTGCCACCATCACTTTGAACGCCACGCCCGCTGCGGCGCTCGCCGCCTGGCTGACCGAGGCGCGCCTCAACGCCCGCGCCGCGCCGCTGGACGCCAAGCTCCAGCGCGGCGGTGCAGCCGATGCGCCAAGCTGGAGCGGCACGCTCACCTTGGCGCTGCCCGCACCATGAAACTGCGCCGCTCCACACGCCCGGCCAGTGGCGGCGGCAGCGCCGCCCCGTGGCGCTGGGCTGTGGCGGGCGCACTTGTGGGCGCGCTGCTCACGCTGCTGCTCGCCGCCCCCGCGCGCTGGCTGGGTGCACTGCTTGCGCACGCCAGCGAAGGCGCAGTGCAACTGCTGGAAACCGATGGCAGCGTGTGGAATGGTTCAGCGCGCCTGCTGCTCACGGGCGGCGAAGGCAGCCGCGACCGCCTCGCCCTGCCCGGGCGCATCCACTGGCAGCTTGCCCCCGGTCTTGGCGCGCTGCGCGCCAGCCTGCGCGCCGACTGCTGCACACCCGCCCCCATCGTCTTGCGCGCCGCGCCGCGTCTGGGCGGCGCGCACATCGACGTGCAGCCAAGCCACTCGGTGTGGCCGGCATCGCTGCTCACCGGCCTCGGCACGCCCTTCAACACCCTGCAGCTGCACGGCGAGCTGCAACTGAACACGCAGCCGCTTGCAATTGAAATCGCGCAATGGCGGCTGCGGCTGGACGGGCAGGCCAGCCTTGAAGCGCGCCACATCTCTGCGCGCGTTTCCACGCTGCCCGCGCTCGGCGACTACCGCGTTGACATCACCGGCGGCGCCACGACCACGCTGCGCCTCTCCACGCTGCAGGGGCCGCTGCTGCTGGAAGGCACCGGCCAGTGGGACGGCGGGCGGCTGCGCTTTTCCGGCGAAGCAGACGCCGCCAAAGGCATGGAGGCGCCGCTCGCCAACCTGCTCAACATTCTTGGTGTGCGGCGCGGCAACAAAGTCATGCTGAACATCGGATAAGCACCGCATACCAAACATATTTACACATCATCGCCGGCTTCTTGTGCCGGCAACCAACATATACCCACTGTTTTCAGGCACTTCCGCAGCTCTTTCGCTGCACTGCAGCGTGCAGGGGCGCGCTTGGTACACTTGCAGGTTTGCCGCGCCCTGCATGCGGCATGGCAACATTCGCAGGCAAGCCAAGCGTTTTTGCGGCTGTCACGCTACAGATTTTCAGGTACACGCGCATGAGCGAACACACCACCCCCGACACTCCCGACACCCACTACGGCGCCGACGCCATCCAGATTCTTGAAGGGCTGGAAGCCGTGCGCAAGCGCCCGGGCATGTACATCGGCGACACCTCGGACGGCACCGGCCTGCACCACCTCGTCTTTGAAGTCGTGGACAACTCCATTGACGAGGCGCTCGCCGGCTTTTGCGACGCCATCACTGTGACCATTCACGCCGACGGCTCCATCAGCATCGTGGACAACGGGCGCGGTATCCCCACCGACGTGAAGATGGACGACAAGAACGAGCCGCGCCGCAGCGCCGCCGAAATTGCGCTCACGGAACTGCACGCGGGCGGCAAGTTCAACCAGAACAACTACAAGGTCTCCGGCGGGCTGCACGGCGTGGGCGTCTCGTGCGTCAACGCGCTCAGCTCCTGGTTGCGCCTCACCGTGCGCCGTGGCGGGCAGGAGCGGCGGCTGGAATTTGCGCGCGGGCAGGTGCAGGGGCGCGTGCTGGAAATGCAGGACGGCGTGGAAGTTTCACCCATGAAACTGCTGGGGCCCACCGACAAACAGGGCACCGAAGTGCGTTTCAAGCCCGACACCGCCGAGATTTTTGACGGCGTCACCGAATTCCATTATGAAACGCTCGCCGTGCGGCTGCGCGAATTGAGTTTCCTGAACAAGGGCGTGCATATCCGCCTCATTGACGATCGCAGCGGCCGCAGCGACGATTTTGCTGGCACTGGCGGCGTGCAGGGTTTTGTGGAATTTATCAGCCGGGGCAAAAAGGTGCTGCACCCCACCGCCTTTCACGCCACCGGCAGCCGCCTGGCGGACAGCAGCGGCGATATTGCCGAAGGCGCGGAAATCAGCGTGGAAGTGGCGATGCACTGGACCGACAGCTACAACAAGGAGCAAATCCTGTGCTTCACCAACAATATCCCGCAGCGCGACGGTGGCACGCATTTGACCGGGCTGCGCGCCGCCATGACGCAAGTGATTGGCAAATACATCAATGAAAGCGACGCCGCGCGCAAAAACAAAATTGAAATCAGCGGCGAAGACATGCGCGAAGGGCTGACCTGCGTGCTCTCGGTGAAAATGCCGGAGCCGAAATTCTCCAGCCAGACCAAGGACAAACTCGTCTCCAGCGAGGCGCAGGCACCCGTGCGCGACATCATCGTCACCAAGCTGGGCGAGTTTCTGCAGGAGCATCCGGCAGATGCCAAAATCATCTGCGAAAAAATCGTGGACGCCGCCCGCGCGCGCGAAGCCGCACGCAAGGCGCGCGAAATGACGCGGCGCAAAGGCATATTGGACAGCTTCGGGCTGCCCGGCAAACTCGCCGACTGTCAGGAAAAAGACCCCGCCGAATGCGAAATCTATATTGTCGAGGGCGACAGCGCCGGCGGCAGCGCCAAACAGGGTCGCGACCGCAAATTTCAGGCCATATTGCCGCTGCGCGGCAAAATCCTCAACGTGGAGCGCGCACGCATTGAGCGGCTGCTCGGCAGCCAGGACATCATCACCCTCATTACCGCGCTTGGCACCGGCATCGGCAAATCCAGCGAGGAAGGCGGCAAGGCCAGCGCCGACGGTTTTGACATCAACAAACTGCGCTACCACCGCATCATCATCATGACCGACGCCGACGTGGACGGCGCGCATATCCGCACTCTGCTTTTGACATTTTTCTACCGGCAAATGCCCGAACTGCTGGAAAACGGCTACGTCTATATCGCGCAGCCGCCGCTGTACAAAGTACGCGCCGGAAAAGAAGACATTTATCTGAAAGACAACGCCGCGCTCGACGCCTACCTCATGCGCGTGGCGCTCAAAGACGCCGCCATTGACACCGCGCACCCCGGCCAGCCGCCGCTCGCCGGCGACACCCTCGCCACCCTCGCGCGCACCTGGCAGGGGGCGGAAGCCGTCATCAACCGCCTTGCACAATTCATGGACGTGGAAGTGCTGCGCGCCATCGCTGACGGCGCCACGCTCGACCTCTCCACGCCGGAGGCTGCCGCCGCCAGCGCGCAGGCGCTGGAAGCCAAACTCACCGCGCTCTACGCCATCGGCAGCGCGCCGCAGGTGGAGTGCATCCAGGGGTCGGACGGCGAAGCCGCGCTGCGCATCAGCCGCCGGCACTACGGCAACGTCAAAAGCAGCCTGCTCACCAGCGAATTCATCGCCGGCGCCGACTACGCCACGCTGCACCAGGCCGCCGAAGCCTTCCGTGGGCTGCTCGCCGAAGGCGCCACCGTGCGCCGTGGCGAAGGCGAACGCCAGCGCACGCAGCGCGTCGCCACCATGCGCGATGCCATGCTCTGGCTGCTGGGCGAGGCCGAGCGCACCACCCCGCGCCAGCGCTACAAGGGACTCGGCGAAATGAACCCCGAACAGCTCTGGGAAACCACCATGAACCCCGACGTGCGCCGCCTGCTGCGCGTGCGCATTGAGGACGCCATTGACGCCGACCAGACGCTGACCACCCTCATGGGCGACGAAGTGGAACCACGGCGCGAATTCATTGAGAAAAACGCGCTGCAGGCCATCATTGACGCTTGAACAAGATGGGTATCACACCATCGCCGGCTTCATAAGCCGGCGATGAAAGCATTTATTGCTTGGTATCAGCCTTTTTACCCGTTTTTTTGCGGCGCCGGAACGCAGGCGCGGCGAACGCGGGCAGCGCCAGCGCGGCGAGCGCCAGCCCTGCGCCGCCAAAGGTAGGTGCCGAGCTGCAGGCCGATGGCGCGGCAGCGCAAGCGGGCGACTGCGGCAGCACCGGTTGCGGCAGCACTGGTTGCGGTTGCGGTTGCGGCGGCTGCGGCGGCGCCTTGAACACACCTTGCACGGTCAGCGCGCCCATCACCCCCGTCAGCGTGCAGCCGTTGGCATCGCAGGGGCCAAGCGTGGCGTTGCCCGCAACGGCCAGTGTGTCAAATTCATAGCCCTCTGCGAGCAGCGACACGCTGCAGGTCACGCTGCCGCCAGCCGTCACTGTGGCTGGGCAAGTCACGGTGCCTTCCGCCACCGGGTCAACCTTGATGGCGTATTCGCTGGGTTTGCAGAACTGCTCGCGCGTGTCCAGCATGACTTTGGCAAGCTCTGGTCCAGGGGTCTCTCATGTCGGGGTCGCCCCCGTCGTTATTGAGAAACAGGCTCAAATCACCAACAAAAAAGGTGCAGGCGCCGCCATTGGCTTTGTCGTGCGGCACAAAAGTGAGGTAGGCATCGGCACTTGTATCGCCAGGCGCAACGCTGTTGAGGGTGTACATGGCAAATTCGCTTGGGATATTTGCCATTTGGCTGTATGAGCTTCCCTCCATGCCCTGCATCACACCCTTAGCAGCATCGGCATAAGGCGAGTTTTCATTCAACGGGAATACCTGCCGTGCTCCACCGCGTGTCAGCGTGCCGCCCCCCATCATGGTAGCAAGCGTGTCGGCAAATTTGCTGGTGTTGCCTTGCGCTGCGGGGTAGCCCTCGCTAAAAATGATGAAGGTTTGCGGTTTTGTTGGGTCTGTTTTTTCCATCAACGGCTTGATGATGTCGAAGCGCGCCGCATCCACCGCTCCCCTGCCCGTGACAATCACGATAATGTCGGCAGCTTTCAGCTTTGCCTCATCCAGCGCTGGCATGCTGGCATCCAGATACTCGTCAAAATTCTCAAATGTTCCGAAACGGCCTTTCACCTCTTCCTCGAACATTCTGCGCGGCCTGTCAATATATCGCGGCCAATCGTGTGGCTTGATTTGGCCTGGAAGAAAATTGGTTCTATCTTCAAGCGTACTCAAAAACACCATGCTGGGGGAAGCTGTTTGCGCGGTCGCGCTTCCAAATGCGGCAAACAGGGCGGCGGCGGCGGTCAGGGTTTTCAGCTTCATGGCTTTCTCGGTCAGTGGATGCTGGCCGGGCGAGTGTTGCGGGTTTTGCCCTTACTCAGCGTAGGGAAAAGGTGGGCGCGAATGTACGGCACAAGGCGCCGCGCGTGGGCGCGGCGTGTGGGCGCGCGCCAGTGTTTTCGGGTGTTTCCGGCATTTGTTCGCAGCCCTCCGCTGCGCGGTAGGCGGGCGAGTGTCTTTTTTTGTGCGTGCGGGCGCAGCTCGTTGGCAGCGCGCGCCTTGGCTGCTTTGGCGCGCACCATGCCCTACGGGAACAGCAGATAATGGCGGTATCACACCATCGCCGGCTTCATAAGCCGGCAATCACACCTGTTTTGCATAGGTATCGCTGTTTTTCAGCGCCTTTTTCCGTTTCCTGCGCCGCCGATGAATAATCGCGCCCCATGCCGACCACTCACATTCCCCCACAGATTTCCGCCCAGATGCAGGCGCTGCTTGCGCGCTTGATGGCGGCGTTGCAGCCGCCCGACTGGTTCACTGATGAGGCGCGCAACCGCCTGGTGCTGGCGCTCAATCATGTGCTGGCGCAAAACGATGAGGCGCAGGCGCGTCTGGTGCCGCTGGCCGGGCGTGTGGCGCGGCTGCAGTGGCGCGGCGCGGCGCTGCAGTTGCGCGCCACGCCTGCCGGCCTGTGCGAAGCGGCGCCGGACGCGGCGCCTGATTTGACGCTGACACTGGCCGATGATGCGCCGCTCGCGCTCGCCAAGGGCGCGCTGCAGCCGGGCAAGAGCGAAAAGCCCGCTGTGCGCGTGGAGGGCGACGCGCGTTTTGCCACGGAACTCAACTGGCTCGCGGCCAATGTGCGCTGGGACGCGCACAAGGATTTGCAGCGCGTGCTCTCGCCCGAAGCAGCGCATGTGGTGCGCGAGGCTGGGGTGGCCGCAATGCAGGCGCTGCGCGGGGTGGCGGAGCGCCTTGCGGCGGCCACGGCACCGCGCACTGTACCGGGCACGCCGGCGGCATGATGAACTGGCGGGTGCTGCGCGCGGCCAAGATTGCGTGGGTGGCGCTGCGCTATGGGCTGGATGAGCTGGCACTGAGCCACGCGCCGCATCCGTGGCTGAAGGTGCTCGGGCGCATTGCGCGCACGGGGCGCGATTTGTCGGCGCCGCGCGGGCAGCGCTTGCGCGAGGCGCTGGAGAGCCTCGGCCCCATCTTCGTGAAGTTCGGGCAGGTGCTGTCCACGCGCCG
>JAFRYL010000058.1 GCA_017437605.1 Ottowia sp. | reverse complement strand
TGTCGCTGCGCGTGACGCGCAGCGCGCGCCCGTCCCAGTAGAGGCTCTGCCGCGAGCGGCGCGCGATTTCGGCGCGCTCGGCGGCGCCCTGCCGCGCGCCCTGCCGCGCCACGGGCCAGACCATCATGGCATCCAGGTCGGCGCGCCACTGCAAGAGGCCCGCCGGCAGCGCTGCCGTGTCGTGGCCGCTGTCTTTCACGCTTTGCTGCGCTTGCACCATGGCGTCGATGCCGCGCCAGCTCATCGCCGCCAGCACTGCCATGACGAACAACGCGACCAGCACTTCAATGAGCGTAAAGCCGCGTGCGCGCGCTGAAACAGGCATATACAAGCACATTTCACATACCGTTGCCGGCTTATCTTGCCGGCGGCAAAGTGATACTGCTGCATTTGCCATCAATTTCTCCCGATGACGGCGCTCATCTGCACCACGCTCTGCGCGCCTTCGCTGACATGCAGCTCCACGCGGCGGAAGTTGGTGTTGGGTGTGGTGTGGACGCTCTGCTCCACCTGAAAACTGCGCCCGCCCTGCTCGCAGGTTTCCGAGCTGTCGCCGGTGTCAGGCAGGCGGCGCGCGAGGCGCAGTTGCACGAGGTGGTTTTCGGCGCAGAGCTGCGCGAGCATGAACTGGCTCTGGCGGCCAGCGTTTTCAAGCAGCGCGCTGGCAGCGCGCATGCCGGTGACGAGCGCCGTGGCGGTGACGGCCAGCGCGACGAGCACTTCAATGAGGGTGAACGCGCGCTGCCGCCTCATGGCTGCCTCTGCACGGCAAAGGGGTGCAGCCCGTCGGTGGCGACGCGCAGGCTGCGCACTTCGCCGCCTTCGTCGCCCAGCAGCAGCGTCACGCCCTGCGCGGCAATGATGGGGTCGGGGCCGAGGGTGAGGGGCGCCTCGCCTTCCAGCACGCGCACGCTCTCGTCTAGCCAGTGCCGGGGCAAGTCGGCGTTGCCGGGCGGCAGGCCGTCAAACACAAAGCCGCCCTCCTCCACACGCCAGATGACGGGCACGCCCGCCACGCGCGAGCGCGCACGCCCCGCTTCCAGCAGCGCGGCGAGCCGCTCGCCCTCGCGCTCGAGGGCGTCCGCCTGCACGCTGCCCAGCGACAGCGCCGCTGCCGCCGTGCCCACGGCAACGATGGCCACCACCGCCAGCAGCTCCAGCATGGTGAAGCCGCGTGCGGCGCGCATGGCGGTTGCCTTATTGCCAGCTTCCAATATCGGCGTCCTTGCCTTCGCCGCCGGGGGCGCCGTCGGCGCCGTAGCTCATCACGTCCACTTCGCCGTAGACGCCGGGGTTCAGATACTGATACGGCGCGCCCCACGGGTCGTTGGGCAGGCGGTCAAGGTAGCCCTTCCAGTTCGGCGGTGCGGGCGGCGCGGCGGGGCGCGCGACCAGCGCCTGCAGCCCCTGCTCGGCCGTGGGATAGCGCTGGTTGTCCAGCTTGTAACGCTTGAGCGCCTGCATGATTTGCCCCACGTCCACCTGCGCGGCGGCGATGCGCGCATCGTCAATGCGCCCGATGACGGTGGGGGTAATCAGCGCAGCGAGCACGCCGATGATGGACAGCACCACCAGCAGCTCAATCAAAGTAAAGCCCGCGCTGCGGCGGGCAGGAAATTTCGTGTTCATGGCAGGCAAAACGATGTGCGTTGCGGCGCGTGCAATGATAATCGCGCCCCATGCCTGCACCCTTCCGCTCTCCGAAAACCACCCGCTCTGCGCGCCTGGCTGCCGCCGTCCTCACCTTCAGCGTCTGGGCGCTGCTCGCCGCCAGCGTGCTGTGGTGGTGGCTGCGCGCGGGCGCCGCCGCCGCAGCGCCCGAAGCACCCGTGGCCGGACGCGCCAGCGCCGATGTGGACAGCGCCGACGTGGCGCGCGCCCTCGGCGCAAATG
>JAFRYL010000057.1 GCA_017437605.1 Ottowia sp. | reverse complement strand
CGCGATGTGCAACCGCTGCGGCACGCCCATTCCGCCGGGCGCGAAGTTCTGCCCCAACTGCGCCGATGCCGTCAACCCCTGCCCCGCCTGCGGTGAAGACAACGACAAAGGCGCCGCCACCTGCAGGCGCTGCGGCAAGCCACTGCCCACGGCCTGCGCGCACTGCGGCGCGCTGCTGGCAGCGGGCGCCAAGTTCTGCAGCGCCTGCGGGCAGCGCACTGCGTCCGCGTGCAGCAAGTGCGGCGCCGACCTCGCGCCGGGCGCCAAGTTCTGCGCCGCCTGCGGACAGGCTGCGGACGCGCCATGAAGCAGGAATGCCGCTCCTGCGGCGCGGAAATCGTCTTTGAGCCAGGCCAGCAGGCGCTGGCGTGCGAATACTGCGGCACCGTCAACGCAATCCGTCCGCAGGGCGCGCCGGACTACACGCCGCCCGCCGCGTTTGAGCGCATCGTGCCCATGCGCGTCACGGAGCAGGCGCTTGATGACCGCGTCTGGTCATTCATCGCCAGCGGCGACCTCACGCCTGACGACATGCTCGAGCACACGCGCATCACGCTGCGCGAGCGGTATTACGTGCCCGCCTTCGTCTTTCAGATTGACTACCAGGCCACCTGGCAAGCCTATTTCGGCTTTGACCGGCAGGAACCCTACACCGAATACCGCATGATGAATGGCAGGCGGCAGGCATACACCGCATACCGCACCGTCACCGACTGGCGCCCCGCCAGCGGCAGCGACAGTGGCCGCTTTGCCATCGGCGCCTACGGCGGCAAAAAGCTGGGCGGCGCAGCACTTGCCCCCGCCGCACTCGCCGCGCGCGCCGCCGCCGAGGGCGACGCCATCGCCTACGACGCCTCCTACACCGCCGGCTTTGAAGTGGAAGGCTTCACGCGCCCGCAGGCGCAGGCGTTCGCCTCGCTCGCGCGCGACATTGACCAGCGCATCGGCCAGAGCGTGAAACGCCACGCCCAGGGCGACCGCCAGCGCGACTGGCGCTGGAACGCCACAAGCAGCCACAGCTGCGCCACCTGCGCCGCGCCCATCTGCCACGCCGTCTATGAATACGGCGGCAAGCGTTACCACCTCTGGCTCGGCGGCCACGGCGACGGCACCGCCATCAGCGCCGACCCGCTGCCCGTGGACGAGGGCAAAAAAAGCGCCACCACCCTGGGGCTGCTGCCGGGCGCGGCTGGCCTGCTCTCCATGCTCGGCAGCGGCGCGTATTGGGAACACATCAGCACCGCCAGCCTGCTTGCCGTCGCCTGCGCCTTTGGCTGGGGGCTGATGCGCCGCCACGCCCTCCTCGCCCACTCGCGCGCCGTGCGCGAGGCGCTGCTGCTACAGCGGCAGGCATCCAGCCGCTCCAGCGTCACCATGAGCGACGAAGAGCGCGCGCGCCTCGCACAAGCCTTCCAGCGCCCCGTGCGCCCCTTCCTCGCGCGCACCGCACGCGACCGCATCATCGTGCCTGCGCTCACGGCGCTGAGCATGGCTGGCGGCGCCCTGCCCAATGCGCCGGATAACGTATTTGACAGCGCCCCGCCGCCTGCCGTCTACCGGCGTTAGTTTTCAAGGAAAAAAGGGGAAAACGGCTGTCAAATGTAGTGGTATACATTCGTCGCCGGCTTCATAAGCCGGAAATGCAATGTATCAAGCATGAGTATCTGATTGCAAACGCCGCCTGTCATCTGCGCCAGCGCCGGCGCAGCGAGGCGCGCTGCAGCAGCAGATACACCGCGTAGCCGGAAAGAATGCACGCGCCCATCATGGCCGCGAGTTTTGCGGGTGTGTTGGCGTGCAGCGCACCGGCGAGGAAGGAGACGAAGCCCGCCACGGCAAACTGAATCATGCCCAGCAGCGCAGACGCCGAGCCGGAGTTTTTGCGGAAGCGGTCCATCGCCAGCACCGTGGCGTTGGGCGCGATGAAGCCAATCATGCCGTTGGTGAGGAACACAAACACCTCAAACCACAGGAAACCGAAGCCCAGAAAGCCGCCCGCCATCAGCAGGCAGACAAACACCAGCATGACGATGAAGGCGTAATGCAGCACAATGTAGGGGGAGATTTTGCGCACGATTTTTGCATTCAGCGTGGCAAATGCCGTCGCCCCCAGCGCATTGATGCCGAACACCACGCCAAACGCCTGTTTTGACAGGCCGTAATAGTCTTGGAACACAAAACTCGCCGCCGTAATGTAGGCAAACAGCGCAGAGAGCGGCAGCGCGAGCGTGAGCACGAGCAGCAGAAAGCGCCGGTCGGCCAGGATTTCAAAATAGTTTTCAAACGCCGCCGAGACATTCAGCGGCGTGCGCTGTGCCGGGTCGGATGTTTCTTCCAGCCCGAAATACATGAACACCAGCAGCAGCGCGCCAAACACGCCCAGCAGCACAAACACCGCTGGCCACGGCGCAAACTTGACGACCAGGCCGCCGAGCGAGGGCGCGAGCATGGGCGCCAGCGCCCCCACCATCATCATGATGGCGAGCACGGAGGCGCCCTCTTTTAAATCAAATTTGTCATTGATGATGGCGCGCGCCATCACCACACCGGCACAGCCGCCCAATGCCTGCAGAAAACGCAGCGCCACAAATGCCCAGATGGAAGGCGCCGCAGCGCATGCAAAGCTCGCCAGTGTGTAAATGGCAATGCCCACGGCGAGCGGTTTTCTGCGCCCCAGTGCGTCACTCAGCGGCCCGTAAATAAGTTGCCCAAAGGAAAACGCCACAAAAAAGACGGTTATCGTCAGTTGCGCATTCGCCTGCGTGGTGGCAAACGAGTCCTGTACATCGGCCAGGGAGGGCAGTAACATGTCCGTGGCCAGCGGCGCCAGCGCCGACATGTACGCCAGTATCCAGATAAGGATGAAATGCGGGTGCTTTTCCTTGAAGCCCATGTTTTTTCTTCTTTCTGCTGCATAAGCAAGCGCGCCATACGGCGCGCTGGTTTTAAGGTAATACGGCGCGCCTGGTGGCGCGCCGTATTGCAGGCCATTGTATTCCGTTTTCTTACACCGCCCCCGCCTGCGCCGCCTGCAGCGCGGCAATGCGTTCTTCCAGCGGCGGGTGCGAGGCAAACAGCTTGCCAATGCCGCCAGCAATGCCCAGCGCCTGCATACCCTGCGGCAGCGCACCCGGCTGCATGGCGCCCAGGCGCTGCAAGGCGCGCACCATGGACTGCGGCTGCCCCATCAGGCGCGCGGCGCCCGCATCGGCGCGGAACTCGCGCCAACGCGAGAACCACGCCACCACTATGCCCGCAAGAAAGCCGAGCAGCACATCCAGCACCATGCTCGTGAGGTAGTAGCCCATGCCCACCGAGTGGTCGCCATCGTCGCGCTGCCCGCGCATGGCGCTGTCCACCACTGAGCCGATGGCGCGGCTCAGGAACACCACAAAGGTATTCATCACGCCCTGAATCAGCGTCATCGTCACCATGTCGCCGTTGGCCACGTGCGAGATTTCGTGCCCCAGCACCGCTTCCACTTCCTCGCGCGTCATGCCGTTGAGTAGCCCGGTCGATACCGCCACCAGCGAGGCATCGCGCCGCGCGCCCGTGGCAAAGGCGTTCGGCTCGCCGTCATAAATGCCCACCTCCGGCATACCGATGCCAGCGCCCTCGGCCAGACGGCGCACCGTGTCCACCAGCCACACCTCCTCGGCGCTGCCCGGCTGCTCAATCACATGCACGCCCATGCTGTGCTTGGCGATGGTCTTGCTCATCAGCAGCGAAATGGTGGAGCCGGCAAAGCCGACCACCAGCGCGTAAATCATCAGCGACGTGGTGCTGGTGCCCAGATAGGCATCAATCCCGAACAGGCGCGACACGATGCCCAGCACCACCATCACGGCGAGGTTGGTGGCGATAAAAAGTGCGATTCTCAGCATGGTTTTCTCAATGGGGAAAAAAGTTGGAGTGGAAGCGGCGCATTGTCGCGCGCAGTGTCGCCGCATGTGGGGGCGGCGGCGTGCATTGCAAGCAAGGCGCAGAATATTGAAAGTATCCATGTGCTGTCGGCAAGAATTGCCGGCAGCCATCATTGTTTTGCAAGAGTATCGCTCTGCGTATGCTTTGCGCCATGCCCTTCCCTGCACCCATTGACCATGCTGTTGACCACCTTGCCGCCGCGCGCTGGCTGCGCCACACGCCGACGGCTGCGCCCTGGCTGCATGAAGAAGTGGCACGCCGCATGGCCGCGCGCCTGCCCGCCATTCGCCTGCCCGTGCAACGCTGGGCGCACTGGCTGCCGGCGCTTGGCGGCGGCGGGCGCGAAGTCGCCGCGCACTACCCGCACGCCGAATGTGTGAGCGCACCGCCCGCCAGCAATGTGCAGCTCGTGTGGGCGAACATGCTGGCGCACGCGGCGCCCGATGCGCCCGCGCTGCTCGCGGCGTGGCACGAGGCGCTGGCTGATGGCGGTTTTCTCATGTTCTCGTGCCTGGGACCGGACACGCTGCTTGAGCTGCGTGCGCTCTACGCCGCGCTCGGCTGGTCGCCACCCGCGCACGCCTTCACCGACATGCACGACTGGGGCGACGCGCTGCTGGAAGCGGGCTTTGCCGACCCGGTGATGGACATGGAGCGCCTCACCCTCACGTTCACCACGCCGCAGCGCCTGCTGGACGAGCTGCGCGGGCTTGGGCGCAACCTGCACCCCGCGCGCTTTGCCGCGCTGCGTACCCCGCGCTGGCACGGGCGCCTGCTCACGGCTCTTGATGAACATCTGCGCGGCGAGGACAGCACTCTCGCCCTGACGTTTGAAATCATCTACGGCCACGCCGTCAAAACCGCCGCGCGCGACGGCCACGCCATTCCGCTGGACGAGGTGCGCCGCGTGCTGCGGCGCGCGAGCACCTAAGGCCATGCCGCTGCTGCCCGACCTCGCCCAACTCGCGCAACACCTGCCCGGGCGCTGCATGCTCTGCCATGCGTGGCCAGCGCCGCCGCTGTGTGACGAGTGCCTCGCACGCTTTGCCCGCCCGCAGCCGCGCTGCGCCACATGTGCGCTGCCGGTGCCTGCGGGGGTAGAACGCTGCGGCGCGTGTCTGCGCGAGCCGCCGCCGCTGCACACCTGCGTTGCGGCGGTGGATTGGGCGTGGCCGTGGACGCAGTGCATCGGGTGCATGAAGTTTTCCAGCCAGCCGGGGCTGGCGGCGCCGCTGGCAGGCGTGCTCGCGCGCGCTGACGGCGTAGCGGCGCTGCTCGCTGGCACTGATGCGCTGCTGCCCATGCCGTCGAGCGCGCAGCGCATGGGCGAGCGCGGCTACAACCCGGCGCT
>JAFRYL010000056.1 GCA_017437605.1 Ottowia sp. | reverse complement strand
GGCGAATGCGCGTGCGCGCAGCGCCATCATGCGCGTGGCCGAGCGCACGCATGAGGAGCTGCGGTGATGGCGCGCTTTTCCGCTGTGCTGCTGGTGGCGCTGATGGCGTCGGCGCTGTTTCTGGTGCGCGTGCAATACGACGCGCGGCACCTGTTTGCCGAACTGAACAAGGCGGCGGACGAGGCGCAGCGCCTGGAAACCGAGCGCGACCGGCTGGAGACGGAAAAGCGTATGGCCGTCTCGTCGCTGCGTGTGGAGGCGCTGGCGCGTTCGCGCCTGGCGATGCGCCCCATCACGCCGGCGATTACGGAATACGTGACGCTGCGGGAGAAGGCGCGATGAGGGCGATACGCTATGGCAGCGCGGCGCTGCTGGCGATGCGCACGCCCGTGTGGCGCAGCAAGTTCATCGTGGCGCTGCTGGCGCTGGCCTTCCTCGGGCTGATTGCGCGCGCGGCGCATGTGCAGGTGTTCAACAACCAGTTTTTTCAGGAAAAGGGCGAGGCCAGTACCAAACGCCAGCACACCCTGCCCGCCAGCCGTGGGCGCATTCTTGACCGCAACGGGCGCTTGCTGGCGTCCAGCGTGGAGGTGCGCGACATCATCGTCAGCCCCAAGGACGTGGAGCGCGAGCAGCGCAAGGTGGGCGAACTGGCGCGGCTGCTCGAGATGCCGGAGGCTGACCTGCGGCAGATGATGAACAGCGACGCCACGGGCGGCCTCTGGCTGCGCCGCAATGTGGACAAGAAGCTGGCAAAAGCCGTGGGCGCGCTCAAGCTTGCCGGCGTGCATGTGGAGCGCGAGGGCGAAGGGCGCCGCGCCGCGCGCCATATCCGGCTTGCGCCGCAGGAGGTGCGGCAGGAGGCGCAGAAGGTGGCCGAACTCGCCAACCTGCTGGACATGCCCGAAAAAGAGCTGCGCGCGAAGATGGCCGAAGAGCGCGAAGTCACCGACAAGGAAAGCGGCGCCAAGCGCATGGAAAAACGCCCCTACGTCCGGCTACGCCGCCAGGTGGACGTGCAGACGGCGCAAAAAATCGCCACATTGAATGTGCCCGGCGTGCAGCAAAGCGCCAGCTACAAGCGCGTCTATCCCGAGGGTGAGGCGCTGGCGCACGTGGTGGGCATGACCAACATCGACGACCACGGGCAGGAGGGCGTGGAGCTGGCCTTTGAGGAGCAGCTTGCAGGCCGCCCCGGCTCGCAGCTCGTGCGCGTGAACAAGATGGGCGAGGCGGTGGAGGCCATCGGCGAGCGCATTCCCCCGGTGGACGGGCGCGACGTGCAACTGTCCATAGACAGCCGCGTGCAGTCCTTCGCCTACCAGACGCTGCGCGATGCCGTGCAGCGCAACAAGGCGCGCGCGGGCAGCGTGGTGGTGCTGGATGCGCGCAGCGGCGAGGTGCTGGCGCTGGCCAACTACCCAAGCTATGCGCCGGGCGACCGTCGCCGCCTGAAAGAGCCGCCGCGCAACATCGCCATCACGGACGTGTTCGAGCCGGGTTCCACCATGAAGCCCATCACTGTCGCTATGGCGCTGGAAGCAAAGAAAGTCACGCCGCGCACGCTCATCAACACCGCGCCCGGCAGCTATCAGCTTGACCGCTTCACCGTGCGCGACACGCACAACTACGGCACGCTCACCGTGGAGGGCGTGATACAGAAATCCAGCAACATCGGCTCGCTCAAGATTGCCCAGCGCCTCACGCCGCAGCAGATGTGGGAGACGTACGACGCACTGGGCTACGGCAAGCGTCCCGATGTGCGCTTCCCCGGCGCTGCCGCTGGGCGGGTGCGCCCGTGGAAAAGCTGGCGTCCGATGGAGCAGGCGACCATGTCGTATGGCTACGGGCTGTCGGCGTCACTGTTCCAGATTGCGCACTCGTACACCGCCTTTTCCAATGACGGGCGCGTGATTGACGCCACGCTGCTGAAAGTGCCCGAAGGTCAGGAGCCACACGGCGTGCAGGTGTTTTCGCCCGAAAACACGCGCGCCGTGCGCCGTATGCTGCGTATGGCGGTCGAGCCGGGTGGCACGGGGCAACTCGCGCAGACCGAGGGCTATTCCGTGGGCGGCAAGTCCGGCACCGCGCGCAAGCAGGTGGGCAAGGGCTACAGCGCCGACCGTTACCGTGCCTGGTTCACCGGGCTGGCGCCCATTGAGCAGCCGCGCGTGGTCGTGGCGGTGATGATTGATGAGCCGAGCGCCGGCACGTATTACGGCGGCGCCGTGGCGGCGCCCGTGTTCAGCCAGGTGGTGCAGCACACGCTGCGCGCCATGGGCGTGCCGCCAGACCGCGCCATCAAGCCCGAAATCGTCGTGGCGCAGGAGGAGCGGGGCGATGACCCGATGTGAGGTGTTGCACACCCCGCAGGAGGCCGCTGACTGGCTGCGCGCGCGCGGTGTGCAGCAGCTTGTGGCTGACAGCCGCCGCGCGACGGTGGGCGACGGCTTCCTCGCCTGGCCGGGCGCGGGGGCTGATGCGCGCAATTACGTGCAACAGGCGCTTGGCAATGGCGCTGCTGCCTGCCTGATGGAGCTGGGTGGCGCGCCCGACATTGACAACCCTGCCGTGGCGTCCATGGAGCGCCTGCACGCGGCGGCGGGCGAAATTGCCAGCGCGTTCTATGGTGAACCGTCCAGGGCGCTGAATGTGGTGGCGTTCACCGGCACCAACGGCAAGACTTCCAGCGCGTGGTGGCTGGCGCATGCGCTCTCGAACAGTGCGCTTGGTGCCCTTGCTCCTTGCGGGCTGGTCGGCACCCTTGGCATGGGCTTGCCGCATGACTTGCACTCCACCGGGCTGACCACGCCCGAGGCGCTGGACCTGCAGCGGCAGTTTCGCCAGTGGGCAGACGCCGGTGTGCATTCATGCAGCATGGAAGCCTCGTCCATCGGACTGGAAGAGGGGCGGCTCGATGGCAGCACCATTCGCGTGGCGGTGTTCAGCAACTTCACGCAAGACCATCTGGACTGGCACGGCGATATGCAGCGCTACTGGCAAGCCAAGCTGCGCCTGTTTGACTGGCCCGGGTTGCAAGCCGCCGTCATCAATCTGGACGATGCACGCGGCGCCGAGCTGGCAGCGCACTGCCGCGCGCGCGGGCTGGACGTGTGGGGCTTTTCGTGCCACGGCGCCGAGGGCGCGCGCCTTATGGCCAGCAACATTGCATACTCTGGTGATGGACTGCGCTGGTGCCTGCAAGAAACACCGGCAGGCACAATATACCCATTTACAAATACCTTGCTCGGGGAATTCAACGTCAGCAATGTGCTGGGCGTCATCGGCGCGCTGCGCGCGCTGGGCGTGCCGCTGGCGGACGCGCTGCGCGCCTGCGCTGATTTGCCCGCCGTCCCGGGGCGCATGCAGCGCATCGCTGCCGAGGGCGCACCGCTCGCGGTGGTGGACTATGCGCACACGCCCGACGCGCTGGAAAAAGCGCTAGCTGCGCTGCGCCCGCTGGCGGCAGCGCGCGGCGGGCGGCTGCATGTGGTGTTCGGC
>JAFRYL010000011.1 GCA_017437605.1 Ottowia sp. | reverse complement strand
CGCGCGCGGTGTGTTTCCGGCGCAGAGCAACGCCTGCTACGTGCGCGTGGACACACTGCGCTACGGCGAAAACCCGCACCAGCAGGCGGCGTACTACCGCGAGCTGAACCCCGCGCCCGGCACGCTCGCCACCGCCGAGCAGCTGCAGGGCAAGGAACTTTCCTACAACAACATCGCCGACGCCGACGCCGCCTGGGAATGCGTACGCCAGTGGCAGGCGGGCGAAGGGGCAGAAGACGAAGCCGTCGCTTGCGTCATCGTCAAGCATGCCAATCCGTGCGGCGTGGCGCTGGGCAGTGGCTGTATGCAGGCGTATGAAAAAGCCTTCAAGTGCGACCCCACCAGCGCCTTCGGCGGCATCATCGCCTTCAACACGCCGCTGGACGGCGCCACCGCCGCCGCCATCGTGGAGCGGCAATTCCTGGAAGTGCTGATTGCGCCGGACTACGCGCCAGACGCCCTAGAAGCACTCGCCGCCAAGCCCAACGTGCGCGTGCTGCGCATCCCGCTGGACGGCGTGCAGCCGGATGGCGCCACACCCTGGGCGCGCGGGCACAACATGCTGGAGACCAAGCGCATCGGCGGCGGGCTGCTGGTGCAGACGGGCGACCACCATGTGCTGCGCCTGGATGACCTGAAAGTGGTCACGCAGCGCCAGCCCACGCCCGCACAGTTGCGCGACGCGCTCTTTGCCTGGCGCGTGGCGCAGTTCGTCAAGAGCAACGCCATCGTCTTCTGCAAGGACGGCATGACGCTGGGCGTGGGCGCGGGGCAGATGAGCCGGCTGGACTCGGCACGCATCGCCTCCATCAAGGCGCGGCACGCCGAGCTGTCGCTGGACGGCACCGTGGCGGCGAGCGATGCCTTCTTCCCCTTCCGCGACGGGCTGGACGTGGTCATTGACCAGGGCGCCACCTGCGTGATTCAGCCCGGCGGCAGCATCCGCGACCAGGAAGTGATAGACGCCGCCAACGAGCGCGACATTGCCATGGTGTTCACTGGCGTGCGGCATTTCCGTCATTGACGGACGG
The DNA here is from genome assembly GCA_017437605.1 of Ottowia sp. Lineage (GTDB taxonomy): Bacteria > Pseudomonadota > Gammaproteobacteria > Burkholderiales > Burkholderiaceae_C > Ottowia. The sequence goes on along the minus strand of JAFRYL010000011.1, from coordinate 5,847 downwards.
CATACTCCTTGAAAAAACATGTGGTCGCCGGCTTCATAAGCCGGCGATGCAGTGTAAAGACCTTGGGTATATTGTTGTTTCAATATACTCAAACATATTGTCTATGGTTGCCGGCTTGATAAGCCGGCGACTATGTGATACCCATCATCAGTACAACAAAAAACCGCCCGTGTTCCGGGCGGTTTTTTTCATGGCGCGTGGCGTGCGCTTACAGCGCGCGCAGCGCCTGTGCCGCCGCCTCCAGCGTGGCGTCGATGTCGGCGTCGGTGTGCGCGGCGCTGACAAAGCCCGCTTCGTAGAGCGAAGGCGCGGTGTAGATGCCGCGCGCAAGCAGGCCGTGGAACAGGCGCGCGAACTGCTGGGCGTCGCTGCGCGCCACCTCGGTGTAATTGCGCGGCAACTCGGGCAGCAGGAAATAGCCGAACAGCCCCCCTTCGCAGTCCGCAGACAGCGGCACGCCTGCGCGCGCTGCTTCATTTTTCAGACCGTCCACCAGGCGGCGCGTGCGCGCGGCAAGCTGCTCGTGGAAGCCTTCGCGCTGAATTTCGCGCAGCGTCGCCAGCCCGCACGCCGTGGCAATGGGGTTGCCGCTCAATGTGCCCGCCTGATACACGGGGCCAAGCGGCGCAAGCTGTTCCATCACGGCGCGCCGCCCGCCAAACGCGGCCAGCGGCATGCCGCCGCCCACCACTTTGCCGAGCACCGTGATGTCGGGCACAAAGCCGGGGATGGCGCGCGCGTACACGCTCTGCGCGCCGCCGAGCGCGACGCGAAAACCCGTCATCACCTCGTCATAGATGAGCAAGGCGCCGTGCTGCGTGCACAGCTCGCGCGCGCGGCGCGTGAACTCCACGCTGGCGCGCACGAAGTTCATGTTGCCGCCGATTGGCTCCATGATGAGGCAGGCGATGTCGGCGCCATGTTGCGCGAACGCTGCTTCAAGCTGCGCCACGCCGTTGTAGGGCAGGGTGAGCGTGTGCTGCGTTACTTCCGGCGGCACGCCCGCGCTCGTCGGCTGCCCGAAGGTTGCCAGCCCGGAGCCGGCCTTGACCAGCAGCGCATCTGCGTGCCCGTGGTAACAGCCTTCAAACTTGAGGATGAGCTTGCGCCCCGTGGCGCCGCGCGCCAGGCGGATGGCGCTCATGCACGCCTCCGTGCCGCTGCTCACCAGCCGCACCTGCTCCATGCTGGGCATGAGGCGGCCACTTTCTTCTGCCAGTTCAATTTCACGTTCGGTCGGCGCGCCAAACGACAGCCCATTTTTTGCGGCAGCGCAAACGGCATCCAGCACCGCCGGATGCGCGTGCCCAAGAATCGCCGGTCCCCAGGTGCCCACGTAGTCGGTGTAGCGGCGCCCGGCGGCGTCCCACACAAACGCGCCCTCGGCGCGCGTGATGAAGGGTGGCGTGCCGCCCACAGCGCCAAAGGCGCGCACGGGCGAATTCACGCCGCCCGGAATGCAGCGGCGGGCGCGCTCTATCAGGGCGCTGTTGCAATCGGAAGAAGATGTATGCGTCATGGGAAAGATAAAAAAAAGTGGCACTGCGTTGTGCAGAAAGGCGCAACTGTAGCTATGCTGCGAGACCTGACGCTTTGTGAGCAAAGTTGACAGCCGCGATACAGTGCTACCCGCCGCCATCCCCGCCGATACAATTGTTGTCGAATGCGTGGTGGCTGCGCTGAACAGCGGCTGGCATGCAGGTCAGAGCTTACATTGGCAGCCGGCTTCGGCCGGTTTGGAGCACCAAGCCTTGGAGAATTGATGGAAAAGAAGAAAGTGCTCGTCATTGACGACAGCAACACGATTCGGCGCAGCGCCGAGATATTCCTCAAGCAGGGCGGCCACGAGGTCATGCTCGCTGAGGACGGTTTCGACGCGCTGGCCAAGGTCAGCGATGCACAGCCTGACCTGATTTTTTGCGACATCCTGATGCCCCGTCTCGACGGCTACCAGACCTGCGCCATCATCAAGCGCAACGAGCGTTTCGCGTCTACGCCCGTGGTCATGCTCTCGTCCAAGGACGGGGTGTTTGACAAGGCGCGTGGCCGCATGGTCGGTTCGCAGGAATACCTGACCAAACCCTTTACCAAGGACCAGCTGCTGAAAGCTGTGCAGCAATTTGGCAGTGCCGATGGAGGAAATGCGTAATGGCGATTCGTAACGTACTGGTGGTGGACGACTCCAAGACAGAGCTGCTCTTCCTGAGCGATCTGCTCAAGAAGTCCGGCTTTTCAGTGACCACAGCTGAAAGTGCCGAAGATGCGCTAGGCTGCCTGGAAAAGGCCAAGCCCGACCTGATACTGATGGACGTGGTCATGCCGGGAACCAACGGTTTCCAGCTCACGCGCAAAATCACGCGTGACCCGCGCTTTGCCGACGTTCCCGTCATCATGTGTACCAGCAAGAATGCGGAAACCGACCGCGTCTGGGGCATGCGGCAGGGCGCGCGTGACTACATCACCAAGCCGGTGCATCGCACCGAGCTGCTGGACAAAATCAAGGCTCTGGGCTGACGGTAAGCGATGTCCAACAAACAAGCCCTTCACGAATTTCAGAGCCGCCTGGCGACGCGCCTGCAGTCTGTGCGCGCCACAGGCGCTGCGGCGTCATGGCTGGCGGTGGAAGTCGACGAGCTTCGCCTGCTTTTCCCGCTCAGCCATGCTGGGGAAATCTTTGCCTGGGCGCCACCGCAAAAGGTGCCCTATACGCACGGCTGGTTTTTGGGGGTGGCCAATTTGCGCGGCGGCTTGTCCGGCGTGGTGGATTTGGCGGCGTTCATTGCCGGGCGTCCGGGGCGGCGGCGCAGTGAAAACGACCTTGCGCAATGCCGCCTGGTGATGTTCAACCCCTTGCTGGAAACCAACTGCGCGCTGTTGGTTGACCGGCTTACAGGTCTGCGTACCACGGAAGCGTTCTCCGCTTCTGCATCGCCTGACGCCCAGGCGCCTGCATATTTCGGCCATGTGTACACCGACACGGGCGGTGAACAATGGCAGGAAATCAATTTGCAAACCCTGTCCCAAACCCCCGGTTTCATCGCAATCGGCGTTTAATTTCCCAGAGAATTAAAAATGGCACTCAAACTGACCGACATTTTCAAGAGCGACCCAGACGAACAGGAAACGGGCGCTGAGGACGAGTCTCTGCTGCAAAGCGTGGTGGACTCTGTGGACGCTGGCGACAGCTCCCTGATGACCTCCTCGCTGGACTCGCAAATGAGTTCGCATCTGGATGCGTCATATGCGCAGCCAGCCAGCGATGAGCCAACGGTGACTTTGCCCGTCCTTGGGACGGATACGCTCGGCGGGCACCAGCGCAAGCTGTTCTTTGTGCTCATGCTTGCGCTGTTGGCAGCGGCGGCGGGCGTATTCTGGGTGGTCACCCAGTCCGGCAAGACATCCGGGCAGCTGGAAGTCGTTGACCATGCGCAGACGCAGGCGCAACGCATGGCCAAGTCCGCCCTCCAGTCGTGGGCGGGCGGCGAAGCTGCGTTCCAGGAGCTGGGCGAGAGCGCGGGCGGGCTTTCCAGCGCCGTGACCAGCCTGCGCGAAGGCGGACAGGGCGTTGGCGGCAAGACGATTCTCGCCTTGGGCGAGCGCTTTGCGGGCGACCTTGAAAGCGTTTCGCAACTGGTGACCCGCGACAATGAAAGCGCGAACGCAATCTTGGGGCAGCAGCAGGTGCTTGCCGGCATGGGTGCGGCGCTTGGCGAAGTGCGCGCGCGTGCCGATGAGATGCTGGAAGTGGCGGAGGCTGTCGCGTCGCTCAAGGTGCAGCAGAATGCGCCTGACACCGAGATTGCTGCGGCCAGCCAGCTTGCGGTGCTCAGCCAGCGCATTGCACGCTCGAGCAGCGAACTGCTGGCGGTTGGCGGCGCAGCCCCTGATGCCGCCATGTACCAGTTGAGCAATTCCCTCAACCAGTTCCGCGAGTTGGCGCAGGATTTGTACAACGGCAACCGTGCCAAGAACCTGTCGGCGGCCAGCGGCGATGCAGTGCGTGAACGCCTGCGCAAGCTGCTGGAGCTGCACTCGGAAGCCGGCGCGCAGGCCGGTGCCATGGTCAGCAATCTCCCGGGGCTGGTGGCTGCGCGTGAGGCTCAGACCACCATCGTGGGCGACAACGAACCGCTGAACACCGCCCTGAAGAGCCTGCGGAGTGGTCTGCAGGAATCTTCCGGCGTTGGCGTGGCTGACTTGCTCCTCTTCCTGGTGGCCGCAGCCTTGGCCGTGTTGGCCGTGGGTGGGCTGGCCTACATCCCGCTGTTGGACAGCCGCCAGCGCCAGGCTGTCGCCGAGCAGCAACGCTCCGTGGCTGAAACGTTGCAGCAAGAGAGCAAGCGCGTCAACGACGCCAACCAGGCGGCCATTTTGCGGTTGATGAACGAGTTGCAGGTCATCGCTGAGGGCGACCTGACGCAGGAAGCCACCGTGACGGAAGACATCACCGGCGCCATCGCCGACTCGGTGAACTACACCGTGGAAGAGCTGCGCAACCTGGTGGGCAACGTGCAGACCACGGCTGACAGCGTGGTGCAGACGACATCCCAGGTGGAAGTGACGTCCAGCAGCCTGCTGGAGGCCTCCGAAGAACAGCAGCGCGAAATCCGTGACACCAGCCAGTCAGTGCTTGACATGGCGGCGCGCATTAACGAAGTGTCGGCGCAGGCGCAGGAATCCGCAGGCGTGGCGCGGCAGTCGCTGCAAGCGGCCACTACGGGGCTGGACGCCGTGCAAAGCACCATCGGCGGTATGAACGCCATCCGCGACCAGATTCAGGAAACCTCCAAGCGCATCAAGCGGCTGGGCGAATCCTCGCAGGAAATTGGTGAAATCACCGAGCTGATTGCCGACATTACCGAGCAGACGAACGTGCTGGCTCTCAACGCCGCCATCCAGGCAGCGTCGGCTGGTGAAGCAGGGCGAGGCTTCTCGGTCGTTGCCGAGGAAGTGCAGCGCTTGGCGGAACGCTCCGGCGACGCCACGCGCCAGATTGCCGCGCTGGTCAAGGCCATTCAGACCGACACGCAGGACGCTGTCGCCGCCATGGAGCGCTCGACGCACGGTGTGGTGGAAGGGGCGCGCCTGTCCGACAACGCCGGCACCGCGCTGACGGAAATCGACCGAATCACGCGCCGCTTGGCTGAGCTGATTGAGAGGATTTCCGATACGGCGCAGAGAGAAGCCAGTCAAGCCAACAACGTGGCGAACAACATCCAGCACATTCTGGACGTGACCGAAGACGCGGAAAAAGGCACGCGCGAGACGGCTGTCCAGGTGCGCAAGTTGGCAAGCGTTGCCAATGAGTTGCGTCAGTCGGTGTCGCGCTTCAAGATTAGTGCCTAGAGCGTGCGCTGAGCAGCGGAAGCTGCACGAAGAGCCGCTCGCCCGACAAAACGGGCGGCGGCTTTCAACCCGCAGACAGATTCAGGAGTAAAAGGTCATGGTGATGAGCCAAGCCGGGGCAGCGCAAGCCGCAGATTTGGGGCCGTTGGCCTGGGTGCTGGACGAGACGCGGCGCTCGATAGAGACAGCCAGCAAGAAAACCCTCAGCTTCGCCCGCGATGCCAAGGAGTCCCTTGGCGTGGACATGTCGTCCGTGGACGCCAGCCAGTTGCGGCTGGCGCACCAGCAGTTGCACCAGGCTGTAGGCGCACTGGACATGGTCGGGCAGCCGGTTGCCGCACAGATGGTGCGGGGTATGGAAGCGGTGGTGCAGCAGTTCGTGCAACACCCCGAAAAATGCACCGACGAAGCCGCAGGCGTGCTGGAAAAAGCTGGCTTTGCGCACATGGAGTATCTGGAGGGCAACCTCGGCGGCAAGCCGCGTCCGGCGCTGGGACTGTT
>JAFRYL010000055.1 GCA_017437605.1 Ottowia sp. | reverse complement strand
GGCGGCGAGGGTGTGCGGCGGGTTGATGAGAAACATGCCGCTGCCGGTCAGTCCGCCGCCGGGCGCGCCGCTGGCGGCGGCGCCTGTGTGGAGCGTGGCGTGCAGCCAGCCGCGCCCGGCTTGGCTTGCGAGTGTGCGCAGGCGGCGCGGCAGCTCGTGCGCTTCGCGCCGCGCGACGATGGGGTGCCAGATGAGGTAGACGCCGCTGGCGAAGCGCCGCAGCGCGTCTTTGATGGTTTCCTGCACGCGCGCATAGTCGCTCTTGATTTCGTAGCTTGGATCCATGAGCACGAGCGCGCGGCGCGAGCCGCCTTCTGCCGCTGGCGGGGGCAGCAGGCTTTTGAGTGCGGCAAAGCCGTCGCTGCATTCCACGCGCACGCGCCGCCCGGCGTGCAGTTGCGCGATGTGCCCTTCAAGCAGCGGCACATCGCTGGGGTGCAGTTCAAACAGGCGCAGGCGGTCATGCACCGCCTTGCGTTGCGGCGCGTCCATGAGCGAGAAAAGCAGCAGCGGCGAACCGGGGTAGGTGCGCCACGCGCCCGCCTTCGCATTGAAGCTGGCCACGGCCTGCAGATACGCGGCAAGCGCGGCGGGCAAGCCGCCCCGCCCCGCCAGCGCCTGCAGGCGTGCGATGCCCTGCGCGGCTTCGCCCGATGTGGCGGCGGCGCGCGCATCCAGCCGGTACAGTCCCGCGCCCGCGTGCGTGTCAATGAGTAACAGCGGCGTGCTTTTTTGCATCAGGTGCTGCGCGCAGGCGAGCAGCGTGAGGTGTTTGAGCGCGTCGGCGTGGTTGCCGGCGTGAAAAGCGTGGCGATAACTGAACATGGCGCGCGCATGGTAGCCCGGTTCGCATTAGAATCGCACCTTTTTTGCAGCGCAATGCTGCCCCGCTGCACGACGGTTCACGGCTCACGCCTTGCGCCGCGCGCCCCGTCAAAGAGGCTGTCCATCAGAAGACAGCGCCGGAGATGGGGAATGAGGGCAGCGCCACTCTTTTTTTCCCAAAGGAAAACGCCATGACTACCTTCAGCGCAAAACCCGCTGACGTGACGCATGAGTGGTTTGTGATTGACGCCACCGACAAGGTGCTCGGCCGGGTCGCCAGCGAAGTGGCCCGCCGTCTGCGCGGCAAGCACAAGCCCATCTACACGCCTCACGTTGACACGGGCGACTGCATCATCGTCATCAACGCCGCGCGCCTGCGCGTGACCGGTGCCAAGGAAACCGGCAAGAAGTATTACCGCCACACGGGCTACCCCGGCGGCCTGCGCGAGACCACGTTCCGCGACATGCAGGCACGTCACCCCGGTCGCGCACTGGAAAAGGCCGTGCGCGGCATGCTGCCCAAGGGGCCGCTCGGCTACGCCATGCTGCGCAAGCTGCGCGTCTACGGCGGCGCGGAACACCCGCACGCCGCACAGCAGCCCAAGGTGCTGGAAATCTAAGGAGCGCAGGAAAATGATTGGTGATTGGAACAACGGCACGGGCCGCCGCAAGACAAGCGTGGCGCGCGTGTTTCTGAAAAAAGGCTCCGGCCTCATTACGGTCAACGGCAAGCCCATCGAGCAGTTCTTTGGCCGCCAGACCTCCATCATGGTGGCGCGCCAGCCGCTGGTGCTGACCGACAACCTGCAGTCGTTTGACATCAAGGTCAACGTGCGCGGCGGCGGCGAAAGCGGCCAGGCCGGGGCGGTGCGCCACGGCATCACGCGCGCGCTCATTGACTACGACAGCGCCCTCAAACCCGCGCTCAGCGCCGCCGGCTACGTCACGCGCGACGCGCGCGAAGTGGAGCGCAAGAAGGTCGGCCTGCACTCCGCACGCCGCCGCAAGCAGTTCAGCAAGCGTTAAAAGCGCCTGCCATGCACGCTGCTGCCACCGTGCGCTTCCCTCTGGCGGGGCGCACGGTTTTTTTTGCGCCCGCGCGCGTGGTAAAAGCGCCCTTTTCCTGTTTTCCTTGTCCATACGGAAGCCACCATGTTGGGAATGAAACGACAGGCCACCGTGCAGAGCCTGATAAGCGCCGGCATGACGGTGCAAGGTCCCTGCACCTTCACCGGCAGCCTGCACATTGAGGGCGATGTCTACGGCGACATCTCCGCCAGCGCCGACACCAGCGAACTGACCATCGGCACAAGCGGGCGCGTGCAGGGCGCCGTCAGCGCCGGCCACGTCACCATCGCCGGCGCCGTCACCGGCTCGGTGCAGGCACTCGGACTGGTGCTGCTGCCCAGTGCGCGCGTGCATGGCGACATCAGCTACATCGCGCTGGACATGCGCCCGGGCGCTTCCGTCGTCGGGCGCCTGCTGCCGAAGCCGCCCACCGCCACCTCGCCCGTGCCGCTCATGCCCTCTGCCGAGGAAGCGGCCAGCGCCGCATAAACCTGAGTGTTTTGCTAAACTAATGCCTTCTTTCCGCCCGCCCACGCCAGACATGAGCACAGAAACCGCAGCCCCGCCCGACCCCATCGTCTTCACCGACCAGGCAGCAGACAAGGTGGCCGAGCTGATTGCCGAGGAAGGCAATCCGGAGCTGAAGCTGCGCGTCTTCGTGCAGGGCGGCGGCTGCGCAGGCTTTCAGTACGGCTTCACCTTTGACGAAGTTGCGAACGACGACGACGCCACCATGACGAAAAACGGCGTTTCGCTGCTCATTGACCCCATCAGCTATCAGTACCTCGTGGGCGCAGAGATTGACTACAAGGAAGACCTGCACGGCTCGCAGTTCGTTATCCGCAACCCCAACGCCATCACCACCTGCGGCTGCGGCTCGTCGTTTGCCGTGGCCGAGGAATAAGCCGATACCCATTGCAGATACATTGCATTGCCTGCTTGTTATGCCGGCAACCGAACGATACCATTGCAAAAAGACAAAAAAAGCGCCTTCCACAGAAGGCGCTTTTTGTTGCCTCGCGGCGGCGGCGCTTACTCAAATTCCGCCGTCCGTATCTCTTTGGCCGCTGCCAGTTGCACGTGCATCCGGCTGGCGTGCGCGGCAAAGGCTTTTTTGCCGGCTGCCGAGAGCGGCGCGCTTTCGCGGTAGAAAGCAAGCTGCCCGACGGGGTTGACCGGCTCGCCGTCAATGCGCCATTCAAAGTGCAGGTGCGGGCCAGTGGCCACGCCCGTGGCGCCGACGGCGCCCACCAAGTCGCCCGCTGACACGGTTTCACCCTGCTTCACATCAATGCGCGAGAGGTGCGCGTAGCGCGTTTCATATTTCTGGTCGTTGTGGCGCACGATGACGAGTTTTCCGTAGCCCGACTTGACGCCGGCAAACTCCACCGCGCCCGCGCCGACGGTGTAAACCGGCGTGCCCGTGGGCGCGCCGTAGTCCACGCCCGCGTGCCCCTTGCGCTCGCCGGTGACGGGGTGTATGCGCATGCCGAAGCCGCTGGTGACTTTCAGCGGCACGCGCAGCGGCGAGGACAGGTAGGCGCGCTGCAGCCCCTGCCCGTCAAAGGTGTAGTAGGCGCCGCCCTTGCCTTTTTCGGCAAACCAGAGCGCCTGATGCTGTTTGCCGCCGTGCTCGATTTCGGCGCTGAGCACGCGCCCGGCGCGCAGCTCTTCGCCGCTGTCGGCTTCCAGCGTTTCGTAGACGAGCGAGAAGCGGTCGCCTTTGTGCAGGGCGCGCTGCACGTCCAGGTTGCCCTCAAAAATGCGCTCCACCTGGCGCATCACGTCATCAGGCACACCGGCTTCATCCGCAGCGGCGCGCAGCGTGCTGCGCACGATGCCGCTAGCCAGGCGCTGGTTGCGCTGCGGCGTGCCGCTTTCCACGCGCGCCTGCAGCTGGCCGCTGGCGTCGCGCTGCACGAGCAGGCGCTTGAACTGCGGCGCATTGCCCGATTCCAGCCAGGTGCTGTGCAGCGCGCGCAAGGCGCCGTCTTCGCCGGCTTCGGCAAACACCTGCCGCCCCGCCTGCCCGATGAGCATCTGGCGCGTGAGCGCGTTGCTGCGCAGGAACTGGGCGGCGTCCGGGTCCGCCACGCCGAGACGCTCGAGCAGCGAGTGCGCCGTGTCGCTGGCACGCACGCGCGCGTTGCGGTAGAGCGTCAGGTGGTGCGCCTGCAGCGCCTGCACCTGTTCCTGCACCGGCAGCTGCTCCAGCGCCTCAGTCACAAGATGCACCGGCTGCGCTGCCACGGGAGTGCGCGTTGCCACGGCGTATGCGCCACCTGCGCTGCCCATCAGCACGGCGGCAAGTGCCGCTCCGATGCGGCGAGGGTGCGTTTGAAGGAAATCGGCCACGGTCAAAGCCGAGACAATCAGATGTTGCTTCACAAGCAGTCTTCTCCGTTGTAACTATCGTCGTGCGGCTGGCGCTCATGGGCGAGCCACACACTTTGTGACAAAGTTTCCCTCAAAACCCTGGCGGTGTCCAGACAAAAAGACCTGGGAGCAACGCCCTCTTGCCGCATGAGGGAAAATCAGCGAAGTATACGCGCCTATGCTGCTCTGCACAACACTGTGATACATCCCATGAACGACCACACCACGCCTGCCAGCGTGCAGGACTACCCGCCCGAGGTGCGCGACGCGCTCGCCATCACGCTGCGCGGCTGTGACGAACTGCTGCTGGAAACAGACTGGCTGCGCAAACTGGCGCGCTCGGCAGCCAGCGGCCAGCCGCTGCGCATCAAACTGGGGCTGGACCCCACCGCGCCCGACATTCACCTCGGGCACACCGTCGTGCTCACCAAGCTGCGCCAGCTGCAGGATTTGGGGCACACCGTCATCTTCCTCATAGGCGACTTCACCGCGCGCATCGGCGACCCCAGCGGGCGCAACAGCACGCGCCCGCCGCTCACGGCCGAGCAGGTGAAGACGAACGCCGAAACCTACCGCGAGCAAGCCTTCAAGGTGCTTGACCCGGACAAAACCGAGCTGCGCTACAACAGCGAATGGAACGAGCAGCTGGGCGCGCGCGGCCTCATTGAGCTTGCCGCACGCTACACCGTCGCGCGCATGATGGAGCGCAACGACTTTCACGCGCGCTTCACCGCCGGGCACTCGATTAGCGTGCACGAGTTTCTCTATCCCCTGCTGCAGGGCTACGACTCCGTGGCGCTCAAAAGCGACCTCGAACTCGGCGGCACCGACCAGAAGTTCAACCTCCTCATGGGCCGCCACCTGCAGCATGAATACGGGCAGGAGCCGCAGTGCATCCTCACCATGCCGCTGCTCGAGGGGCTGGACGGCGTGGACAAGATGTCCAAGAGCAAGGGCAACTACATCGGCATCACTGAGGACGCCAACAGCATGTTTGCCAAGACGCTGTCCATCAGTGACGAGCTGATGTGGCGCTGGTACACGCTGCTGTCCATGCGCCCCATGGCGGAAATTGAAGATTTCAAACGCCAAGTTGCCGAAGGCCGCAACCCCAAGGACATCAAGGTGCTGCTCGCGCGCGAAATCACCACGCGCTACCACAGCGCCGCCGCTGCCGACGCCGCCGAGCACGACTTTGAACTGCGCAGCAAAGGCGGCGTGCCCGATGCCATTCCCGAGGTGCAGGTAAAGTGCGAAAATCAGGGGCTGGGTATCGGCCTCGTGCTCAAACAGGCGGGGCTGGCACCCTCCACCAAGGAAGCCAACCGCCTCATTGCTGGCGGCGGCGTGCGCCTGAACTCCGAGACCGTGAGCGACCGCGCCCTCACCCTCGCCCCCGGCAGCTACGTGCTGCAAGTGGGCAAACGGCGCTTCGCCCGCGTCACACTCAAAGCATGACATGCAAGGAGCAACACACTTGAAAAACCCGGAATTTGGCGCTTACCTGACAGTGAAATCCCCTGAAAAAAACATGCAAAACTGCATCAACACCCGCCTTGCCACCCTGCGCGAAGCGCACGCCAACTGCCTGATTGAGAGCATGGACATGGGCGCAGACACCTTGGCCGCCATGCTCGAGCGCGCCAGCGCCCCCATCAGCAACGAAGAATTTGTGCAGCGCGAGCACGCCCTCTGGCTCGCCAAGTGGCAGCGCACCTAGCCGCAAGGAGCCGCCGTCATGTCCCGCCAGCGCCGCGCCAGCGAACAGGCCATCCACGATGCGCTGGTCTACCCCGGCACCGACGTCTGGCGCAACAAGCTGAACATCAGCGACATGGCGGAACTGGAGGCGGCGGAAGCGCACATCATGGCCGTGCGCAGCCTCACCCGCCCCACATTCAAGACATTCACACTGAAAGAAATGCAGGCGCTGCACAAACACCTGCTCAGCGACCTGTATGAATGGGCGGGCAAACTGCGGCAATACACCACCGGGCGCAGCGCCGCCAGTTTTGCGCGCCCGGAATATATAGAGAGCTATTTTGCAAGCGCCGTGGCGCAACCCCTGCAACGCGAAGGCTATTTGCGCGGACTGGCAAGGGAAGATTTTGCTGCGCGCGCCGCGCATTTTGTCAACGAAGCCAACGCCGTACACCCCTTTGCTGACGGCAACGGGCGCGTCACACGCTTTTTTCTGGCGGATTTGGCGCAACAGGCGGGCTGGCCATTTTCCATCGCGCGCGTGGAAGCCGACAAAGGCGCCTGGTACGCCGCCGCAAAACAGGGCTTTGAACACGACGACACCAGCCTGTTCACGCGCTGCATTCTGTGCGGCATGGATGGAAACTGGGCAGCTTGACCGCCGCCGCGCGCCAGCACAAAATTGCCACACAGCACACGGAGAATGAGCATGCCAGCCGCATTGACCCTTGACGACGCATTGATGCCCTACGCCGCATTTGCGCGGCAAGGTGGCATGGCGCTCCCTGAACTGCTGGCCGCGCTTGCGAGGGAAACGGAAGTGGTGCAGACGCTGCGCAAGTTGACGGGAGGAGGCGCCGCGCAGCGTGACACCCTCGCGCAAAGCAGGGCAAAACTGGACGATATTGGCCGCAAGCTGCAGGAGCAGGACGCTGCCTTTGCCAGTGGCAGTGGCGCGCAGTTCGGATTCCTGAATGACGATGGGCGGGCGAAATTCAAGGCTCAGGAGGCGTTGCGCCTGCTGCAGGAGGTCGGCGCGCAGTCAATCGCCAATGGCACGTCTGAAATGACGCTGGACGAAATAAACTCGGAAATCGCCGCAGTGCGCCGCGAACTGCGGGGAAACTGACCGCAGAAAAAATGCCGCCGCTCCCGCTGATATTCGCTGTTATTGACACCAATGTTCTGGTATCGGCGCTGCTGAAACCCGGCTCCGTTCCTTACAAAATTATTGCAGCCACGTACAGCGGAACAATAGTCCCCATCATTACCACCGCCATCTGGAAAGAATACGTTCAAGTGCTGTCGCGTAAAAAGTTCAGCTTTTCCGCAGGCGCCAGCACACTCCTTGCCCACTTTGCGGATATTTCGGCGCGCTGCACCCTGTCAGATGTGGACATCTCCGGAGTGCGCGACCCTAACGATGTGGCGTTCTTTGCGGCTGTTGCCACGGCACGGGACTGCGGCATCCAGGCGTTCCTTGTGACGGGCAACATGGCAGATTTTCCGCCAGCGGACTTTGTCGTCAGCCCGCGCACCATGCTGGATTTTCTTGAGCGCCGTTGACTGTAGCGCCCTCAATCCTCTCCTTCTTTTTCTTCGCTTTCTTTTTCCCCCTTTTCACGCCGCCGCGCGGCTTCATAGGCGTCCACAATGCGCGCCACCAGCGGGTGTCGCACCACATCGGCGGAGGTGAAATAGGTGAATGCCAGCCCACGCACTTTGGCGAGCACTTTTTCCGCCTGCACCAGCCCGCTTTGCACGCCGCGCGGCAAATCAATCTGGCTGGTGTCGCCGGTAATCACGGCGCGCGAGCCAAAGCCGATGCGCGTCAAAAACATTTTCATCTGCTCGCTCGTCGTGTTTTGCGCCTCGTCCAGAATCACAAAAGCGTGATTGAGCGTGCGCCCGCGCATAAAGGCAAGCGGCGCAATTTCAAGCTGGTGGCGCTCAAACGCCTTCTGCACGCGCTCAAAACCCATCAGCTCATACAGCGCGTCATACAAGGGGCGCAAATATGGGTCCACTTTCTGCGTCAAATCGCCCGGCAAAAAGCCCAGGCGCTCGCCCGCCTCCACCGCCGGGCGCGTCAGCACAATGCGCTGCACCTGCTGCCTTTCCAGCGCGTCCACCGCGCAGGCCACCGCCAGAAAAGTCTTGCCCGTGCCCGCTGGCCCGATGCCAAAGGTCATGTCGTTGTGGGCGATGTTGTCCAGATACACGCTTTGCGCCGGCGTGCGGGCGCGCAAGTCGCTGCGCCGCGTGGCGAGCCGCAGTGCGCCGTCCGCGCCCTCGGCAAACTCCTCGCCCCCGCCCGCGAGCATGAGCTGCACCGTATCGGCACGAATCGGGCGTGCCGCCATCTCATAGAGCGCCTGCAGCACCGCCAGCGCGCGCCGCGCGGCTTCCGGCTCGCCCTCAATGCGGAAATGCTCGCCCCGGTGCGCTATGCCCACCTGCAACCCCGCCTCTATCGTGCGGACGTGCTCATCAAGCGACCCGCACAGGTTGGCCAGGCGCGTGTTGTCGGGAGGTGTGAAAGAGTGGCGCAACATCATGGGCGCGCATTGTCCGCCATCGGCAAAAACACTGGAAAAAATCCATATACCCCCATATATAACACATCATTGCCGGCAATATAAGCCGGCAGCATAGAAATACTCAATGCCCGCCCAACAGTAGGGATTTTCAATTGCCGCTATAGTCCGCGCCGTCGCCCTCCGTGGCGTTTTTTTTCGCACATTCATCAGAGAGAGGAAACCATGCCTTCCCTGCACCTGACCTCCTTTGGCCGCCTTCTTCTTTGGCCGCTGGCGTTCTGCTCGCTGACCGCGTGCAGCGCCACGCCGGGCGCCGCGCCCGACACCTCCACCTGGCCCAAGCAGCTGACCAGCGGCGAAGCGCCGCGCTCCATGTGCAACGC
>JAFRYL010000054.1 GCA_017437605.1 Ottowia sp. | reverse complement strand
TTCTTTACCGGCTTCTTATGCCGGCAACCAATCAATACCCATTCAAAATGTGCCCGCTGACGCAGGCAATAAAGACACACCCCCTCTCCCTACCCTCTCCCCCTCTGTGCCGCAGACGCGGCACGGGGGGCGAGGGGATGGTTTTTGCGCGAAGGAGAGGGAGCGGCGCGGAAACTGGCTCGCCCTGGTCTGGGCATTCGCGCGGCGCGAGGCGCTGGAGCTTGCGCGCGACCGGCTGCGGCTGGCGTTTGCGCTGCTGGGTCCCATTGCGCTGCTGCTGATTGCCGCCTTCAGCATTTCCTTTGACATCAACCGCGTGCACTTTGCCGTCATTGACCACGATGCAAGCGCCACGAGCCGCAGCTTCATCGAGCCGTTCCAGGGCGCGCGCATCTTCAAGCAAGTGCCCTCGCCCAGCAGCCGCGAGGAGGGCGAAGACTGGCTGCGCGACGGGCGCATCAAGCTGCTCATCGACGTGCCGCCCGGCTTCGGGCGCGAGCTTGCCGCCGGCAGAAAGGCTGAGGCGGCCTTCATCATTGACGGCGCCATTCCCTTCACCGCCGCCAGCGTGCGCGGCTACGCCAGCATGATGGCCGCGCAGTGGGCCGCCGGGCTGATGCAGCAGCGCGCCGCGCTCTCGCCCGCGCTGCTGGACACGGCACGCCTCATGCCCGTGACTGTGCGTGCGCGCTATGTCTACAACCAGGATTTCCGCAGCATTGACGCCATTACCCCCGGCATCATCATGCTGGCGATGATCATGATTCCCACCATGCTGACGGCTTTGGGCGTGGTGCGCGAGAAGGAAATCGGCTCCATCATCAACCTCTACGCCTCGCCCGCCAGCGTGGGGCAATACCTGCTGGGCAAGCAGTTGCCCTACGCAGCGCTGGCCTCGGCCAGCTTCGTGACGCTGGTGCTCGCCGCCATCACCATCGTCGGCGTGCCGTTGCGGGGCAGCGCGCTGGCGCTGCTGGCAGGCGGCGTGCTCTTTGCGCTCACCGCCACGGCGCTCGGGCTGTTTGTCTCGGCGGTGGTGCGCTCGCAGGTGGCGGCCATTGCCGCCTGCGCGCTGATTTGCCTCATTCCGTCGGCCAACTTCGCAGGTCTCCTCTACCCCATCTCCACCCTGAAGGGCGTGAGCGCCGCCATCGGCTACGGCTTTCCCTCCTCGTGGTTCCAGTTGATAAGCCTGGGCGCGTTTACCAAGGGGCTTGGGGCAGCGTCGTTCGTGCAGCCCTATCTGGTGCTCACGGGCATGGCGCTGTTCTGCATGACACTGGCGCGGCTGCTGCTGCGCCGCCAGCTTTGAGGAGCGCCCCATGAAACGCTGGCTGGAACACGTCGCACTGCTCACAGGCAAGGAGCTGCACGCGCTCGCGCGCGACGCCGTGCTGGTGCTGCTGATTGTGTTCTCGTTCACTGCCGCCGTCTTCATCGTGGCCAACAGCCTGCGCGTGGACGTGGACAACACCTCCATTGCCGTGATTGACGACGACCGCTCGCAGCTTTCCGCGCGGCTGCGCGAAGCCATTCTGCCGCCGCGCTTCAAGCCGCCCGTGCTCATTGACCGCGCCGAAGCTGCCCCCGGCATGGACGCCGGGCACTACATCTTCGTCGTGCAGTTCCCCCCGCGCATGGAGGCCGATGCGCTCGCAGGCCGCCACCCCGCCATTCAGGTGCTGGCCGACGCCACCGCCATCACGCAGGCGAGCCTGGGCACGGCGTATCTGGAACAAATCTTCCAGCGCGAAGCCGCCGCCTGGCTGCACGCGCCGCCTGCGGAAAGCCTCCTGCCCGTGCAGGTGCAAAGCCAGTTGCGCTTCAACCCCAACAATGAATCCTCGTGGTTTACCTCGGTGATGCAGATTGCCACCAACATCACCGTGTTCGCCATCATCCTCGTGGGCGCCGCCGTGATACGTGAGCGCGAGCACGGCACCATCGAGCACCTCCTCGTCATGCCCGTGCGCGCGAGCGAAATCGCGTGCGCAAAAATCCTCGCCAACGGCGCCGTCATCTGGCTCGCGTCCCTGCTCTCGCTGCGGCTCGTGGTGCAGGGCTTGCTCGGCGTGCCCGTGGCGGGTTCGTGGTGGCTGTTTGGCACCGCTTCGGCGCTCTACCTCTTTTCTGTGACCGCGCTTGGCATGTGGCTGGCAACGCTTGCGCCCTCCATGCCGCAATTCGGACTGCTCGCCGTGCCCGTCTACGCCATCGCCTACCTGCTCTCAGGCGCCGCCACGCCCGTGGACTCCATGCCCGACGCCCTGCAGACAATCGTGCGCTGGCTGCCCACCACGCAATTTGTCGCGCTCGCACAAGCCGTCATCTACCGGGGCGCAGGTTGGCGCGCCGTGGCGCCGCAACTGGCCGTGATTGCCGTCTCCGGCTCCCTCTTCCTCGCGCTCGCGCTTGCGCGCTTCCGCTCCATGCTTGAACGTCAGGGGTGAACCATGACGATGCACACCGATACTCACACAACAAATACATGGTTGCCGGCAAACATTACCGGCAACCAATCTATACCCTCAAAAAATAGAACATTTGTAGGGGCGACCCTTGTGGTCGCCCTGCATCGCTTGCAACAGGCAGCGGGCGGGCACAAGGCCCGCCCCTACATGGCTCTCCCTGCCTTGCTGCTTGCCGCCTGCGCCAGCGCGCCGGACACTGCGCCGCTGTCTGCGCCGCCGCAAGCACCCGCCGCCTTCAACGCGCCTGCCGCGCGCCTGGGTGAAGCGCAGGATTTGCGCCAGTGGTGGCGCGCGTGGGGTGATGCGCGCATGAGCGCGCTGATTGACAAGGCGCTTGCCGCCAGCCCGGACATCGCCGCCGCCACTGCGCGCTGGCAGGCGGCGCAGGAAGTGGTGGTGCAGGCGCACTCGGCACGCCTGCCCAATGTGGTGCTGGGCGCGGGCGCGGACGTCGCCACTGCGCGCCTGCACGAATCAAGCGACTGGCGCCGCCTCGCCCCGCCCTACACCACTGACCTGGTACGACGCCACGGCACGGCGCGGGGCGCGGGTCTTTTCGTGGGCGCAACGTGGGCGCTGGACGTGTTCGGCGGCCTCTCCGCCACCGAGCGTGCCGCCCAAGCCGCTGCCGATGTGGAAGAAGAAAAGCTGCACGGCGCGCACACCCTGCTGGCGGGCGAAGTGGCGCGCGCCTGGCGCGAGGCGCTGGCGCTGCGCCGCCAGCAGCGCACCTTGGAAGAAGGCATCGCCGCCGCGCAGCAGTTGCACGGCTACGTCAAGGCGCGCTTTGACGCCGGACAAGCCAACGCCGCCGACGTCAACGCCGCCGCCGCGCGCCTTGCGCAGATGCTGGCGGCACGCGAGCCGCTGGCCGAGCAACTGGACGCGCGCCGCCGACTGCTGACGGTGCTCTGCGGACAGGCGCCGCAAACGCCCGATGAAGAACTCGCGCACCTGCTCGCCTTTTTGAATGATGGGGACGGCAGCGCCGCGCCGCCCCCGGC
>JAFRYL010000010.1 GCA_017437605.1 Ottowia sp. | reverse complement strand
TCAGGGCCACGCCCTGGTGCCGCGTGCCGCCCGCCAGCCGCGCGAGGCGCTGCCCGTCGCAGGCGATGGGGCGCACGCCGGCGGCGTCGCAGCGTGCGAGGAGCTGCTTCATGCGCGCATCGCGCCTCTCGGCGTCCACATACAGCTCGGCGATGGAATCGGGCGCGACTTTTAGCCGCGCGGCCACGGCGTGAAAGCCGCAGAGCAGGTGCAGGGGTTCAGTCATGGTGTTGTGGTGCGCACGAGGCGCACGAGGCTGTAGCGTGTGCCGCTGGCGGCGGTGTGGGTGCTGCGTTCTGCTTCGCGCCATTCAGCGCCGATGGCGGGGGCGAAGGCGTCGCCGTCCGGCACATCAAGGTCAATGTCTGTGACCCAGAGTTCGTCGGCGCGGGCGATGGCGGCGGCATAGAGCTGCGCGCCGCCGATGCCCCAGGCACGTGGGGCGCCGGCGGCAAGCTGCAGGGCTTCGTCAAGGTTGGCGGCGCGCTGGGCGCCATCTGCGGTCCAGTCGCTGCGGCGCGTGAGGACGATGTTCTGGCGCCCCGGCAGGGGGCGGAAGCGCGGCGGGAGACTCTCCCATGTGCGGCGCCCCATGATGACGGGGCAGCCATGGGTGGTGCGTTTGAAGTGCGCCATGTCTTCGGGCAGGTGCCAGGGCAGGGCGCCGCCGCGTCCGATGACGCGCCCGCGCGCCTGCGCCCAGATGAGGCCAAGGCGCGGGAGGCTGGGGTGTGCTTGTTCACTCATGGTTTGCGGGATGTGGTTAGCATCGCGGGCTTTTGTGAAAGAGGTCTGCAATGGATTGGCAAGAGGTGCGCAGCTGGTTTGAGCCGTATTTTCAGGTGTCCAGCGAGCCGCATGTGTGGGCGGTGCAACTGGTGCTGCTGGTGCTGGTGACGATGCTGTGCAACTACGCGCTGCAGCATGTGCTGGATTTTTTTGAGCGCATCACGAGCAAAACGTCAACAGCCTGGGATACGGCGCTGTTTCATGCCGCGCGCCTGCCGCTGCGCCTGCTGGTGTGGCTGATGGCGCTGTCGTTGGCGGGCAGGACGCTGGAGCTGGCAGAGTCGCCCGGCATAGTTGCCGTGCTCAATACCTTGCGCCAGTTGGCGGTGATTGGGATAGCGGTGTTGTTTGTTTTGCGCCTGATACGCGAGATGGAAAAGGCGGTGGTCAATCCGCCCAAGAACCACGAGAGGGCGCTGGAGGTGGACGCGGGCACCGCTGGCGCGGTGAGCAAGGTGCTGCAGCTGCTGGTGCTGCTGCTGGCGTCGCTGGTGGCGATGGAGGCGCTGGGGCTGTCGCTTTCCGGTGTGCTGGCATTTGGCGGTATTGGCGGTATCGCCGTGGGTTTTGCCGCCAAGGATTTGCTGGCGAATTTCTTCGGCGGCCTGACGGTGTATATGGACAGGCCCTTTGGCGTGGGCGACTGGGTGCGCTCGCCGGATAAAAACATTGAGGGTTTTGTGGAACATATCGGCTGGCGCAGCACGCGCATTCGCACCTTTGACAAGCGCCCGCTGTATGTGCCCAATGCGCTGTTTTCCTCCATCGTGGTGGAAACGCCCTCGCGCATGACGCACCGGCGCATTCATGAAACGCTCGGCATACGCTATGAAGACGCTGACAAAATGGAGGCCATTTGCGACGATGTGCGCCAGGCGCTGCTCAACCACAAGGATATTGATGTGAGTCAGACGCTAATAGTGAATTTCGTCAGTTGTTCCAGCAGCAGTCTGGATTTCGTGGTGTGGTGTTATACGCGCGCCACGGGGCTGGTGCCGTACCACGCGGCCAAGCAGCGCGTGCTGCTGACCATCGTGGAGATTGTGCTGCGCCACGGCGCGCAGTTTGCCTTTCCCACGCAATCGCTCTTCATCGAGGGCGGCAACGTGCAGCCGCTGCCGCAACGTGCGCCGGAGCCGGCGCTGGAGGCGCTGCGCCCGGATGCGGCGTGACGCCGGCCGGGCGGCTGTGCCACACTGCAGTCAACCGCTGCGCGGCGCGCCCGTTTCCAGGTTCGCCGATGAAAGGAGACGCCCATGAACCTTCCGCAACTCCTGCGCCTGCTGCTCGTGCGCTTTGGCAGCAGGCTGCCCGCTGCCGCCGGCTGGCTGCTGGTGGCGGCGCTGGTGCTGTTTTTCCTGTTCAGCATGATGCTCTGGGCGCTGCCCGTGGTGCTGGCGGTGGCGGCGGGTTTTTTCCTCGGGCGGCAAAAAGATTTGGGCACCACGCTGCTGCGCTGGCGCGCGGCGCTCTCGGCGCTGCGGCACTCTTGGACCAAACGCGGCAACAGCGCCGTGCAGGACGTGCGCTGGCGTGATGTGGTCGTGGTGGAAAAAACTGTGGAAGCGGAAACGCAGCAGCAACAATGATTTTTTGAAAGTGTGCCATGCAGATTTTTGATTATGACCAGGTGCTGCTGCTGCCGCGCCAGTGCCGCGTGGCAAGCCGCAGCGAGTGCGATACCAGCGTGGAGTTTGGCGGGCGGCGCTTCCGCCTGCCCGTGGTGCCGTCCAACATGAAAACCGTGGTGGACGAAGGCATATGCCGCTGGCTGGCCGCCAACGGCTATTTTTACGTCATGCACCGCTTTGACGTGGACCGCGTGGCCTTTGTGCGCGCCATGAAAAAGGACGGGCTGCTCGCCTCCATTTCGCTTGGCGTAAAAAAGTCGGAATATGAGTGCGTGAATGCACTCGCCGCCGAGGAACTGGTGCCGGAATATGTGACCATTGATATTGCCCACGGGCATGCGGAAAGCGTGCGCGCCATGATTGGGCATATCCGCGAAAAGCTGCCGGGCGCCTTCATCATCGCGGGCAATGTCGCCACGCCCGAAGCGGTGCTGGATTTGGAACGCTGGGGTGCGGACGCCACAAAAGTGGGCATCGGCCCCGGCAAGGTGTGCATTACCAAACTGAAAACCGGCTTTGGCACCGGCGGCTGGCAGCTTGCCGCCGTCAAATGGTGCGCGCGCGCGGCCACACGCCCCATTATTGCCGACGGCGGCATTCGCAGCCACGGCGATATTGCCAAAAGCATGCGTTTTGGCGCTTCCATGGTGATGATAGGTTCGCTCTTTGCCGGCCACGAAGAATCGCCCGGGCGCACCGTGGAAGTGGACGGGCAGATGTGCAAGGAATATTACGGCTCAGCGAGCGACTTCAACAAGGGCGAATATCGCCATGTGGAAGGCAAGCGCATTCTGGAACCGGTGAAAGGGCGCCTTTCCGACACCCTCACAGAAATGGAGCAGGATTTGCAAAGCGCCATCAGCTACGCGGGCGGGCGCAGCCTTGCTGACCTGCGCAAGGTCAATTACGTGGTGCTGGACAGCAGCGAAACCGGCGTGCTGTGAGCACAAAAGGCGCTATACCGTAGGTAAACACACTTCATCGCCGGCTTGTTGTGCCGGCGATGAATGTATACCCTCTGTATTTGTCTATGCTGCGCCGCCGAGCGCGTCGGCTTTTTCCTGCGCGGCGGCAAAATCCAGCGCGCCGCAGTAGATGGCGCGCCCGCAAATGACGCCTTCTATGCCTTCACCCTCTACGGCGCAGAGTTTTTCAATATCCTCCATGCCAGCCAGCCCGCCAGAGGCAATGACGGGAATGGTGAGCGCCTGCGCCAGGCGTACGGTGGCGTCAATGTTGATGCCGCTGAGCATGCCGTCGCGCCCGATGTCGGTGTAAATGATGGATTCCACGCCCCAGTCTTCAAAGCGGCGAGCGAGGTCTACGGCGTCATGCCGGCTGGTGTGCGCCCAGCCTTCGGTGGCGACTTTGCCGTCGCGCGCGTCCAGCCCCACGATGATGTGACCGCGATAGGCGGCGCAGGCGTCTTGCAGAAACTCCGGGTCTTTCACCGCTGCGGTGCAGATAATCACATATTCAAGGCCGGCGT
>JAFRYL010000053.1 GCA_017437605.1 Ottowia sp. | reverse complement strand
GGGCGGCATGGACATGTAATCCACGCCCTGCGACACACGCAAGCACAAAGCCGCCGGTTCATGCCGGCGGCTTTTTTTGAGCCTTTGTTGCAAGGGTATATATTGTTCGCCGACTTTATAAGCCGGCAATCACATGTACTTTCTGCTGGTATGTGCAAAAAACACCCAAGAAACACGTTCCATTTCCCCTTGGCAGCGTGCTGACGCGCGCGGCGGCACAACAGCCGGCGCAGCGGGCTGTGTGGGGGTCATTTGATGCGTGATGCGATGTCCATGGCGCTGTGAAAAATATATTCAATTTTCACGATGCGCCGCTTTTCAAGGATGCGGTAAAGAATGATGTAGTTGTCATCAACAACGATTTTGCGGTATTTGCGTTCGGGCTTGTACTGGCTTTGCGGGTAGAAGCGCGGCCATTCATGCAGTGGCACGAGACTGTTTTCTACCGCGCGCGCCAGCTTCAGGAAGTAGCGCGGCGAAAATTCCCAGATGTCCGCAAGTATCCTGTCGTATTGCGCGTCGGCAACTCTCGCCCATTCAATTGTGTATGTTTCAGGCACGTTTTTCCACCAGCGATTCAACGTATGCCCACGCTTTCGCCATCACCTGTTCGTGTGGAATGCCCGGGCGGTCATCGCCATATGCCTCGTCCAGCCGCTCCTCAACAAAGCGGAAGTAGCTGTCTGCGTCCATCTTTTCAATGTCCGCAAAGGAAAGGGTTTTCGGGTCGGTGTTCATGGCGGCATCGTAGCAAGTGGGAGGCGGGGAGTCAAACCGGAGGGCGGCGCGTCATGCTTTGCGGCTGCGCGCTTTGGGCGGGTGGGCGGCGAAGTGACTGCGAATGCCGGCAAAGATGGCGTCGGCGAGTTTTTCCTGGAAGGCGGCGGTGCGCAGTTTGAGTTCCTCCTGCGGGTTGCTGATGAAGGCGGTTTCCACGAGCACGCTGGGAATGTCGGGCGCGCGCAGCACGGCGAAGTTGGCGCGCTCGACGCTTTTCTTGTGCATGTCGCCGATGGCAGCAAGGGGCTTGATGATGGCGCTGCCAAGCGCCAGGCTGTGCTGTACCTGCACGGTGGTGCTCATGTCGAGCAGGGCGCGCTGCACTTGCGCGTCGCGCACCCTGATGTTGACGCCGCCAATCTGGTCGGAGGCGTTTTCCTTGTCCGCCAGACAGCGCGCGGCGGCGCTGGAGGCGCCGCGCTGGGAGAGGGCGTAGACGCTGGCGCCGTGCGCTTCGGGGCGGGTGAAGGCGTCGGCGTGAATGCTGATGAAGAGCTGCGCGCCGACGCGCCGCGCTTTGGCCACGCGCGTGCCCAGGGGAACGAAGTAGTCGCCGTCGCGCGTGAGGTAGGTGCGCAGCGGCTGGCCGCCGACGCTGGTGCGGTTGATGCGCGTCTGCAGGCGGCGGGCGATGGAGAGCACGATGTCTTTCTCGCGTGTGCCGCGCGGGCCGACGGCGCCGGGGTCTTCGCCGCCGTGCCCGGGGTCAATGGCGACGATGACGATGCCGCTGGCGCTGCGGCGCACGGCCGGGGCGGCGGGTTCGGGCTGTTTCGGTTTGCTGGGTTGTTTGGGCGGCGTGGTGGGTTTGGCGGGCTTTTTGTCGCCAAGCTGCCCGATGAGTGAGCCAAGGGGGTCTTCTTTGCCAGCGGGTGCGGGCGCGGGGGTGCTGCCCAGTTCTTTCATGCGCTGGGCGATGAGTTGCTCGAGTGGGTCGGCGGGGTGGGCAGGGTAGAGGTCAAAGACGAGCCGGTGGCGATAGGCGGCCACGGGCGCGAGGTTGAAAACTTGCGGGCGGGTGTCGCGCTTGAGGTCAAAGACGAGGCGCACGACTTCGGGCGTGTTTTGCCCCACGCGCACGCGGGCGATGTTGGGGTCATCGGGCTGGATTTTGGCGACGAGTTCGCGCAGGGTGGGGTCAAGCTGCAGGTCCTGAATGTCCACGGCCAGGCGCGGGGGCGAGGGCACCACGAGGTGCGTGGTTTTGAGCGGGGTGTCGGATTCGATGGTGACGCGCGTGTAGTCCTCCGCCGGCCAGACGCGCACGGCGATGATGCCGGCGCCGCGCACGATGTGCGGCGCGGTGAGCAGCAGGGCAAGGGTGCCGCCGCGCACGAGGGCGCTGCGGCGTGTGAGCGGGTGAGGGGTGTCAGGGCAGGGCGGGTGCTGGTTCATGCGTGGTTCTCGTCGCGCAAGGTGCGGAGTATGCGCTCACCGAGGGCGCTTTGGGCGAAAAGTTGCACGCGGCGTGCGTCGCCATCAGCCAGTTCAATGTGCAGCGCAAGGTCGGCGGCGGGCAGCAGGGCAGCGGCGTTTTCCGGCCATTCGGCGAGCTTTAGGCCGGCGGCGGCGAAGGCGTCGCGCAGACCCGCGTCTTCCCATTCGCGCTCGTCGTCAAAGCGGTAGAAGTCAAAGTGCGCGATGGCGAAGCCGCCCGGTGCCTCGTAGCCCTCCATGATGGCGTAGGTCGGGCTTTTGATGGCGCCCGTCACGCCGAGCGCCCGCAGCAGGTGGCGCGTGAAGGTGGTTTTGCCCGCGCCAAGGCCGCCGTGCAGCGTGATGAAGGCGGCGCGCACTTCGGGGCAGGCGGCAAGGCGCGCGGCAAAGCGCGCGCAGGCGGCCTCGTCCGTCCATTGCAGGGAAAGCGGGGCGGTTCCTACAATTTCTTCGTGGTCAGTCAAATTGATACTCAACAGTTGTGGGTGCAGATGCAGCACTGGGCGCGCGAGCTGGGCTTTGCGCAGCTTGGCGTGGCGGACGTGAACCTTGCCAGCGCCGAGCCGGGGCTGCGCGCCTGGCTGGAAGGCGGCTTTCACGGCGGCATGGACTATATGGCGGCGCACGGCATGAAACGCGCGCGCCCCGCCGAACTGGTGCCGGGCACGGTAAGCGTGGTCACAGCCCGCATGGATTATTTGCCACGCGCGGCGCCCGCCGGCTGGCAGCAGGTGGAGTGGGCGCGGCGGCAGCGCCCGCAGGAGGGCATCGTCTCGCTCTATGCACGCGGGCGCGACTATCACAAGGTGGTGCGCGCACGCCTGCAAAAGCTGCAGGCGCGCATCGCGGCTGCGGTTGGCCCCTTCGGG
>JAFRYL010000052.1 GCA_017437605.1 Ottowia sp. | reverse complement strand
CGACCCGACGCCGACACCCAGCGGCGGCGGCAATTCCTCCTCGCCCACGATGGGCGAGCTGGGGCTGCTGCTTTCCGGCCTCGCCCTCGCGGGCGCGGCGGCACCCGCCCTTCGCAGGCGCGAAAAACGGGGTAAAAAGGCGGATACCCGCCAATAATTGATATGGTTGCCGGCTACTTACGCCGGCAACCAATCAATACCATGTCAAAAAGGCAACCTTCAGGATGCCTTTTCATTTCTTGGCTTCGCCGAAACCAGAGGTTTTCCCCTCGGCGCCGCCGGCGCAGCCGGACAGGGGGAGAGGGTCAGGGAGAGGGGGCGCTGTGCTGCGTCAGCGGCGCGCGTGCAAGGTTTGAAGCTGCAAAGCCTTTGCAAAACACACACGCCACATTGCTGCCGCAATGCGGCACACCCCCACCCTGCCCTCCCCCTCCGTCGGGCGCTTCCGCGCCCGCGAGGGAGAGGGGATGTGTTTTTTTCGTGGGCGTTTTGCGCATACTGACGTCAGATATATGTAGTTGCCGGCTTGATAAGCCGGCAAGCACACAATACCCATCATTTTCCGTGTTCCAAAGGCGCTCCATGCGCGCCGATAGAATGCGCCTTTTTGCACCGCAACAAAGGAACACCGCATGACCGCCACCCGCCAGGAAAAAGACACTTTTGGCCCCATTGATGTGCCCGCCGAGCGGCTCTGGGGCGCGCAGACGCAACGCTCGCTGCAGAACTTCCGCATCAGCGGCGAGCGCCAGCCGCAGGAAATCATCGACGCGCTGGCGCAGGTGAAAAAGGCGTCCGCCACCGTCAACTGCGCCCTCGGCCTGCTGGACGCAAAAAAAGCCGATGCCATCTGCCGCGCCGCCGATGAAGTGCTGGCGGGTCAGCATCCGGGCGAGTTTCCGCTCGTGGTCTGGCAGACGGGTTCGGGCACGCAGACGAACATGAACGTCAACGAGGTGCTCGCCAACCGCGCGAGCGAACTGCTGGGCGGCGAGCTCGGGCAGGCGCGCCTCGTCCACCCCAATGACGACGTGAACAAGAGCCAGTCGAGCAACGACGTGTATCCCACCGCCATGCACGTCGCCGCCGTGTGCGCCATTGAAAGCCGCCTGCTGCCCGCCATAGAGCGCCTGCGCGCCACGCTGCAGGCCAAGAGCGAGGCCTTTGCCGCCATCGTCAAGATTGGCCGCACGCACCTGCAGGACGCCACGCCGCTCACGCTGGGGCAGGAGTTTTCCGGCTGGGTCGCGCAGCTCGAACACGGCGCCGCGCATGTGCGCGCCGCGCTGCCGCACCTGTATGAACTCGCGCTTGGCGGCACGGCAGTGGGCACGGGGCTAAACGCGCCCAAGGGCTACGCCGAGGGCGTAGCCGCCGAAATTGCCAAGAACACCGGCCACCCCTTCGTCACCTCGCCCAACAAGTTTGAATCGCTGGCTTCCTGCGACGGCCTCGTGCACGCGCACGGCGCGCTCAAAACGCTGGCCGCCAGCATGATGAAAATCGCCAACGACGTGCGCTGGCTCGCCAGCGGCCCGCGCAGCGGCATCGGCGAACTCGCCATTCCGGAAAACGAGCCTGGCTCCTCCATCATGCCCGGCAAGGTCAACCCCACGCAGTGCGAAGCCGTCACCATGCTCGCCGCGCAAGTCATGGGCAACGATGTCGCCATCAACATCGGCGGCGCCAGCGGCAACTTTGAACTCAATGTGTTCCGCCCCATGGTCGCGCACAACTTCCTGCAAAGCGTGCGGCTGCTCGCCGACGGCATCAACAGCTTCAACGACAACTGCGCCGTGGGCATAGAGCCAAAGACCGAGCGCATTGCGGAACTGGTCGAGCGCTCCCTCATGCTCGTCACCGCCCTCAACACCCACATCGGCTACGACAAGGCCGCCTTCATCGCCAAAAAAGCGCACAAGGAAGGCAGCAGCCTGCGCGAAGCGGCGATTGCCAGCGGACACGTCACGGCAGAGCAGTTCGACCAGTGGGTCGTGCCCGCCAACATGGTGGGCAACCTGCAAGCCTAAGCTGCGCCCGCTTGCACACAAAAGCCGCCTGCGGGCGGCTTTTTTCGTGCAAATCAATGGGTATATATACATCGCCGGCGCAAGTCTCCGGCAATCACATGTATATAGTGCCGGTATACACCGTCGGCATCTGCGCGCAGCGCTGGTTTCGGCTCTTTTCTAGAATCCACGCCATCATGCTGAACACATTCCGCCCTTTCGCTTTTTCCCTTGCCGTCCTGCTCGCTGCGGGCAGCGCGGCGCACGCCCAGACCAGCCCCGCGCCCCTGTCGCGCGAAGAGCCGGTGTATGACCGCACGACGCAGCGCGTGGAGCGCCTGGAGCACGAAGATTCAGGCAGCCGCATTGAGGAGTTGCGCGCCGGCGGGCAGACGCAGCGCATTCGCGTGCAGCCCAAGGCGAGCGTGCCCGCCTATGAGGTGCAGCCGCCCGATGCGAGCGGGCGCACGGCCACGGGCGAAAGCGGCCCGGGCAGCGCCGGGCGGCGCGTGTGGAAGATTCCGTTCTGAACCGCACGCGATGGCCGTTTACACCGAAATTGCGCCCGCCGAGGCTGCGGCGCTGTTTGCCGCGCTGCGCCTGGGCGAGCTAACCGAGCTGGCGGGCATTGCCGGCGGCATTGAAAACACCAACTACTTTGCCGATGTGCGGCAGGCTGATGGCTCCATGCGCCGCTGGGTGCTGACGATTTTTGAGCGCCTCACGCCCGAGCAGCTTCCCTTCTATCTGCAGCTTATGCAGCACCTTGCCGCGCACGGCGTGCCGGTGCCCGCGCCGCAGGCTGCGCCGGGTGGCGCGCTGCTGCACACGCTGCGCGGCAAGCCGGCGGCGGTGGTGGACTATCTGGAGGGCGCGAGCGAGATGCACCCGGGCGAGGCGCACTGCGCCGCCGTGGGCGCGATGCTGGCGCGCGCGCATCTGGCGGTGCGCGATTTCCCGCTGGTGCAGCCGAATCTGCGCGCGCTGCCGTGGTGGAACGAGACGGCGCCTGTGGTGCTGCCGCATCTGGACGGCGAACAGGCCGCATTGCTGCGCGATGAGCTGGCGCACCAGAACGCGCTCGCCGCCAGCGCCGAGTGGCAGGCGCTGCCGCGCGGCGCGTGCCACTGCGACCTGTTCCGCAACAACGTGATGTTCAACGGCCCGCGCGAAGAGGCGCGGCTCACCGGCTTTTTTGACTATTACTTCGCGGGCGTGGATACGCTGCTGTTTGACCTGGCCGTCGCCCTCAATGACTGGGCGATTGACTGGGAAACGGGCGCGCACCACGAGGCACGCGCCAGCGCCATGCTGCGCGCGTATCAGAGCGTGCGCCCGCTTTCTGACGCTGAGCGCCGCCTGCTGCCCGAGGCGCTGCGCGCCGGGGCGCTGCGCTTCTGGCTTTCGCGCCTCTGGGACTGGCACCTGCCGCGCAGCGCGCACCTGCTTACCCCGCACGACCCCGCGCACTTTGAGCGCGTGCTGCGCCAGCGCCGCGCCGCGCCCCTTGCACCATGAGTTTGAGACTGCGTACACCGAGCGCCGCACAAGGGCTGCATTGGGTAGCGGAGGGGCTGCGCCTCTGGCGCCGCCAGCCGCTGGTGTTCACCGGGCTGTTCCTGATGCTGCTCATGACGCTCACGCTGCTGGCGGCGCTGCCCTTTGTCGGCGGCACGCTGGCCGCCGTCCTCGTGCCTGCCGGCACCGTGGGCCTGATGTGCTGCGCACAGTGCGTGCAGCAAGGCCGCTGGCCAGCCCCCGCGCTGCTGCTCGCGGCGTGGCGGCGCAGCCCGCAGCACTCGCGCGCCATGCTCACGCTGGGGCTGCTGTATGCCGCGGCCATGCTGCTGCTGGCCGTCCTCGGGCAGTGGCTGGACGATGGCGAGCTGCTGCGCCTGCTGAACGCGCATGACGGGCGCGTGACGCCCGAACTGCTCAAAGAGCCGCAGTTTCCCGCCGCTTTCCATAGCGCGCTGCGCCGCCTGGCGCTGCTGGCTGCCGCCTATCTGCCCATTGCCGTGCTGTTCTGGCATGCGCCGGCGCTCGTGTATTGGCACAACACGCCGCCCGCCAAGGCGCTGTTTTTCAGCGCCACAGCGGTGCTGCGCAACGCCGGCGCCTACCTCGCCTTTGGCTTCGGCTGGATGGGTGTGTTCATGCTTGCCAGCCTCGTGCTGGCGCTGCTGACGGCGCTGCCCGGGTTGAGCGTGGTGGTCGCCGCGCTCACCATGCCCGTGAGCGTGTGTCTGATGGCGGCGCTGGCCGCGTCCATCTGGTCAAGTTTTCTTGGCAGCTTCGCGCCGGAGCCGCCGCCGCTTTGAACCCCCTTCCCCACGCCAGCGGCACGGGGCGCGCCGCCAGCACATGAGGGGAAGTTTTTTGTGCGCCCCACCCACTTGTTTTTTTCAGGAGTACACACCGTGAACAAATATCTGGCCGAACTCATCGGCACATTCTGGCTGGTGCTGGGAGGGTGCGGCTCTGCCGTGCTCGCCGCCAACATTCCGGGCACGCATCTGGGCATCGCCTACGTTGGGGTGTCGCTGGCCTTCGGGCTGACGGTGCTGACGATGGCGTATGCCATCGGGCACATCTCCGGCTGCCACCTGAACCCGGCGGTGTCCATCGGCCTGTGGGCGGGCGGGCGCTTCGAGAAGAAAGAGCTTGCCCCCTACATCGCCGCGCAGGTGGCTGGCGCCATCCTCGCTGGCGCCGTGCTCTACCTGATTGCCAGCGGGCAGCCGGGCTGGAACGCAGGGGGCTTTGCCACCAACGGCTACGGCGCGCTGTCGCCGCACCAATACAGCTTTTTTTCGGTGCTGGTGTGCGAAGTGGTGATGACGGCGATTTTCCTGTTCGTCATCATGGGCGCCACGGATGATACGAAACCCTTCATGGAACGCGTGATGGAGATTATGGAACAGAATTACATGGACTCAGAATTTGGCGTGCAGGAATTCTGTGAGGCGCTG
>JAFRYL010000009.1 GCA_017437605.1 Ottowia sp. | reverse complement strand
TTGAATTGCGGCCAAGCGAAGATGGGGAAATCATCATCGCTTGCTACCGCAACTTCAAGATTGCAGAGTTCGCCTCTTGCAGTGGCGAACTCCTCAACCGCAGAATCAGCAGGCTATAGGGTGTTACCCATGTCCTGTCATGCCTGTTACCCATGTGGCGCTTGACACTTGTGGGCGCCCGCTTCGGCTCGCAGACGTACAAAGGGCAGCCACAAGGGCTGCCCCTACAGAAGCGCGCATTTGTACGGCGTGGAATATGTCAACCGTGGTTCAACAGAGCCATGGCTACGGCGGTATCCACACCATCGCCGGTAACATAAGACGGCGATGCAGCATTTATTCAATGGGTATACGCCAATAACACAAGAAAAAAGGCGCTGCGCGTCCGTTCCCCCTCACCCTGCCCTCTCCCCCTGCCGAGCCGCTTCGCAGCACGCGGGGGCGAGGGGGTGTGTTTTTCTGTTTGGCTGGCGTTCAGTCGCCGTCCTGCTTGCCGATGAGCAGGTATTCCATCAGCGCCTTTTGCACGTGCATGCGGTTTTCGGCCTCGTCCCAGACCACGGATTGCGGGCCGTCAATCACCTCGGGTGTGACTTCTTCGCCGCGATGCGCGGGCAGGCAGTGCATGAACAGCGCCTCGGGCTTGGCCACGCCCATCATGCGTGCGTCCACGCACCAGTTGGCAAAGGCCTGACGGCGCTTTTCATTTTCCGCTTCATAGCCCATGCTGGTCCACACGTCGGTGGTCACCAAATCGGCGCCTTCGCAGGCTTTCATGGGGTCGTCAAAATCTTTCCAGCGGCGCCCGCCGTCCACGGCAGCAAGCGCGGCGTCCACCTCGTAGCCGCGCGGTGAGGACACGCGCAATTCAAAACCGAGCAGCGCCGCTGCCTGCGCCCAAGTGTTGGCCATATTGTTGCCGTCACCAATCCAGGTGACGGTTTTGCCTTCAATGGAGCCACGGTGCTCGATGAAAGTGAAAATGTCGGCCAGAATCTGGCACGGGTGGTATTCATTCGTCAGGCCGTTGATGACGGACACGCGCGAATGTTTGGCGAATGTTTCTATGCGCGCCTGCTCAAAGGTGCGAATCATCACTATATCCACCATGCGGCTGATGACGCGCGCCGTATCCTCAATCGGCTCGCTGCGCCCAAGCTGGCTGTCGCCCGTGGTCAGGTGCACGACGCTGCCGCCGAGCTGGTACATGCCCGCCTCAAAACTCACGCGCGTGCGCGTGCTGGCTTTTTCAAAAATCATCGCCAGCGTGCGGTCGGAAAGCGGGTGATATTTTTCGTACGCCTTGAACTTGCGCTTGAGTATGGCGGCGCGCTTCAAAAGATAGGCGTATTCATCCGCGCTGAAATCGGAAAACTGCAGATAATGCCGAATGGAGGTGGACATGCTTCACTCTGCCTCGTGCAAAAAGTTGATGATGAGCGGCGCGAGAATCTGCACCACTTCGCGCGCCTCGTCCTCGCGCATGATGAGCGGCGGCAGCAGGCGCACCACGTTGCCGGCGGTCACGCTGATGAGCAGGCCCGCTTCCAGCGCGCGCAGCGCCAGCGCCCCGCAGGGGCGCGTCAGCTCAATGCCCAGCATCAGCCCCTGGCCGCGTATCTCTTTCACGCCTGCTTCGCCCGCCAGCGCCTGCGCCAGCGCGGTTTTCAGCACCTCGCCCACGCGCTGGGCGTTTTCCAGCAGGCCGTCTTCTTCCACGATGCGCAGCGTCTCGCGCGCCGCGCGCATCGCCAGCGGGTTGCCGCCGAAGGTCGTGCCGTGGTTGCCGGGCTGCAGAATGTCGGCAGCCTTCGGCCCCGCGACCACGGCGCCAATGGGCACGCCGCTTGCCAAGCCCTTGGCCAGCGGCATCACATCGGGCGTGATGCCCGCCCACTGGTAGGCAAACCACTTGCCCGTGCGCCCCATGCCGCACTGCACTTCGTCGAGCATCAGCAGCCAGCCGCGCTCATCGCAGAGTTGCCGCACCTCGCGCAGGTATTCGGCGCGCGCGGGATTCACCCCGCCCTCGCCTTGAATCGTCTCGAAAAACACCGCCGCCACATCGTCACGCCCGTCCGTGGCGGCGCGCAGCGCAGCCATGTCGTTGAGCGGCACGCGGATGAAGTCTTCCAGCAGCGGCTCAAAGCCCTGACGCGCCGCCGGGTTTGCCGTGGCGCTCAGCGTCGCAATGCTGCGCCCGTGAAACGCTTTCTCATACACCACAATCTGCGGGCGCGCTATGCCCTTGCCGTGCCCGAACTTGCGCGCCATCTTGATGGCCGCCTCGTTCGCCTCCAGCCCGCTGTTGCAGAAAAAGACGTTGCTCATGCCCGCCAGCTCTGCCAGGCGCGCGGCGACAAGCTCGGCATCGGGCACGTAGTAGTAGTTGCAGCAGTGAATCAGCGTCGCCACCTGCTCCTGCAGCGCTGGCACCAGCTTGGGGTGCGCGTGCCCCAGCGTGTTCACGGCAATGCCCGCCAGCGCGTCAAGGTAGCAGCGCCCATCGGCGTCCCACACGCGGCAGCCCTCGCCACGCACCAGCGCCACGGGCAGGCGCGCGTAGGTATTCATCACATGGGGCGATGCAGGGACAGTCATGGCTGGCTCCTTGGGCAAGCGAAAAAAAGGGCGCAGTGTATGGCGCTGAGCGCGCAGTGCTCACAAAGCAACTCCCTTGCCCCGCATACCGCACAGCGGCTCTACGGTTGGAAGGGGCAGAAGCGTGATGGCGCATGCCATCAAAAGCAAGCGCGATGTTTGTCCCGAAATCACGAAAAACATGGGTATCAACATGTCTCCGGCAATAAAAGCCGACAACCACACAAGTTGTCACATAGTATGCAATTCATCCCCAGGCTTCTGCCGATGCGTCAACGGAGGATAGAAGGGGTAGAACGCCGGAAAGAATGGGAGCAGTCCTACTTACAGGCTCAGCTCGCAGTTTCGCATCATCTTGAAAAAGTCCGTTTTTTCAAGGAGACCTCCCTTCATGGCTTCCGCGATGAGCAGCAAGTTATCGACACCGACAGCAGCGCCCAATCTGCCTGTCAACGAACTGATGGAATCCATGTTTCTTTTGAAATCACCCTTCAAAAATGATGTAACGAACAGGAAATAAAAATCACTGGCTTCCCGAGGGAAACTCTTCCACCACTCGTTAGGAGGCTCCCCGTCAATACGCGCATCATTTTGAGCAACGTAGCGGGTCATTTCATCCGCACTGCTCCTCTCTACACCAAATCCATCTTTATACGATTTATTGTCAATGATTGCGCCATCACGCCCGGCGGACACAATCACGTCCGGACGGTTGGCATCGCCAAGCCGCATGCTAAAAAATCCAATGTCGGCAAAGAGCGCAGCAGTTTCAATTTCAAATTCGCGTGCATCAGACTTTTTCCTTTGGCCTGGGGCATCGCTGTATGCCAAATCAACAAGCGCAAGGTATCTGTGGTCAAGATTACGCAGCCGCTCGCGCAGGGAATCCTTGATAATTGTGACCTGCCGGGCGCTCTCGCGCACCTGTGGAATCACCAACTTGACAATTTTGTCCTTAAGACAGACAACTTTTTTGTTCCCGGAGCCGTCCTCGGAAACAGAAATCTCCAAACCAATGCGCTGCAGACCTTCGATGTCATCAATAATTGTACAGGGAGACACCTGGACGCCGTTGTCACAAAGGTATTTTGCAATCTGTTCAACAGTACGGTTTGTAGTGTATCCAAGGGCCTGAATAATCAATGCGCGACGCAGGCGCAGATAGCCAGCATCAGACGCCTTGGTTGCCAGCATCTCAAAATTAACAATTTTAGGGATTCTGGCATTGCTGCTGTTTCCTCGGGAGCGCTTCAGAGCCATCCTTCCCTTTGGAGTGATTCTATATGCATACAATTTATATTTTTGTCCGCTGCATTTCTCTGTCACAGTCTTACTGCACGTTTCAACCCATTTCATCTTGCGCAGCCAACTGGCTATCGTCCGCGCATATTTGTCTGAATCACCTTCATAGTTGGATTTGATTTTGCTTTTTTCTGCATCTGAAGCAGAGAGTATTTCGCGGAGAAAGTCATTCTGTGAAAACGATGTGAAACCAAGCTCTCCGCTGAAGCCTAGCTTGGAGCCAAGCTCAAACTTGGTGTGGGCATCGTCATCGTCAAGCAAAGAAAGAATACGAATCACCGGCGGGCAAGAAAGCAGCGCTTTGGCAAAAATTGCGCCTTCTTCCTCGCTGCCGTCTTCAGTAGCAACAAGCTCCTCGCCTAACGAAGATGCTCGAACTTCATCCCTGTCGGCACAATAATCAAGAAGACCGGTTGAAATAGCCCAACGCACATAGCCGTCAGCAGACCAGTCGTCCGTGTAGGGCTTCTTCACTACAACTTCATCGCCACCCAGAGAGATTAGCTTGATGCTTTTTTGGCCTTCAATGGAAATCTGCGCCAGGCCAGAGCATTTTGAATTCGGTATGCCGTTTTTATTTAGTCCCCTTGCCCCGCCTCTCCCTTTCATTTTGTCATAGCCAACAACAATCTCATCTGAGGAAAGAATCTTAATAAAGGATGAGTACAAATCATCATCAATCAGGCCGTTCCTTCTGAGCAGCGGAAGCCTGTAATCGCGAATATAATTCGAAAATTTTGAGCCCGGAACCATGATGGCAACCACTTTTTTTAAAGTGGTCAGCACGTTGGGATTTTGAACCCACCCAAAAGTTCTTTGCGCCATTTTCAATCGCCCGGTTTAACGTCAGTAGTTGGTAACCAAGATTTCCCTTGTTTTGCGGTCAGTGTTTTTCCCGTGATAGCTGCTGTTTGCATAGCCAGAACTAAGAGCATGAACCGTGTATTTTCTTGACCATTCTTCCAGCCCAAGGTTCCTGACACCCTTGTGTTCAACAACATTGGAGAGTGCAAATTTAACGCCACGGGCATCAAGGGCATCCAATATTCGGAACAGGGTGTAGTCGTCATCTTCGCACCACCCCTCAAACCCGCGCTTGCCATCGTTGTAAGAGCCAGTTGTAATCAGATATGGTGGGTCCGCATAAAGAAAGTCTCCCTCTCTGAGAACGGAGTAATCAAAATCACGGTAGTTCACAGAGGTAAACTCAATGCCATGGATGCGCTCCATAAAAGAGACCAAGTTGGCCTCAATCGAATAATTGAAGCAACTACGATTCATCCCAAAAGGCGTATTGAACTCATGCGCGCTATTGAGCCTGAGCTGGTGATTGAACGCGTAGCAAATCAGCACAAACAGCTCGATAGCATCCTTTTTCTTTGACTTGTTGTAGTGCTCCCTCAGGGCAAGATACCCTTCTTTATTTACTTTTGAAAGAGAGTATCTGGACACAACCTTTCCGATTTCTGAAAGCGCCTCTTGCACCCCTATGGTCTGCAGTGTTTTAAACAAATCAACGATAAAGTAGTTTATGTCGTTCGCAATGACGCGGCTGGCCAAAACATTTGCGCACACATCTCCGCCGCCGCAAAAAAGGTCAACCATCGTATCTGCTTTACTTGGAAACAGATTCTGCAGCTGCGGGAGAAGTTTATATTTGCCACCAATATAGTTAAGCGGCGACTTGACCGCCCAGTTGCTTTTTTTTTCAAACATGTAAATTTGCTCGACAAGCCCTCTCCTGTTGTTGGGAATCCTGCTCTTATACCTGCGGTATGGGATTTCCTTGAAACGAAAGCTGCCCTCAACGGCATATTTCTTGCAGACTGCCTTAAGCTCTTCTGTTGGCACAACACCTTCATTATTATAGCTGATAACGACGTACCTGACATTTGCAAGCCGAATCATGTCCTCAAAGGCAATGGCAGCCCTGCGCTTCGAGCAAAAATCCGACCGCTGCCCACTGTAATCCCGCAATCCAGTCACACCGCTGATTTCAGGGTAGTCGTACTTTGCAATCGTCTCAAGCACATGGTAGTTGGGAAGGTATTCCCTCGTATTGTAGGGGCTGTCCGAGTAAAGCACATCCGCCCTTACAACAGCCAGCAGCTTTTCGTAAGGCAAGTTGTACGACTCAAAAGACAAATCCCCTGATGATAGAACAGGCTCTTCCAGTACAAGCGCCTTTTTTGCTCTTGCATCCCAGTGCTTGAGGTAGGCGCCATAAACACCGGCGATATTGCTTACAAATGGCACTGCGTTCAGCAGCGCAGCAAGAAGATAGTAATATCCGTCCTCATCAATCAGCGCTTCTTTGTGCCATTTTTCTATAGTTAAGCGTATGACATCAATGCGCAATGCGTTCTCGCACGTAAAGTACATACGCCGGCATTCGTCATGAGGAGAATAGTTTTGATAAATGAAACAGTTCTCAATAGAAAAATCTGTGTCCTTGAGTGCCAGATTATTAAGGTAGTCTAAGACATTGCCAACCTCAAGTCTCTTGAAGCTGGGCGCTTTTTTGAGTTGGTGTGTTCCGCGCGACAACACATAAGAAAAATACATCTGGTCATTGCAAATGACGCTGTAGCCGCATTGCTTGAAGTGCCCGGCAACCACGCCGCTGCCAGAGAACATGTCAATAATTGATTTCGCATCTGGAGCAATCTCGGCAACCGCATCCGCGATGTCATCCAGCAGCAGGGTTTTCCCTCCGATGAAACGCATGCAATCACTCCATTATGGTTTCCGCGCGGCTATTCATAAAAAACAGGTTGTGTGGGCAGTGTTGCCGAGCGCCGCAAAGCGCCGGGCGGCATGATAGCGCGGCGCATGGTTGGGCAGGTTTTTTACGATACCCATTGGCTTTACTGTTCATTGCCGGCCTTTCTTGCTGGCAGCGTATTGATACCAAGCAATACGCGCTGCCGCGCGCACGGCAAGGGCGAGAAGCGCTTATGGCGTGCAGCAGGCTGCGTCGCTGCTGCCGTCTTGCGGCGGGTCCACTTCGGGCAGCACGGGTTCGCCGCCAAGCGCCTGGTAGCTGTCCACAAGGTTGGCGGCGCGCTCGTAGTGCATGTTGAGCAGCGAGGTTTGCGCACGGCGGCGCGTTTCCTGCGCGTCCAGCCAGCGGCTCATGCTCACGGCGCCGGCCTGCCAGCGCACTTCGGTGAGTTCTTCGGCGCGCTGCGCCTGCGCGAGTGAGCGCGTGAGTGCCTGCTCCTGCGCGAGCAGGTGGGTGCGGGCTGAAAGCGCATCTTCCACGTCCACGAGGGCACCGTAGAGCGCCTCGCGGAAGCTGAGGATGGCTTGTTCGTAGGTGCTGTGGGCGATGCCTTCGTTGCGTTTCAGGCGCGCGTAGTCAATGAAGGGCAGCGCGAGACCGGCGCCCAGCGTGAGCACGGGGTTTTTGAGCACGTCTGACAGGCTCTGGCTGGCGGTGCCGAGGGCGCCAGTGAGCGAGAGGCGCGGGTAGTAGGCGGCGTTGGCGGCGCGCACGCCTTCGAGCGCGGCGCAGAGGCGCAGCTCGGCGGCGCGCACGTCGGGGCGGCGTGCGAGCATGTGCGCGGGCACGCCCGCGACGATTTGCGGCAGGGTGGCGCTGTCCGGCAGGCGGGGCGATTGCGCGGCGGCGGGCAGCAGCTCGGGCGGCACGTCAAAGATGATGGCAAGGGCGTGGCGCAGCGCCTGGCGCGTGGCGAGCATGTCTTCCAGCGATGCCTGCTGGCTGGCGAGCGCCTGGTCGCTTTGCGCGACTTCCAGCGGCGAGACGGCGCCAGCCTCAAGCTGCACCTGCACGAGTTGCAGCGTTTTTCGCGCGGTTTCTATGCTCTGGCGCTGCGCGGCGATTTGTGCGTCCAGCAAGGCGATGCGCCAGTAGCTTTTGGCCACCGTGGCGACGAGCGCCTGCGCCGCAGCTTCGCGGTCGTATTCGGTGGCGATGGCTTCCCACGCGGCTTCGTCGGCTTGTGCGGCCAGCCGCCCCCAGAGGTCAATTTCCCAGTTCAGCCCTACAGAGGCGCCAGCAGAGCGCGTGGTGGCGCCTTCGCCATCGAGCCGACGGCTGCGTCTCGTGTCCACGCTGGCCGAGGGCGAGGGCCACATGCCAGCCGCCGCGTTGCCAGCGGACAGCCGCGCGCTGCGCACGCGCCAGGCGGCGCGCGCAAGGTTGGTGTTGCGCGCCAGCGCCTCGTCAATGAGCTGCGTGAGCTGCTCGTCGCCCAGCGCCGCCCACCAGCGCGCCACGGGCAGCAGCGCGCGCTGCGCGGCGGAGGCTTCCGCCGCGTCTTTGACGTGCGCCTGTTGCCATGTGGGCGTGAGCACAACGGCATCCGGCTGGCGCGGCGCGGTGCCGCAGGCGACGAGCAGCAGCGCGGGGAGGATGGAAAGCAGCGTCTTTTTCATGTTTTTCATCCAGTATTGCTTCATCGCCGGTTTCATAAGCCGGCAACCAAATGTATTTCCTTTGAGTATCGCCTCTTATTCCCCTGACAATGCATGCACCGGGTCAAGCTGCGCAGCGCGGCGCGCGGGCAGGAAGCCGAACAGCACACCGATGAGCGTGGAGCAGGTGAAAGCGGCGACGATGGAGGCGGGCGAAAAAATCATGGTGAAGCTCTCGCCGCCGAACGCAGCCACAGCCTCGCCCAGCAGCAGCGCGAGCGTGACGCCAAGCGCGCCCCCGATGAGGCAGACGAGCACGGCCTCAATGAGGAACTGTTTGAGGATGTCGCCCTGCCGCGCGCCCACGGCCATGCGCACGCCGATTTCCTGCGTGCGCTCGGTGACCGACACGAGCATGATGTTCATCACGCCGATGCCGCCCACGACGAGCGAGATGACGGCAATGGCGGAAATGAGCAGCGTCATGGTCTTGGTGGTGCTCTCCACGGTCTGGCGGATGGTGTCGGAGTTGCGCGTGAAGAAGTCCTGCGTGCCGTGGCGCTGCACCATGAGTTCCGTGATGCCGGTTTCCGCCGCGCCGGGGTCGGCGTCGTCGGCCACGCGCACGGTGACGCTGCGCAGGTGCCGGATGCCCATGAGCCGGTTCATCACCGTGGTGTAGGGCAGCCAGATTTCCAGCGCGTCCGCAAGGCCGAAGGGGCTGTCTTTTTTCGCCGTCACACCCACCACGCGCGCGGGCACGCTGCCAATGAGCAGCACTTTGCCAATGGGGTCTTCACCGTCGGGGAAGAAGGCGGCCTTGGTGTTGGGGTCAATCACGGCGTCCTGCAGCTGGCGGCGCACGCTCTCGTCGTTGAAGGTGGCGCCCTGCGCGATGGTGTAGCCGCCCACGCGGAAGTGGCTCACGCCCACGCCGCTGATGTTGGCGGTTTTGCTGACGTTGCCGCGCAGCACCGTCTTGCTGGTGCTCACGCTGGGGGAGACGCTGTCCACATAGCTGAGTTTGGCAAGCGCGTCGGCGTCTGCCGGGCGCAGCGTGTGGATGGCGCCCGCAGTGCGGTCGCCAAAGCCCTTGCCGGGGCGGATGTCAATGGTGTTGGTGCCCATGCTGGCGATGTCGGCAAGAATGCGCTGGCGCGAGCCGTTGCCAAGCGCCACCACCGACACCACGGAGGCAATGCCGATGATGATGCCGAGCATGGTGAGCAGCGTGCGGAGCTTGTGCCCAATAAGGGCGCGCGCCGCCATGTGCGTGGCCTCGCCCAGCCGCCCCCAGGCGGCGAGCCAGCCGTCGCGCTGGTTCGGCGCGTCGTCCGGGTGTTTGGGCGCGGCGGCGGGGGCGCCGCCGGGGTCGTTGGCTTCGTCGCTGACGATGCGCCCGTCGCTGATGGTGATGATGCGCCGCGCATTGGCGGCGACGTTGGCGTCGTGCGTCACAAGGATGATGGTGTGGCCGCTGGCGTTGAGTTCCTTGAGAATCGCCATCACCTCCTGCCCGCTGGCCTGGTCCAGCGCGCCCGTCGGCTCGTCGGCAAGGATGACGCTGCCGCCGTTCATCAGTGCGCGCGCGATGGACACGCGCTGCTGCTGCCCGCCGGACAACTGCCCCGGGCGGTTGCCAAGGCGCTCCCCCAGCCCAAGGCGCTGCAGCAGCACGCGCGCACGCTCGTGGCGCTGCTCGGCGCTCACGCCCGCATAAATGGCGGGGATTTCGGCGTTGCCCACCGCCGTGAGGTCGCCCATGAGGTGATAGCGCTGGAAGATGAAGCCGAAGTGCTCGCGGCGCAGGCGCGCGAGTTCGTCCGGCAGCATTTCGCCGCTCTCGCGCCCGCCCACCTGATAGCTGCCGCGCGTGGGGCGGTCCAGGCAGCCGATGATGTTCATCAGCGTGGACTTGCCGGAGCCGGACGGCCCGATGATGGCGACCATCTCGCCCGCGTGAATGTCCAGATTCACGTCCTTGAGCACGGCGACCACTTCCTCGCCCGCCGGGTATTCGCGCACCACGCCGCGCAGACGCAGCAGCGCGGTTTCTTGCTGTGCCATCGCCCTGCCCTCTTAGAACATGCGCGGGCCGCGCCGCCCCATGTTGGTCGGGCGTTCCTCGCCTTCCGCCGGGCCTTGGCCGACGATGACCTGCTCGCCTTCGCGCAGCCCGCTCTTGATTTCCACATGCACGCGGTTGTTCAGCCCCACTTCCACGGCGCGGCGCTCAATTTTTTCCTTGCCCTTCTCGCCGCTTGCCACGCGCACGGTGTAGCTGCCGTCCTTGCCCTTGCGCCCAAGGGCGCCGGCGGGAATCATCAACACGTCGCGCACGCTGGCGAGCACGAGGGTGACTTGCGCCGTCATCTGGATGCGCAGCTCGTGCTTCGGATTGGGCACGGAGAGCAGCCCGTTGTAGTAGACGGCGGTGCTGCTGGAACTGTCCGTGTTGGAGCCTTCGTAGGTCTTCATGTTGATGGGGCCTGGCTCCACGGAAACCAGCGTGGCGGGGCGGCGCGTATCGGGGTCGCCAAGGGTGGTGAAGTAGGCGTCCATGCCGGGCTTGACGCGCGCCACGTCGGCTTCC
The DNA here is from genome assembly GCA_017437605.1 of Ottowia sp. Taxonomy (GTDB): domain Bacteria; phylum Pseudomonadota; class Gammaproteobacteria; order Burkholderiales; family Burkholderiaceae_C; genus Ottowia. The sequence continues at coordinate 17,774 of JAFRYL010000009.1, read as the reverse complement.
GAAATCTGCGCCTCAATCTTCATCGTGTCCAGGTCGGCGAGCTTGACGATGGTGGGCGCGCTCTGCATGACGTTGAGCGTCTGCCCTTCCTGCGTGACGATGGAAACCACGGTGCCTGCCGAGGGCGCAACGACGCGCGTGTAGCCCAGGTCGGCCTGCGTGTTTTCCATCTGCATGGTTGCCTGCACGATTTGCGCCTGCACTGCGTCCAGGTCGGCGCGCGCGGCGGCAAGGGCGTGCTCGGCGCTTTCAAAGTCGGCGCGGCTGGCGGCCTGGCGGTCGTACATGTATTTCTGCCGCTTGTATTCCTTTTGCGCCAGCGCCAGCGCGCTCTGGCGCGAGGCCTTTTGCGCCTTGTAGTTCGCCACGCTCTCCTGCGCGGCGCGCAGCGCGTTGCGCTGCGTGGTGTCGTCAATGTCGGCAATCACCTGGCCTTCTTCCACCTGGTCGCCCACCTTGACGTAGAGCTTCTTGATGCGCCCGCCCACCTGCGCGCCCACGTTGGTCAGGCGCGCCGCCTGCAGCGCGCCCGTGGCAAGCACGCTGTCCTCAATGTCGCCGCGCGTCACGGGCGTGGTAATGAGCGTGGGCGCGGGTTCGGGCTTGAACCACTGGTGCCAGATGAGCCAGCCGAGCAGCGCCAGCAGCAGAAGTGCGCCTGCCAGCCAGCCGGGATGCCGTTTGAGTGCGTGCAGCATGAGGTGTTTCCTTGTGGATGTGTGTGCTCTCAATAACGTAGCCCGCTACCGGCTTTATCAGCCGGCAGCAAGCATGATTTACGCATAAAAAATACGCGCCGCGCATGCGCGGCGCACCCGTGGTTTGTGCGCGGCGCGCGCACAAAGTTCCACCGGCGGGCGCCGCGCCCTATTGGACACGGCGCATGTGTCGTTTCTGCTTCGCGCATGTAACGGCTGTGTAAACGCGGCGCACTTCCACGAAAAACGCCGCCAGTGCAGGCGGCGTCGGGAGCGGCAGGCGCGGGCAGCATTTACTGCAGCAGCGCCTGCGGCGCGGCGTCCAGTTGGCGGATGGCGCGGCGCGTGGCGCGCACGGTGAGCGCCTCTTCTTCCAGCGGCGCGAGCAGCCCCGCCTGCAGGTAGGCGGCCAGCCGCTTGGTCTGCACCAGAAAGCTGCGCCCGCTGCCGGCGGCCAGCAGGTGCAACTGCCCGCGCGCGCTGCGCCAGACGTATTGCACGCGCAACTGCGCGCCGTTCCAGTCCAGCGTAAACCAGGTGCCGATTTCCAGCTCGCGCGCCCATGCCAGCATGCCCTGCCCGGGCGTGGAACCGCCCTGGGTGATGACTTCCACCGAACCTTCTTCATCGTCATCGCCGCCGAACATCATTTCAATCACGCCCGGGTCAAGCGCCATGTCTTCGTCGCCTTCGTCGGTGATGACATCTTCCAGCGCCGCCAGCCCAAACTTGAGTTCTTCAAGTTTTTCCTTGGTCATGCCCGTGGCGCGCGAGGAGAAGGCTTGCGTGACAGCGTCGTTGATGAGCTTGATGTAACCGTCCTGCTCCGTGGCCTGGATGCCGAGCATGGTCATGCCTTTGCGCAGCGCCGCCAGCAGCCCTGACATGCGCCGCACCACGCGGCTGCGCTCCTCGCGGTCGGAGCGTGGTGACGCCGCCCAGAGCAGGTCGGCAGCGGTTTGCTTGTAGTACAGCGTCTGGTCGCCCTGCGCGCCATAGCGCACAGCGGCAAGCGCGAGCACGTCCGACCAGATGTGGAACATGAACTCGCGCACATCCTCGGCCACAGGCACGGCTTCGAGCATGCGGCGCAGCTCGATGGTGTACTGCACCGCCAGCGTTTCTTTCTGCTCCACCTGCTGCGCCAGCGTCGCGGCCTGCTGCACATGCTGCGTTTCCGTCAGCGACTTGCCAAGGAAGCGCTTGAACTCATCGAGCATCATCTGATAGACGCGGCGCCCGGTTTCCGGGTACTGCTCAATGGTCTGCACGATGCGCTTGACTTCGCGCGCAAGCGCGCTGCCTTCCACCTGCGCGGCGTCAAAGCCCATGGCGCACGCGCCCATGCGGTCAATGAGCTGGCGCGCCGGGTGGTCGCTGGAGGCGAAGAAGTCGGGTTCCGCCAGCGCCAGCCGCAGCACTGGAATCTGCAGGCGCGCGAACCACACGCGAATGCCCGCCGGAATGTGCTCCTCGGCAAGAATGGCCTGGAACATCAGGGCGACGATTTCAATCGTCGCCTTTTCATCGGGGCGCTCAGCCTTGGACTTGATGTCATCGGCCTTGCGGCGCAAATCACCCGCCAGCGCGTGCATGCTGGGAATGATGATGGTCTCCATGCCGCTGTATGACCCCTCCTGCTCGGCGATATACGCGCCATGCTGCGGCGACGGGCGCGGCGCCAGCATGGTGGGCTGGAAGTACTGCGGATTGGCCAGCGCCGCAGCCAGCGCGGGCAAAGGCGCAGGCACCACACCATCAGGCGGCGCTTCGCCAAAGCCCTTGACGCGGTGCGCCACCAGGCGCTGCAGCTGCGCCAGCATGCCCTGCGCCTTCTGGCGCATACGGCTCAGCGGCGACATGGCTGCGGCCGCTGCCTGCGCCATGGCGGGTGCAGCGCGCGTCATCATGCGCGTTTCCATCGCGGCGCGCATCAGCGCCGACTGATGCACCATGTCCATGCGGCCAGAGTCGTAATCCGCCGTGTATTCCAGCATGGAATCGTTGGGGTCCCACTCGTCTTCCAGCACGGGTGGCTCGGCCGGAGGCGGCGGAGGCGGTGCGCTCGCCTGCTGCGCCGCACGCAGGGCGCGCATGGCCTGCAGAGCGCGCGCGGACGCCGCTTCGTAGCTCTGGAACTGCTGTGGATACGGCAGCGGCGCACCATAGCCCGTCAAACCGTGCGGATTCGCGCCGTGCGAATTGCTGCCCGGAGGAGGCATGTAGGCGGTGCGGCTGTAAGCGCTGCTCAAATCGTCGCCGGGGTGTGAGTTCGCCCCAAACTGCCCCGGCTGCGACAGGCGGCCAGGCTGGGTCGAGCCGCCTTCGGTGCGGCGCACCTGCTGGCGCATGTCAATTTTTTCCATCGCGCCGTTGGCCACCAAGTATTCATTGAGGCTGCGGTACGCCACCGCCATGCGCTCGGACAGCACCTTGCTCACGGCGGCGCTCACGGGCGTCCACATCTCGCGCGTCATGCCCTCTGCCGTCCACGCCTTGAGCAGCAGATTCGCCATCGTCTCTGGGCGCAGCACGTCGTGCTTGGGCAGGTCGCTGCTGCGGTCAAGCGAGAGCACACGCAGCCGCGCATCGCGCAACTCAGCGCCGGCAGCCTCGGTCACGGCTGACGCCAGACGCAGCATGACGATTTTGCGTTCCACCACTTCATCGTCAATGATTTCCAGCTCGCCTAGGTCGCTGGGCGTGGCCAGCTCGGCGTTGCGTCCCTGCAGGGCATCGCGCCAGAGGCGCTGCGCGTGCTCGCTCCATCGGCGACCGGAGCGGTCAAAGGCGAGCTGCGCGTCCGACATCTGCTGCGCTGAGCGCATGTCGGGAAAACGCCCTTCCATCAGCGTGGCGTATTGCTGCCGTATGACTTTGGCCAGCTCCTGCGGCACGTCGTCAAGCAGTTGCACGAACCGTGAACGCGCCTGCTGCGTCAGGCGGTGTTGCTGCTGATGCGGTGTGAAATGGCTTGGCATGAAACGGGTTAGTGGAAAAAAGCTGTGCGCAGTCCGCCTTATACCCTAACTACACGACGGCGCCCGCATTGGGGTCGTTGGGGTCAAAGTCCTTGCGCACTTTCGCCAGGTCTTCGCGCCGCACGCCCAGCCACATGGCAATGGCTGCAGCCACGAACACCGAAGAATAAATGCCAAACATGATGCCAACGGCCAACGCCACGGCAAAGTAGTGCAGCGTTTGCCCGCCAAACAGCAGCATGGAAAGCACCACCGCCAGCGTGGAGCCGTGCGTAATCATGGTGCGGCTGATGGTGCTGGTAATGGCGCTGTCAATGATTTCAATCGTACCCATCTTGCGGTAGCGGCGGAAATTCTCGCGGATACGGTCAAAGATAATCACCGATTCATTCACGGAATAGCCCATCACCGCCAGCACCGCCGCCAGCACAGGCAGCGAAAATTCCCACTGGAAAAAGGCGAAAAAGCCCAGAATGATAATCACGTCGTGCATGTTGGCGATAATGCCTGCGACGGCGTATTTCCATTCAAAGCGCATGGCGAGATACAGCATGATGCCGAGCACCACGAAGGCCATCGCCATGAGGCCGCCTGTGGCGAGTTCATCGCCCACCTGCGGGCCGACGAACTCGGTGCGGCGTTCCTGCACGCTGGGGTCCAGCGCGCGCAGCGCGGCGAGCACCTGCTCGCTTTGCTCGCTTTGCTTGGCGCCCTGCGCGCCCTTGTTGGGCAGGCGAATGAGCACATCGCGCGCGGTGCCGAAATTTTGCACCTGCGCTTCGCCGTAGCCGAGTTTGGCCAGCGCGCCGCGCACCTGCTCCAGATTGGCGGCCTGCGCGTAGCTGACTTCCATGACGGTGCCGCCGGTGAACTCCACCGACAGGTTCAGCCCGCGCACCACCAGAAAAATGACGGCCAGCACGAAGGTGATGGCAGATATTGCGTTGAATATCTTGGCGTGCCGCATGAAGGGAATGGTGCGGCGAATGCGGAAAAATTCCATGTTGCAACTCCTCCCTGCGCCTTATTTCCCGGACGTGGCGGCGGCAGTTTCCTGCCCCGGGCGCCACACGGTGCCAATGGAAATGTTTTTCAGGCGCTGGCGACGACCATACCAGAGGTTTACCAGCCCGCGCGAGAAAAACACGCCTGAATACATGGAAGTCAATATGCCAATGCAATGCACCACGGCAAAGCCGCGCACCGGGCCGGAGCCGAAGGTGAGCAGCGCAATGCCCGCCAGCAGCGACGTGATGTTGGAGTCCAGAATCGTCGCCCAGGCGCGGTCATAGCCGAGGTGAATGGCTGTCTGCGGCGCCGAGCCGCTTCGTAGCTCCTCGCGTATGCGCTCGTTAATCAGCACGTTCGCGTCAATGGCCATGCCCATGGTCAGCGCCATGGCCGCCATGCCGGGCAGGGTGAGCGTGGCCTGCAGCATGGACAGAATCGCCACCAGCAGCATGAGATTGAACGAAAGCGCAATGGAAGAAATCACGCCGAAAACGTGGTAGTAAAGACACATAAACACCACGACGGCGAGAAAGCCCCACGCCACGCTGTGCATGCCCTTGCGGATGTTTTCTTCGCCCAGGCTCGGGCCGATGGTGCGCTCTTCGATGATTTCCATGGGCGCAGCCAAGGAACCCGCGCGCAGCAGCAGCGCAAGGTCAGCGGCTTCCTCGCTCGTCATGGCGCCAGAAATCTGGAAGCGCGTGCCCAGCTCGCCGCGAATCACGGGCGCGGTGAGCACTTCGCCCTTGCCCTTTTCAAACAGGATGATGGCCATGCGCTTGTTGATGTTCTCGGCGCTGACATGGCGCATCACGGCGCCGCCCTTGCTGTTGACGGTCAAATCCACCGAAGGGCTTTGGTTCTGGTCGTAGCCGGGCTGCGCATTGCTCAGGCTGTCGCCGGTGATGATGACTTGGCGCTTCAACACGATGGGTTGGCCTTCGCGGTCAAAAAACTTTTCCGAGCCAAAGGGCACCGGGCCGCCCGCTTCGGCAGCGCGCGCCTCGGCGCTTTCGTCCACGAGGCGCATTTCCAGCGTGGCGGTGCGCCCAAGAATGTCCTTGGCCTTGGCGGTGTCCTGCACGCCGGGCAACTGCACCACTACGCGGTCGGCACCCTGCTGCTGAATCACCGGCTCGGCCACGCCCAGTTCGTTGACGCGGTTGTGCAGCGTGGCAACGTTCTGCTTCACCGCCTCGCCCTGCACCGCCAGCAGCGCCTGCGGCTTGAAGGTCAGGCGCAGGCGCGGCGGCTGGCTGCCTTCCACCGGCTGCACGTCCATGTCAGGCTGCGTGTCGGCGATGACGCGCTGCGCCTGTTCAATCGTCGCAGCGTCGCGCGCGCGCACTTCAATGGCGTCCCCCTCGCGGCTGATACCGCCGTGGCGCACGTCTTTTTCGCGCAACGCCACGCGCAGGTCGTTGGTCATGGTGTCCAGCCGCTTGGTGATGGCAGCGCGCATGTCCACCTGCAGCAGGAAGTGGACGCCACCGCGCAAATCCAGCCCGCGATACATGGGCTTGGCATTGATGGCGGCCAGCCACGCGGGCGAGCGCGTGACCATGTTCAGCGCCACGATGTAGTCCGGCTCGGCAGGCGTGGGGTTGAGCGCGTGCTCAATGGCGTCCTTGGCCTTGAGCTGCTCGTCGGGCGTGGCAAAGCGCGCCCACACCGAATTGCCCTCGTGCGTGAGGCGCTGCGGCGCGAGTTGCGCGCCCTCCAGCGCGCTGCGCACGGCGTCCAGCGTAGCGCTGCTCACCTTCACGGTGGTGCGCCCGGAAGACACCTGCACCGCCGGCACCTCGTCAAAGAAGTTGGGCAGGGTGTAGAGAAACGCCACCAGCAACGAGATGGCGATGATGATGTATTTCCAGATGGGATAGCGGTTCATGGCTGGCAGCGCACGGTGGCGCCCGTGTTTATTTCAGCGTGCCGCGCGGCAGCACCTGCGCGATGGAGTGGCGCGTCACCTTAATCTGCACGCCGTCAGCCACCTGCAGGGTGACGATGTTCTCGTCCAGCGCCGTGATGCGCCCGAGCACACCGCCCTGCGTGACGACTTCATCGCCCTTGACGAGCGCCTCCAGCATGGCGCGGATTTCTTTCTGTTTCTTGGACTGCGGGCGCAGCGCCATGAAATACAGCACCGCAAACAAGACGATAAACGGCAACATGCCGCCCATCACCTCACCCGGCCCGGGCGCAGGCGCGGCGCCGGCGGCGCCTGCGGCGGCCTGGGCGTAGGCATTGGAAATGAACATGGGTTCAAGCTCCTGAAATCTCTGGAAAGCGCGCTGCGTACGCCGCGCGCAGGCAAAAGGGTGCATTGTATTGGCGCGGCTTCCTACAATCCGCAGCCATGATGAATACGCTCACACCCCTCACCGCCATCTCGCCGCTCGACGGGCGCTACGCCGCCAAGCTCGACGCCCTGCGCCCCATCACCAGTGAATACGGCCTCATCAAACGGCGCGTGCTGGTGGAAATCACCTGGTTCATCGCGCTCTCGGACGCTGGCTTTGCCGAGTTCCCGCCCCTGCCACAAGAAGAACGCGACTGGCTGCACGCCTTGGCCGCCAACTTCTCCGTGGACGATGCCGCCGCCATCAAGGAGCACGAGCGCACCACCAACCACGACGTGAAAGCCGTCGAATACTGGCTGCGCGAGCGCTTTGCCGCGCGCCCGGCGCTTGCGCCCTACCTTGAATTCATCCACTTTGCCTGCACCAGCGAAGACATCAACAACGTCTGCCACGCGTTGCAGGCGCGGGACGCGCGCACCGTGCTGCTGGAGGCGATGGACGCCGCCCTCGCACGCCTGCGCCAGCTTGCTGGCGACTGGGCGGCGCAACCCATGCTCAGCCGCACACACGGGCAAACCGCCAGCCCCACCACCGTGGGCAAGGAACTGGCCAACATGCTCGTGCGGCTGCAAGCGGCGCGCGAGGCGATTGCTGCCGTGCCGCTGCGCGCCAAGATGAACGGCGCCGTGGGCAACTACAACGCACACCTGGCCGCCTACCCCGGCGTGGACTGGGAGGCGTTTGCGCGCCGCGTTGTGGAGCACGGCCTTGGCCTGACCTTCCAGCCCTTCAGCATTCAGATTGAGCCGCACGACTGGATGGCGCAGCTTTTTGACGCCATCGCCCGCAGCGGGACGATTGCCATCGACGCCGCGCGCGACATCTGGGGCTACATCAGCCTGGGCTACTTCGGCCAGCTCGTGAAAGCGGGCGAAACCGGCTCCTCCACCATGCCGCACAAAGTCAACCCCATCGACTTTGAAAACGCCGAAGGCAACTTTGGCATCGCGGGTGCCCTGCTGCGGCATTTGAGCGAAAAGCTGCCGATTAGCCGCTGGCAGCGCGACCTCACCGACAGCACCGTGCTGCGCAACGTCGGCGTCGCCATCGGGCACAGCGTGCTGGCGTGGCGCTCGCTGCTCGTGGGCCTGAACAAGCTGCAACTGCACGCCGAAAAACTGAACGCCGACTTGGACGACGCCTGGGAAGTGCTCGCTGAGCCGATTCAAACGGTCATGCGGCGCTACGGCGTGCCCGATGCCTACGGCAAGCTCAAAGCCGCCACACGCGGACAGGCCGTCACGCGCGAGGCGCTGCACGCCCTCATCGACGCCCAACCCATCCCGGACGAAGAAAAAGCACGCCTGCGCGCCCTCACCCCCGCCGCCTACACCGGCTGCGCCGAGGCGCTTGCGCGGCGTGCCACAGAAACGGGAAAAGCATAGGATACCCATTGAAATAACGCTTCATCGCCGGCTTCTTACGCCGGCGATGCTACATATACCCTATGCTTGACATCCATTTTGGCGACAACCTTGAGGTGCTCCGCACCCTGCCTGACGCCGCCTTTGCCCTCATCTACATCGACCCGCCCTTCAACACCGGCAAGGTGCAGGCGCGCACGCGCCTGAAAACCGTGCGCGACGAAGCTGGCGACCGCACCGGCTTTCAGGGGCAGCGGTATCGCAGCATCAAACTCGGAGAACAAAGCTACGCCGACATATTCAGCGACTACCTCGCCTTTCTGGAACCGCGATTGAAAGAAGCGCACCGTTTATTAACGCCCGACGGCTCGCTCTTTTTCCATATTGACTACCGCGAAGTGCACTACTGCAAAGTGCTGCTTGACAGCATCTTCGGGCGCGAATCGTTTATCAACGAAATCATCTGGGCGTACGACTACGGCGCGCGCGCCACGCGGCGCTGGTCGCCCAAGCACGACAACATCCTGTGGTACGCCAAAAACCCCCAAAACTACACCTACCGCTACGAAGATATAGACCGCATTCCCTACATGGCGCCCGGGCTGGTCGGCCCGGAAAAAGCCGCACGCGGCAAAACCCCCACCGACACCTGGTGGCACACCATCGTCAGCCCCAACGGAAAAGAAAAAACCGGCTACCCCACACAAAAACCGCTGGCGATATTGAAGCGCATCATTCGCGTGCACACCAACCCGGGCGACGCCGTGCTGGACTTTTTCGCTGGCAGCGGCACCACCGGCGAAGCCGCCCTGCGCCTTGGCCGCCGCGCCACCCTCGTGGACAACAACCCGCAAGCTATTGAAGTGATGGCACGCCGCCTCGCCTTCGCCGAGCCGCGCTTTCACGGCGTGGACGTAGCGCAATACTCCAACAAATAACACAGCATCGCCAGCTTATCTTGCCGGCAAACACACAATACCCATTGATTCTTTCCCGCTTCTGGACATTTGACGCCGCGCCGCTAAGATGGCGCTCCGTGACACAAGGAGCTTGACATGACCGCAGCAACAGCAGCAGGAGCACTTCCCATCGGCGGCTTTGGGTGGCAGCGCGCGCCGTTCACATTGCGCACTGTGCAGCTGCAGGTGCCTGACACCAGGGTGCAGGGTTTTGACGAGGAGTGCCGCCGCCAAAGCCGTCTCATCGCCGCAGCCTATCCCACGGAGGACGACCTCGCGTGGGAGCGCATCACTGAGGAGGCGATGGCTGACATGGAAGATTGGGTGGCATGAGGCGCGGCGACTTGATTACCGTGGCGCTGCAGGGCGATTTCGGCAAGCCGCGCCCCGCGCTGGTCATCCAGGTTGACCGTTTCCCTGACCTGCCGACGCTGACCGTCTTGCCCGTCAGCAGCGTATTGCAGGACGCGCCCCTGCTGCGCGTGACCGTGCTACCCACGGCAGAAAATGGCTTGAAAAAACCCTCGCAAATCATGGTGGATAAGGTGGCCACCATCATGCGCCACAAAGCTGGCGCGCCGTTTGGCCACGTTGACGCGCAAACGCTGCAAGAGGTTGAACGCTGCCTGGCGGTGTTTTTTGGAATAGCGGAATGAAGGCGCTTTCTGCGAGCGGTTCCCAACAGGCAGAAGCCAGCTTGCAGGCGCTTGAGCCTGTGGGCATGGCACGCTTCTTCCAGCAGACTGAAAGCGGGCAAGGCGACTACACCAAGGAAAAATATGAAATGCCCGAACCGTCGTGGGAAGAAATTGAGGCGGCGCTGAAAAACGCTTGATAAAAAACCGCCCCACGGGGCGGTTTTTGTTGTGTTCTCATCGTATACTGTAAGCATATATACACTATCGCCGGCTTATCTTGCCGGCGACCAATCAATACCCCATCACGCCGCCGCCGCAGGCAGGCCGAACAGGTGGTCAAAGACCCAGGCAAAGACAAAGGTGTAGGCGAGGAAAAAGAGCAGCAGCCCCACGTCCAGCAGCAGCGCCTGCCAGAGCGTGATGCCCAGCCACCACGCCATGAAGGGCACGAGCATGAGCGCCAGCCCGCCTTCAAAACCGATGGCGTGCGCCACGCGGCGCGCGACGCTGCGCCCGCGTTTGCTCTGGCGGCGCTCCCAGGCTTCAAACAGTGCATTGAAGGTGAGGTTCCAGACAATGGCCGTGGCCGAGGTGATGACGGCAAGCGCCCCGGCGCTGCCCGTGCTTTGCCCCAGCGCCGCAAAGACGATGGCCGTGAGCACGATGGCGACGAATTCGTAGACGCTGACGTAGAGCACGCGCCGCCGCGCGCCCTGCAGCGAGCCAAGCAGCCCGTGGGTGGCGGGTTTGTGCGTCATCACCCCACCAGCTTGCGCGGCGGCACGCCCTCCACCGCCTGCGCCACGGCGCGAATGTGCGCGGGGGTGGTGCCGCAGCAGCCGCCGACGATGTTCAGCAGGCCGGCCTGCGCAAATTCGCGCAGCAGGCGCGCGGTGACCTCGGGCGTTTCGTCAAAGCCGGTTTCGCTCATGGGGTTGGGCAGGCCAGCGTTGGGGTGGCAGGAGATGGCGATGTCTGGCACGGCGGCGGCCAGCTCCTGCACGTACGGGCGCATGAGCGCAGCGCCCAGCGCGCAGTTCAGCCCCAGCGAAATGGGCGCGGCGTGCCGCACGCTGATGGCAAAGGCGGCCACGGTTTGCCCGGAGAGGATGCGGCCAGACGCATCTGTCACCGTGCCGCTAATCATCACGGGCAGGCGTTCGCCCGTGGCGTCAAAACACTCCTCAATGGCAAAGAGCGCGGCCTTGGCGTTGAGGGTGTCAAAAATGGTTTCCACCATGAGAATGTCGGCGCCGCCCTCCACCAGCCCCAGCGCCTGCTCCAGATACGCGGCGCGAAGCTGCTCAAAGTCCACATTGCGCGCGCCGGGGTCGTTCACGTCCGGGCTGATGCTCGCCGTGCGCGGCGTGGGGCCGAGCGTGCCCACCACAAAGCGCGGCTTGTCCGCCGTGGTGAACTTGTCGCACGCCGCCCGCGCCAGCCGCGCCGAGGCCACATTCATCTCGCGCGCCAGCGCCTCCATGCCGTAATCCGCCTGCGCGATGGTGGTGGCGCCGAAGGTGTTGGTTTCAATCATGTCCGCGCCCGCCTCCAGATACTGCTCGTGAATGGCGGTGATGACTTCCGGGCAGGTCAGGCTGAGCAACTCGTTGTTGCCCGTCACCTCGCCGCTCCAGTCGGCAAAGCGCGCGCCGCGCCAGCGCGCTGCATCTATCTTCTGGCGCTGAATCATGGTGCCCATCGCGCCGTCCAAAACGACGATGCGCCGCTCCAGCAAGGCGGGCAACTGGGCGGCGCGGGTGTAGGTGTGTGGCTGCATGGGCGGGGATTGTAAAAATCGCGCCTTCCCCTGCCACGCACACCACCATGAAAACCATTCGCGCCCTGCTCGCCGCCGCACTGCTGCTCGCCGTGCTGTTCTTCGGCTTTCTCGCCGCCTCACCCTACATCACCTTCCACCGCATCAAACAGGCTGCCGATGCCGAAGACCTGCAGGCGCTCTCCACCTACGTGGACTACCCCGCGCTGCGCGAGAACCTGAAAGCGCACATGCTCACCGCCGTGGGCGCCAAACTGGACGCAGAACAAGACAACCCCCTCGCCAGCCTTGGGCGTGCCATTGCCACCAGCGCCGCCGAGAAGATGATTGACGCGCTGATTACGCCGGAAAACATCGCGCTCGCCATCGCCAGCGGGCAGCTTTTGCAAAGCAAAACGCTCGGCACGCCCGACGCCGCCCCCACAAAAGACGACATCAACAACTACACCGCAAGCTGGCAGGACTGGTCGCACATCCTCGTGCACAAAAAGGGCGAAAACACCGGCTACATCTTCCGCCGCAGCGCGCCGCTGGGCTGGGAGTGGAAGCTGGCGGCAGTCAAAATGGAATGAAGTGCCACATACTCAGTCATCAACCACTCCATTGCCGGCTTATCTTGCCGGCAACCATGCAATACCCATAGAACACCCATAAAAAGACGAGGCTGTTTTTCATGGGATTTCATGGGTATCACATCATCGCCGGCAACTTACACCGGCAACCCAACATTATCTGCACGAGTATCAACACTGCAAGCACTGCCACGCCGCCGCGCCCATAATCCGCGCCTTTCCCTTTTTCTCCCCTGTCACCATGCCTTTGCCTGAGCTTCGTTTCTGGCGCACGCCGCTGCTGCTGCAGCCGGCGTGGGTGCGGCTGCTCGTTGCGGCGGTGCTTGGGGCGGCGCTGGTGGCGCTGTGGCACTGGGCGGTGGCGGTATGACGGCGCACGCACCCATCCGCCTGCACGATGTGACGCTGGGCTACGGCGGGCATCCGGCAGTGCATCACCTCTCTGGGGCAATCGCGGCGGGCGCGCGGCTGGCGGTCATTGGGCCGAACGGCGCGGGCAAGTCCACGCTGCTTCGGGCGCTGGCGGGGCTGCTGCAGCCGCTGGGCGGGCGCATTGAGATGCCCGCTGGCGTGCGCGTGGCGTATCTGCCGCAGCAGGCGACGCTGGAGCGCGACTTTCCCGCCGATGTGGGCGAGTTCGCCGCAATGGGCTTGTGGCGCGAGTGCGGCGCACTCGGCGGCTTGAATGCGGCGCAGCGCGCGCGTGTGCACGAGGCGCTGGAAGCCGTGGGTTTGCAGGGCTGGGCGCGGCAGCCGCTGGAAGCGCTTTCGGGCGGGCAGTTGCAGCGCGTGCTGTTCGCGCGCCTGCTGCTGCAGGATGCCGATGTGCTGCTGCTCGACGAGCCGTTTGCGGGCATTGACGAGCGCACTTGCGATGATTTGCTGGCGCTGGCGCACTCCTGGAGCGCGCAGGGCAAGACGCTGGTGGCGGTGCTGCACGATGCGCGGCAGGTGCGCGCGGCGTTTGACGAGGCGCTGCTGCTGGCGCGCGAGCCGCTGGCGTGGGGAGCGGCGAACGAAGTGCTGGACTTTGCCGCGCAGCGGCAGGCGGCAATGCCTGCGGCCTTTGACCCGCACGCGCCGCTGTGCGTGCAGGACGGGGCGCACGAACATGCGCACGAGCACGGGGAGGGACACTGAATGGACGCACTGCTCGCCCTGTTCGCGCCGCTGGCGGAGTTCGGCTTCATGCGCCGCGCGCTGGCCGGTTGCGTGGCGCTGTCGCTTGGCTGCGCGCCGCTGGGCGTGTTTCTGCTGCTGCGCCGCATGAGCCTGACGGGAGACGCGATGGCGCACGCCGTGCTGCCGGGCGCGGCGATTGGTTACTTGCTCGCTGGCCTGTCGCTGCCAGCGATGACGGCGGGCGGTGTGCTGGCCGGTTTGCTCGTGGCAGCGGCCTCCGGACTGGCGGCGCGCGCCACGGCGCTGCATGAGGACGCTTCGCTGGCCGCCTTCTATCTCATCTCGCTGGCGCTGGGCGTGCTCATTATCAGCGTGCGCGGCTCCAATGTGGACCTGCTGCATGTGCTGTTCGGCACCGTGCTGGCGCTGAATGACGCCACGCTCGCGCTGCTCATGTGCACGGCGCTGCTCACGCTGGCGGCGCTGGCGCTGCTCTACCGCCCGCTGGTGCTCGAGTGCCTGGACGCGCAATTCCTGCGCGCCGCCGGCAGCCCCCGCGCCAGCGCGCTGGCGCACTACGGGCTGCTGGCGCTCATGGTGCTCAACCTCGTGGCGGGTTTTCACGCGCTGGGCACACTCATGGCGGTGGGCATTCTGGTGCTGCCAGCGGCCACGGCGCGCCTGTGGGTGCGACGCGTGCCCGCGCTCATGGCGCTCGCCACGCTGCTGGCGCTCGCCGGCTGCCTCGCCGGGCTGCTCGCCTCCTACCATCTGGACTGGCCCGCCAGCCCCGCCATCGTGCTCGCCCACGGCGCCGCCTACGCCGCTTCCCTGCTCGCGAGTCGCCACGGACTGCTGCGCCCCCGCCGTCAGGCACGGCGGCACTTGCAGCGCTGACTTTTTTTGAACATTTCCATGAAAACAATGTTGAAACGTCCTCTCGCCGCCCTTGCGCTGGCTTTTCCCTTGTTCGCGGCGGCGGAGCCGTTGCCAGTGGTGGCCAGTTTCAGTGTGCTGGGCGACTGGGTACGCGAAGTGGGCGGCGAGCGTGTGGCAGTGCACACACTGGTGGGTGCAGGTGAGGACACGCACATGTTCCAACCCGCGCCGGCGGCGGCGCAGCAGCTTGCGCGCGCGCGGCTGGTGGTGATGAATGGCCTGGGATTTGAGGGCTGGATGCCACGGCTGGCGCAGGCGGCGGGCTACAAGGGCGAGCTGCTGGTGGCAATGGAGGGCGTTGAGCCGCTGCGCGCGGGCGCTGAGCGCGACCCGCACGCCTGGCTGAGCGTGGGCAATGCCATCCACGCCGTGCGCCGCATTGCGGGCAGCCTGTGCACGGCGGACGCAGCAGGCTGCGATGAATACCGTGCGCGCGCCGCTGCCTACACCACGCGGCTGCAGGCGCTGGACACGGAGATTCGCGCCGCGTGGAGCGAGGTGCCGCAAGAGCAGCGGCAGGCGGTGATTCCGCACGACAACTTCGGCTACTACGCGCGTGACTACGGCGTGCGCATCTGGGCGGCGCAGGGGGCGGACGGCGAGAGCGAGCCGTCAGCGCGCGCGATGGCGGCGCTGGTGCGGCGCGTGCGCGAGGGCGGCATACGCGCGCTGCTGGTGGAGCCGCTGGAAGGCAGCCGCCTGATGGCGCAGATTGCGCGCGAGACGGGGCTGCCCATCAGCGGCAAGCTCTATGCTGAGGCGCTTTCGCCCGCAGGCGGCCCGGCGACAAGCTATGAGGCCATGATGCGCCACAACACGCGCACGCTGGTGGAAGCGGTGCAGGGCGTCGCCAAGCCGGTGGACGTGCCGCACCACGACGAGCACGATACTCATCACCATCATCACTGATTGCCGGCTTTTTCAAGCCGGCGATGAGGCATTTATATCAACGGTATCTTGAACACCGTTGATACCTTTACATATTGTTCGCCATTGCCGGCTTATGTTGCCGGCAAGCGACATATACCCTTGCAATTCCCCCTCACCCTACCCTCTCCCCCTGTCTGCGCTCCGCGCGGCGGGGGCGAGGGGATGTGTTTGCCCACAAAAAAGCGGCGCCCGCAGGCGCCGCGTGTGTCACTGGGTGAATGCCCGGTGATTATTTCTTGTGATGGTCAATGTGCGGCGTGTTGGGACCGGCTGCGGGCAGCACGGGCACGGTGCGCGCAGCAGCGGGCACTTCGCCGGTGAGGGCGTTGAGGAAGGTCACGATGCTCTTCACGTCAGCCGCAGGCATCTTCTGCCCCAGCTGCGCCTGACCCATGATGTCCACGGCCTTTTCCAGGTCCCAGACGCTGCCGTCGTGGAAGTACGGATAGGTGCGCGCGACGTTGCGCAGACCCGGCGTGCGGAACACGTTCTTGTCGTCTTCGGACTTGGTGACTTCAAAGCGGCCATCGTCGGGCGCCTTGGAGCCGGTGAACTTCCAGTAGGGGCCGTCCACCAGACCGAATTTCTGGTACTGGTCGCCACCCATGCCCACGCCGGAGTGGCAGGCGATGCAGCCCACGTCCATGAATTTCTTCAGGCCGGCTTTTTCTTCTGCGGTGAGCGCGCTGGCGTCGCCGCGCAGGTAGCTGTCAAAGCGCGTGGGCGTGAGCAGGGTGCGTTCAAACGCGCCGATGGCCGCCGTGGCGTTCTTGAAGTTGACGTTGTCCTTGCCGGGGAAGGCGGCGTCAAACAGCGCCTTGTAGCCGGGGATGGAGCGCAGCACGGTTTCCACCGCCGCTTCGTTGGGCATGGCCATTTCGCCCGGGTTGAGCATGGGGCCGCCGGCCTGCTCTTCCACGTCCTTGGCGCGGCCGTCCCAGAACTGGGCGATGAACAGCGAGGTGTTCAGCACCGAGGGGGCGTTGCGGCCACCGAAGCCGCCAGTCACGCCTTTGGAGAAGGACTGGTTGTCAACACCGAAGGTCGCCAGGTTGTGGCAGGTGTTGCACGACTGCACCTGGTCAGCCGACAGGCGCGGGTCATAGAACAGGGTCTGGCCGAGCGCGATTTGCTCGGGCGTGACCTTCTTGAGCTTTTGCATGTCGTCAAACGTGGGCAGGGGCTTGAAGACAGCGCGTGCGCTTTCCATCAGCTCCTTGTCGTTGACGCCTTGGGCGGAAGCACAACCAATGGCGGCCAGCATCGCTGCGGCGCACAGAACAGTCTTGCGAAGTTTCATCATGTGGGGTTCCTTTTCATGAAAAGTGCAGAACGCATCGCTCTGCGCTGGCGTTTGTAAACTTTTTGGCAAGTTGTGCCCTTGATTCATCTCAAGGGACAACAGAGGCGGCGCGGGGCTGTGAGCGCCTGCCCTATCCTTGTGCGCTTCTGCAACTTGGGCGCGTTTGCTGCGCCCCCTCTTTTCACAGTGCCCCCTCCTGCCCCTGATGGCGCGCGTTCTGGCCAGCGCCGCCTGCTGAAAAAGCTCGCCGAGTTCCTGCACCCCGGCCCCGACTCCACCGGCGAGATGCTCGCCGCCTTTGCCACGGCCGAGCAGCGCCGCATCATTGGCGCCGAAAGCCGCGCCATGCTCGAAGGCGCGCTGCGCCTGGCGGACATGTGCGCCGGCGACGTGATGCTGGCCGCCCCACGCATGGTGCTGCTGGACATCGACGCCCCCTATGAGGAGCTGCTGGCGCAGGTCATTGACAGCGGGCATTCGCGCTTTCCGGTGTTTCAGGAAAGCCACGAAAACATCATCGGCATGTTGATGGCCAAGGATTTGCTCAAGCTCCAGCGCGCCCCCGACCTGAACCTCCGCACGCTGCTGCGCCCGGCCATGTTCGTGCCCGAAAGCAAGGGGCTGAACGACCTGCTGCGCGAGTTCCGCCGCGAGCACAACCATCTGGCCATCGTGGTGGATGAGTTCGGGCGCACCGCCGGCCTCATCACCATTGAGGACGTGCTCGAGCAAATCGTGGGCGAGATTGAAGACGAGTTTGACAGCGAGCCGGACGAGGAAGGCGACATCTTCGCCCTGGCCGACGGCGCCTGGCGCGTGGCGGGCGACACGCCGCCCGAGCGCATCTGCGAGCACTTTGACACCGCCCTGCACGACGCCGCCGCCGGGCGCGACCTGCACGCCGAGTTCGACACCATCGGCGGCCTCATTGCCCACACCCTTGGCCACGTGCCCGTGCGCGGCGAGCGCTGCCGCATGGGGGGGCTGGAGTTCAAGGTGCTGCACATGCGCGGCGGCGTGGTGCGGTGGTTCCGCGTGCAGCGCGTGGGCGCCGACACCCCGGCCATCATCACGCAAAACGCCACGCTATGAGCGCCGCCCGCCTCGCCGTCAC
>JAFRYL010000051.1 GCA_017437605.1 Ottowia sp. | reverse complement strand
GTCTGTGTGCTTCGCACACGCGAGGGAGAGGGGATGATTTTTTGAGCGTTACGCGCGGTTCCATGGCTGCGCGTTTCAGCGTTTGTTCAGTTCCATGCGGCTGCCGTGGCGCTCCATGGAAAAGTGGTTCAGGAAGCTGTTGCCCAGCAGTGCGGCGGGCATGGTGGCGGGGGTGATGACGGCGTCCACGTTGTAGACCATCACATCGTTCACGCGCACCTGGTTCAGTTTCATCATCCAGCCTTCGGAGGTGCCGTTCGCCGTCATCATGTTCACGCGCTGCGCCTCCTTGTAGTTCAGCCCGAGGGTTTGCGCCATGGATTCGCTTAGCGCCACGTAGGAGGCGCCCGTGTCCACCATGAAGCGGATAGGGCGGCTGTTGATGTAGCCGTCGGTGAAGAAGTGCCCGCGCGCGTCCGCCGTGAGCACGATGCTGTTGCCGCTGGCGCTGGGCGCGGCGCCTTGCACCTTGCCGGGCGCTTCGCCCACGCGCAGGGTGAGGCGCTGGCCCTCAATTTCCACGACGGCCTCATCGCCCTGCGTGGAAATGACTTTCACGCCCTGCACGCGTTGCCCGGGGGCGACGGCGCGCGGCGCGCCACCATTGATGACGAGCAGGGCACTCTTGCCCATCATGCCCTGCAGCGCCACTGAGGGCGCAGCCAAGGCAGGCAGGGCGAGGGCGGACAACAAGGCGAGGGCGGCAAGGCGCATGGCAGCTCCTCTATTTCAGTCGCGGAAGTTGATGAAGGTCAGCGGCAGGTCGGGCATGCCGCTTTTCAGCAGCGCAATGGCCTCCTGCAGCGTGTCGCGTTTGGCGCCGCTCACGCGCAGCGCGTCGCCCTGAATGGCGGGCTGCACCTTGAGCTTGGAGTCGCGCAGCATTTTTTGCATCTTTTTCGCGTCGGCGCTGTCAATGCCGCTGCGCACCGTGATGACTTGCCGCAGCGTGTCGCCGCCCGCCTTCTGCGGTGCCGCCACCTGCAAAAAGCGCGCGTCCACGCCCCGGCGCGCGAGCTTGGCGCGCACAATATCTTCCAGTTGCTTCAACTGGAACTCGGCGTTGCCAATCAGGGTAATCTCTTGCCCTTTCAGCTCGATGGCCGCCGGGGTGCCCTTGAAGTCAAAGCGCGTGCCCACCTCGCGGGCGGCGTTGTCAAAGGCGTTTTTCACTTCCACCATATCGGGTTCGCACACGGCGTCAAATGAAGGCATGGCTGGCTGCTCCGGTCTGAATGCACACGAAAAAAAAACTTGTCCCTGATTGTCCCCCATGTTCATTGAGCGCCACGCCCCACTGCACACCCACAACACGTTCGGCATCGCTGCGCGCGCTGCGCGGCTGGTGCGCGTGGCGAGCGAGGGCGACGTATTCGCTGCGCTGCAGGAGCGCGACATCCGCTACACGCCCAAATTCGTGCTCGGCGGCGGCAGCAACCTCGTGCTCACGGGCGACGTGCTGCACACCGTCTTCAAGGTGGAAATCGGCGGCATGCGCGTGCTGGGGCAGGAGGGCGACGCCACGCTGGTGGAAGCAGGCGCTGGCGTGCGCTGGCACGACTTCGTGCACTGGACGCTGCAGCAGTGCCTGCCCGGGCTGGAAAACATGGCGCTCATCCCCGGCACCGTGGGCGCCGCGCCCGTGCAGAACATCGGCGCCTACGGCATGGAAGCGGCGGAGCGTATCCACTCGCTCGATGGCATTGACTTGAAAGACGGACGCCGCTTCACGCTCACCGCCGCGCAATGCGCCTTTGGCTACCGCGACTCCATCTTCAAGCGCAGCGGCGGCATGGGGCTGGCCGGGCGCGCGCTGATTACCCGCGTGCGCTTTGCCCTGCCGCGCCGCTGGCAGCCGCGCCTGGGCTACCTTGACCTGGAAAAACGCATGGAAGCCACCGGCTGCCGCAGCCCCGGCGCGCGGCAAATCTTTGACTGGGTCGTGGACATACGCCGCGCCAAACTGCCCGACCCCGCGCAGCTTGGCAACGCGGGCAGCTTCTTCAAAAACCCCAGCGTCACGCCCGAACAGTGCCGCGACATCATCGGGCGCGAGCCGCAAGTCGTGCACTACCCCATGCCCGACGGCAGCTACAAACTCGCCGCCGGCTGGCTGAT
This sequence comes from Ottowia sp., assembly GCA_017437605.1. GTDB lineage: Bacteria > Pseudomonadota > Gammaproteobacteria > Burkholderiales > Burkholderiaceae_C > Ottowia. The sequence goes on along the minus strand of JAFRYL010000051.1, from coordinate 1,174 downwards.
TGACGCCTGCGGCTGGCGCGGCAAGCGCATGGGGCGCGCGGGCGTGTATGAGCGGCAGGCGCTCGTGCTCGTCAACCACGGCGGCGCCAGCGGCGGCGAAGTTATGACGCTTGCCAAGGCCATCCAGACCAGCGTGTATGAGCGATTCGGTATCCGGCTGGAGCCGGAACCCGTCGTGCTCTAATGATTTCCCCTCGCCCCCTGTGGCGCGTAGCGCCACAGAGGGGGAGAGGGTAGGGTGAGGGGGTATGTTGCCCGCGCAGCGGGCGCATTTTTTGAACCGAGCATCCCGTGCGAGCCATTGAAATCTTCCGCCTGCGCCGCGTGCGCGACAAAAGCGCCGCCATCTGCGCCATGCAGCAGCACGCGCAACTTTCGGCGGAAGAAGCGCAAGCCGCCCTGCACACGGCAATTGGCGGCGGCAGGCCGCGCATCAACTGCGAACACCTCGCCGCCGCACGCGCCTGCATGGAAGCGCTGCGCGCAGCGGGCTTCATCGCGCGCCTTGCCGAAATTGACCACGCCCAGCACGCCGCTGCCGCCCTGCGCGCCGTCTGGCCGCAGCTTGCGCCCGCCGTGCAGCAAGAATGCGCCGCGCAGCTTCTTGAGGGCGACTGGCTGCACGCTCTCTGGAGCGCGCAACACCACCTCGCCACCCACGCCCCCGCCAGCGCCGCGCCGCTTGACGCCGCCGCGCTGGACTGCGGGCAGTGGCTGGACTGGGTGTGAGGCATATACCCATCAGATTATGTATTGTTTGCCGGCGTATCAAGCCGGCGATGAAGCGATACCTATCGCTTTCCAACATGTGCATGGCAACAAACACCCCCATTGACATTGCCGCGCCCAGCCCCACATGCGCGCTCAGTTCAAACCCTTTTGAAAACAAGATTCACCATGCGACACGACAAACTCACCACCAAGTTCCAGGACGCGCTCGGCGACGCGCAGTCGCTGGCGCTGGCGCACGACGCCGCCTACATTCAGCCGGAGCACCTGCTCGCCGCCATGCTGGAGCAGGAGGGCGGCCCGGCGCCGCTTTTGCAGCGCGCGGGCGTGCACACCGCGCCGCTGCTGCGCGCCGCGCAGGACGCCATCGCCCGCCTGCCGCAAGTGCAGGGCGGCGAGGGCGTGCAGGTCGGCCCCGATTTGGGGCGGCTGCTGCAGGAAACGG
>JAFRYL010000050.1 GCA_017437605.1 Ottowia sp. | reverse complement strand
GATGCCGCGCTCTTTTTCAATGTCCATGGAGGCGAGCTCCTGCGCGCTCATTTCGCGCTCGGACAGCCCGCCGCAGCGCGCAATCAGGCGGTCGGCCAGGGTGGATTTGCCGTGGTCGATGTGCGCGATGATGGAAAAGTTGCGGATGTGCTTCATCAGATGGGAGGGCGCAGCGGCGGCGCGGAAAAAAGCGCGCCATCCGGCGAAGGGTGGCGCGCCTTGTAGCCCGCAGTGCCTGGAGGCGAACAGGCGATTCTATCTGCGCTGCGCTCAGGGCTGCGGGTGTACCAGCACGAATTGCACCAAATCGTCGCGTTGCACCAGCATGTTGAGCGCCTTGTCGCCCGCAGCGCGGGCGGCGTTTTCAAAGTCGCGCACATTGTGGATTTCCGTGTTGCCCACGGAGAGGATGACGTCGCCTTCGCGCAAGCCTGCGCGTGCGCCCGCGCCCGTGCTTGCCTGCACGATGACGCCGTGTTTGAGTTTGCGCTCGCTCTTTTGCGCCTCGCTCAACTCGGCCACGGTCAGCCCCAGTGCTTGCCCTGCGCCTTCTGCCTTGGGTTTGCTGGCGCTGCGGCGCGGTTTGGTCTTGTCCGCTTCCATCTCGGCGATGGTGACGGTTTTTTCCAGCGTCTGTCCACGGCGGAACACGGTGACGCGCGACTGTGTGCCCGGCTTGGTGTTGCCCACCAGACGCGGCAGGTCGCTCATGCGGCTGATGTCGTGGCCGTCAAAGCGGGTGATGATGTCGCCCGCCTCAATGCCAGCTTTTTCCGCCGGTGAGCCGCTTTGCACGCCGCGCACCAGCGCGCCGCGCGCCTTGCCCAGGCCGATGGATTCAGCCACTTCGCGCGTGACATCGGCCACCTGCACGCCAATCAGCCCGCGCGAGACGTGCCCCGAGGTGCGCAGCTGCTCGCTCACGCGCATGGCCTCGTCAATGGGGATGGCAAACGAAATGCCCATGAAGCCGCCCGAGCGCGAATAAATCTGGTTGTTGATGCCCACCACTTCGCCGCGCATGTTGATGAGCGGGCCGCCGGAGTTGCCCGGGTTCACCGCCACGTCGGTCTGGATGAAGGGCAGGTAGTTGCCCGTGTCGCGCTGCTTGGCGCTGACGATGCCCGCCGTCACCGTGTTTTCCAGACCAAACGGCGAGCCGATGGCCAGCACCCATTCCCCCACGCGCAACTTCTCTACATTGCCGACGCGCACGGTGGGCAGGCTGCTGGCATTCACTTTGAGCACGGCGACATCGGTGCGCTTGTCCGAGCCTATGACTTCGGCCTTGAACTCGCGCTGGTCGGGCAGGGTGACGAGCACCTCGTCGGCGTCCTCGACGACGTGGGCGTTGGTCATCACATAACCGTCCGCCGAAATGATGAAACCCGAGCCGACGCCGCGCGGCACGGCGCGTTCCATGGGCGAATCGCCGTCGTCGTTGTCCGGCAGCCCGGGGAAGGGCATGCCGAAAAAGCGCCGGAACAGCTCCTGCATGTCTTCGTCCATGGGGCCGAAGTGCAGCGTGGCGCCGGAGCGCACGCGCGCGCTGGTGCGGATGTTGACCACCGCCGGCCCCACCTGCTCAATGAGCGGGGTGAAATCCGGCAGGCCGCGCACCGCCACATGCGCGGGCGCGGCGGGTGCAGCGGCAGCGGCGTCGGTTTGTGCGGCAGCCGGCGTGATGCTCAGACTGGCGGCCAGCGCCAGCGCGCCGAACAGCGTGGAAATGTGTGTGTGTGCCATGAGTGTTCCCGGTCAAAAAAAGTTTGAAAAAGAGAGCATATATACCGCTTTTTACCACGGCGATATGCCTGTTTTGTTGATGATTATTGACGCACTCGTTCCAGGCTCTGCGTCAATGCTTCCAGCGTGCGCGGCGGCGCTTCGCCGACAGCGGTTACGCGCCAGACGCGCCCGGCAGCATCGCTGATGTATGCCGTGAGCGCGTGCGTGGCGCCGTGGCTGGGAAAGCCACGGGCAGCGTGCGGCTGCGCGCTTGCCGGCTCCATGAACAGCGACACCGTGGATAGCCCGTCGGAAAAAATCCACTGTGCTCTCGCAGCCGAATCTGAGCGTGGGCGGCGGTAAAAGTTCAAGGGTTGAAAGCCCGGCACGTTCTGGCGCAGGCGCCAGCCTTCGGCCTGCGCGTCAACGGGTTCGCGTTCGGGGCGCACGACGCGCCAGCCCTGCGTGCCCTGCATCGCCGCCAGCACATCGGCCAGCGGCGCGGGCGCGAGCCATTGCAGTTCGGAAAAGCTGCCTTGTTCAAGCACCTCGCCGCGCTCGTTCAGCGTCTGCGTTTTCACAATCAGGCCGGTCTTCTGCTCGCTCCAGATGCGGTAGCCGAAGCGCCAGGCATCGCGCGGGCGCAGCAGCAGCACATCGGCGTCAAGGCCGGCGATGCGTTCAGAGGCTTCCGGCTGAGCTTCGTAGTAGGTGTTCAGCGCAAATCCATCGCCCGAGCGCAGGCGCTCTGGGAAGGAAGGCTGCGCTTCATGCTCCTGCATGATTACCAGCCGCTTGTGCGGAAAAAAGACGGTCACCGACTGCCCGTGGCGGTACGTCAGACGCGGCGCGCCCGTGAGCGCCTCAACGCGCTCAATACGTTGCTCGCCCTCGCGCACATGCCAGATGCGCGCGCTGGAAATGTCGCCGGCTGCGCCCGAGATGACAAAGGTGCCGACGTATGACGGCGGCGCCGGCATCTGGCGCAGGCGTTGCAGCCACTGTTCAGCGCCGTGTGGCTGCGCTGCTTCCTGTGCGCCAGCGCCCAAGGTGGCAGCGGCGCAGCACGCCAGCACCAGTGCCCGCAGGCCATGCAGAGGGAAGGGAGAGGTGCTCACCGTCCGCCCCCTGCAAACGTGGCGTTGCGCAGGAAGCCTGTGGCGGTTATCCCGGAGGCGCCTGCTGCCTGCTGGTGCGCGGCCAGCAGCTCATCCAGATACGGGTCGCGCAGCATCACGCCGTGTTCGCTGTTTTCCAAGGCAAAAGCGGTGCCTTCACTGCTGGCAGCGGGGCTGACGGCGGCCAGCACGGGCGCCGTGGTCTGTGGCTGCGGTGCGCTCTGCGCCATTTGCGCGCCGGTTGTTGCCGGCGGCATTGCCACATTCCAGGCAACCAGCGCCACGGCAGCCAGTGAAGCAGCGGCAGCCAGCATCTTCCAGCGGAACACGCTGTCGTTGGCCGGCTCGCGCGAAGCATTGGGTCTATATGCCATCTCCGGCGTAACATCGCGGCGATGCGTCGGCTCATCTTGGTGTATACGTTCGCGCAGGCGTGCAAGGAAGGCGGCGTCATCAGTGCAGTGCGCGAGTTCCGGCGAGCGCAACACGTCGCCGACAACGTGGTAGAGGTGCCAGCACTCGCGCATCTGGGCATCGTCCATGTCGTCCCACGCTGGGGCGTCTTCTGCCTGCCCGTCCATCAGAGCCGAGAGGCGTTCGCGCTGCTGTGCGTCCAGTGGCATGTGCTCGTTCATGGTTGTTCTCCCGCCCTTCTTTACCAACGCTTGCCCGTCTGCTGGTTGAGCATGGGGCGGATGCGCGCCGAGATGGCTTCACGCGCGCGGAAAATCCGCGAGCGCACGGTTCCGATGGGGCAGTTCATGGTTTGTGCAATGTCCTCGTAACTCAAACCCTCGATTTCGCGCAGCGTGATGGCGCGGCGCAAATCTTCGGGCAGCGCCTGCACCGCGTCTTGCACGGCAGCGGCAATTTCGCGCGCGGCAAGCTCTGATTCAGGCGTGGTTTCGCAGATGGATTCACGCTCAATGGGAGAAGTTTCATCGTCTTCGCGTCCGGCCTGCAGCGCCGCTTCTGTGAGCACGGGCGAGCGGGCGCGGTTCATCAGCGCGCGTTTGGCCGTGTTGACGGCGATGCGGTGCAGCCAGGTGGAAAACTGCGCCTCGCCCCGGAACTGGTGCAGAGCGCGCCAGGCGCGAATGAAGGTTTCCTGCGCGATGTCTTGCGCCAGTTCGCTGTCGCGCACCATGTGTGCCGCCAGCCGCGTGATGCGGCGCTGGTATTTGATGACCAGCAGCTCGTAGGCGCGCTGTTCGCCCGCCACGGCGCGCGCCACAAGCTGCGCGTCGCTGTCGCCGGAAGAGGGGGTGTCGGCACGCTCGGTCATGGAATTGCTTCCTCAAGGCGTCGCGCGGCGCCCGGGTTGTCCAGACAGAAATACAAGGCACAACGCAGCGCGTGCCAGTGCTCTGGCGCGGCATCGGCGTCCAGCCAGAGCCAGAGGGTGCGCCAGCTTCTCCGTGCGCGGCAGCACAGCAGAAGGCAGCGTTGGGCGTCCAGCGCGACGGCGAGCGCTTCAAGTTCCACGCTGTCCTGACTGCCCGGCGCTGTTTGCACACGCCAGAGTTGCCCGTCCCAGTGCAGCTCGCGCGGCTGCTGCCGCGCGCGCCAGAAGTGCAGCAGCAGGGTGCAGACAGCGGCGGCGGCAAGACTCTGCGCGGCGATGGCGGCGGGGGAGGGGGAATGGCTCAAGACGGCAAAGAGCAACAGCGCCAGCAATTGCACTGCAGCCAGAACAAGGAGCTCGCGCGCCAGGCGGCGCGAGCGCACTGCGGGATAGCGGACGGCGGGCGCGGCGCCAAGCATGGGTGTGGGCCGGGTTGCGTGCGCCCAGACGCACTAGACGCGCTTGAACACCAGTGCGCCGTTGGTGCCGCCGAAGCCGTAGTTGTTCTTCATGGCGTAGTCAAACTTCAGGTCGCGGGCAGTGTTGGCGCAGTAGTCCAGGTCGCACTCAGGGTCGGGCGTGGTCAGGTTGATGGTGGGCGGCACTTTCTGCTCGTGCAGCGCGAGAATGGTGAACACGCTTTCCAGCCCGCCAGCGCCGCCCAGCAGGTGCCCGGTCATGGACTTGGTGGAGCTGATGACCACATTGCGCGCGTGCTCACCGAAGGCGGCCTTGATGGCCTTGGTTTCGTTGATGTCGCCCAGCGGCGTGGAGGTGCCGTGTGCGTTCACGTAGCCGATTTGCTCGGCGTTGATGCCAGCGTTGCGTAGCGCGGACTGCATGGCGCGGCGCGGGCCGTCCATGTTGGGCGCGGTCATGTGGCCGGCGTCGGCACTCATGCCAAAGCCGGCCAGCTCGGCGTAGATGCGCGCGCCGCGTTTGCGGGCGTGTTCGTACTCTTCCAGCACGACGATGCCCGCGCCTTCACCCAGCACAAAGCCGTCGCGGTCCTTGTCCCAGGGGCGCGAGGCGGTCTGCGGGTCGTCGTTGCGCGTGGACAGGGCGTGCATGGAGGCAAAGCCGCCGATACCCAGCGGGCACACGGTGGCTTCCGTACCGCCGGCAATCATCACGTCGGCGTCACCGTATTCAATGATGCGGCCTGCCTCGCCGACGCAGTGCAGCCCGGTGGAGCACGCCGTGACAATCGCCATGTTGGGGCCGCGGAAGCCGAATTTCATGGAAACATGCCCGGCCACCATGTTGATGATGGAGGCGGGCACGAAAAATGGGGAGATGCTGCGTGGGCCACGCTCTGCCCAGGCAGCGTGCGTGTTTTCAATCATCGGCAGCCCGCCGATGCCCGAGCCGATGACGCAGCCGATGCGCCCGGAGGCTTCTTCGCCGAGATCCTCGCCTGTGGGCAGGCCGGCGTCCTGCACGGCCTCGTGCGCGGCAACCAGGGCGTAATGCACGAAGGTGTCCATCGTGCGCGCTTCCTTGGTTGAGAGGCACGGCGAGATGTCCAGATCCTTCACCTCGCCGGCAATGCGGCAGGCGAAGGCGCTGGCGTCAAAGTGCGTGATGAGGCCGATGCCCGAGCGCCCGGCCAGCACATTGGCCCAGCTTTCAGGCACGCTGTTGCCCAAGGGGCTGACGCACCCCAGACCCGTGACGACGACGCGGCGCCGGTTGCTGCTCATCGCTATGTGCTCCAGTAGCTACGCCCAGCCGTGCGGCGCACGGCTGGGCTGGTTGGCAAGGGTGAATCAGGCTTGTTTCTTGTGCGCGTAGTCGATGGCGGCCTGCACGGTGGTGATTTTTTCGGCGTCTTCATCGGGGATTTCGATGCCGAATTCATCTTCCAGCGCCATGACCAGTTCCACTGTGTCGAGAGAGTCGGCGCCAAGGTCGGCCACAAAGGCCTTCTCGTTGGTCACCTGCGCTTCGTCCACGCCGAGTTGTTCGGCAATGATTTTCTTGACACGTGCTTCTATATCGCTCATGGGTTTGCTCTTTGGGAGGTTTGGAAAGGAGGGCATTCTATGCGGCTTTGTCGCAAAGCCACAGCGAATGGGTGGAAATCGGGGTGTTTACGCCATGTACATGCCGCCGTTGACGTGCAGTTGCACGCCGGTCACATAGCCAGCTTCGGGGCTGGCGAGGTAGGCCACGGCAGCGGCGATGTCTTCAGGCTTGCCGAGGCAGCCCAGCGGGATTTGTGCGGCCAGCGCCTGGCGCTGCGCTTCGGGCAGGGCGGCGGTCATGTCGGTGTCGATGAAGCCGGGGGCGACGCAGTTGACGGTGATGCCACGGCTGCCCACTTCGCGCGCCAGCGCACGGCTCATGCCCGCAAGCCCCGCCTTGGCAGCGGCGTAGTTGGCCTGCCCGGGGTTGCCGGAGGCGCCCACAACGCTGCTGATGCTGATGATGCGCCCGTAGCGTTGCTTCATCATGGGGCGGATGGCAGCGCGCGCAAGGCGCCATGCGGCCTTGAGGTTGGTGTCCAGCACGGCGTCCCACTCCTCGTCTTTCATGCGCATGGCGAGGTTGTCGCGCGTGATGCCAGCGTTGTTGACGAGCACATGCAGCGCGCCGTTTTCCTTGACGATGCCCGCCATCAGCGCTTCGCTGGCGGCGGCGTCGCACACGTCCAGCACCACGCCCCGGCAGCCTTCAAAGGCGGCGAGTGCGGCGCTGATTTTTTCCGCGCCAGCGGCGCTGGTGGCGGTGCCGGTGACTTTCATGCCGCGCGCGGCAAGCGCCAGTGCGATGGCGGCGCCGATGCCGCGCGTGGCGCCGGTCACAAGCGCCGTCTGGCCGTTCATGGTGATGGTTTCGCTCATGGGTTGTGCTCCTCGTGGTTCAGGCGGTCAGGGCTTGCGCTTCGGCGAGCGTTGCCGGGTCAAAGATGGCGGCGGCGCCTGCCTGCGGGTCAATGCGGCGCGTCATGCCGAGCAGCGCCTTGCCCGGGCCGCACTCAATGATGGCTTGCGCGCCCATGGCGCGGATTTTCTGGATGCACTCCACCCAGCGCACGGGGTTGCACGCCTGACGGTAAAGCGCGTCGCGGATGCGCTCTGGCTCCGTTTCCACGGCCACGTCCACGTTGTTGACCACGGGAATCTGCGGTGCGGCAAGCGTGACATCGGCCAGCGCCGCTTTCAGTTTTTCCGCTGCCGGCTGCATCAGGCTGGAGTGGAAGGGCGCCGAGACGGGCAGCGGCAGTGCGCGGCGCGCGCCAGCGGCCTTGAGCGCGGTGCAGGCGCGGTCCACAGCGTCCTTGGTGCCAGCGATGACGGTTTGCAGCGGGTCGTTGAAGTTCACGGCTTCCACCACTTCACCTGGTGCCGTTTCCACTTCGGCGCACACGGTGCGCACGCGCTCTGCGTCCAGCCCGAGGACGGCGGCCATCGCGCCTGCGCCTACGGGCACAGCTTCCTGCATGGCGGCGGCGCGCAGGCGCACCAGCGGCATGGCTTGCGCCAGCGTGAGCGCGCCAGCGGCCACGAGCGCCGTGTATTCGCCCAGCGAATGTCCCGCCACAGCCACAGGTTGCGCGCCGCCCGCCGCTTTCCACGCGCGCCAGCAGGCGACGCCAGCAGCCAGCATCACGGGCTGGGTGTTGGTGGTGAGCGCCAGCGCCTCTTTCGGCCCCTCATGAATCAGGCGCGTCACATCCTCGTGCAGCGCCTCGGACGCTTCGGCCAGCGTTTCAGCCACGGCTGCGTTGTCGCCCCAGGCGTCGAGCATGCCGACGGATTGCGAACCCTGTCCGGGAAAGACAAATGCAAAGGCGCTCATGGTGTCAATGTCCGTAAAAAGTTATAGATAAAACATGGGAATTACCGGCTCAACAAGCCAGCGACATGCTACAAGGTGAGAAGCACGGCGCCCCAAGTGAAACCGCCGCCCACGCCTTCCAGCAGCAGGCGCTGCCCCGGCTTGATTTGCCCGCTGCGTATGCCGCTGTCCAGCGCCAGCGGCACGGAAGCGGCCGAGGTGTTGCCGTGCTCGTGCACGGTGATGATGACTTTTTCCATTGGCAGGTGCAGGCGGCGCGCGGTGCTCTGCATGATGCGCAGGTTGGCTTGGTGCGGGATGAGCCAGTCAATGTCGCCCTCGGTCAGCCCCGCCTTGTCCAGCACGGCGCGGGCGGCTTTGTCGAGCACCTGCACGGCGAGCTTGAACACCGCCTGCCCGTCCATGCGCAGCAGCGGCTCGCCCATGATGTGCCCTCGGTTCACATGCCCGGGCACGCAGAGAATGTCGGTATAGCGTCCATCGGCGTGCAGCTCGCACGCGAGAATGCCGGGCGCCTCACCCGCTTCCAGCACCACGGCGCCGGCGCCGTCGCCAAAAAGCACGCAGCTGCCCCGGTCGTCCCAGTTCAGGATACGGCTGAACACTTCCGAGCCGATGACGAGCGCGCGCCGCGCGCTGCCGGCGGCAAGCATGGCGTCCGCCACGCTGATGGCATAGATGAAGCCGCAGCACACCGCCTGCACGTCAAACGCGGGGCAGCCAGCGATGCCGAGCTTGCGCTGCACGATGGTGGCGGTGGAGGGGAACACCATGTCGGGCGTGGACGTGGCGACGATGAGCAAATCAATGTCCCCCGGCGCGCAGCCAGCGGCCTGCATCGCGGCGCGTGCGGCGTGTGCGGCCATGTCGCTGGCCAGTTCACCTTCGGCGGCGATGTGGCGCGCGCGGATGCCGGTGCGCTCGGTAATCCATTCGTCCGAGGTTTCTATGCCGCGTTGCGCCAGCTCGGCGGCCAGTTCCTCATTGCTGACGCGCCGCGCTGGCAGGTAGCTGCCGGTGCCGGTGATGCGTGAATAGCGTTTGCTCATGCCTTGCCTCAAAAACGTGAGAGTGG
>JAFRYL010000049.1 GCA_017437605.1 Ottowia sp. | reverse complement strand
TGCGCCAGCAGCCGCGCCCAGTTGATGCTGTTCACCGCGCCAATATGCCAGCGGCGTTGGAAGTCCACATCGCCGCTGACGGCTTTCACCATGTCCTGACAGTCGTCAAACACGCCTTCCACGGCGATATTGAAGATATTTTCGTCCTGCAGGCTGAACATCTGCGCGCGCTGGAAGGCGCTCATGCGCCCGTGCGGGCTGAGCATGAACACGCGAACGCCCTTGCGCCCGCGCATGGCATATTCGGCGGAGCTGCCCGTGTCGCCGCTCGTCGCGCCCACGATGTTGAGCGTGGCGCCGCGCCGCCCCAGCTCGTATTCAAACAGGCGGCCAAGGAGCTGCATCGCCATGTCCTTGAACGCCAACGTCGGCCCGCCGGACAGCCCCTGAATATAAAAACCTTCATCCAGCTTTTTCAGTGGCGTGATTTCAGGCGTGCCAAAAATCTGCTCCGTGTAGGCATCGGCGCAAAGCCGCACAATGTCATCTGCCGGAATATCGTCAATGTAGAGCTTCAGGATTTCTGCAGCCAGCGCCGCATAGCCTTTTTGTTGCCACACGGCGCGCAGCTTTTGCAGCGCCGCAGCGTCAAGCTGCGGATAATGCTCTGGCAAATACAGCCCGCCGTCGGGCGCCAGCCCTTCCAGCAAAATGTCACAAAAAAGGCGCGCTTCGCCGCCGCCGCGTGTGGAGATATAAAGCATGATTCAGAAAACAGAAAAAAGGGCGCCAGCGCGCCACATCAAGGCTCGCTGACCGCAGTGACGGCAAAGGCAGACTGTGCGCTTGGCTCGCTGTCGCGCGCACTGCGGCGCTTGTCCATAAACATTTTCAGGTAGTTGCCGGGGTCAAAATCATTGTAATTTTCCGGGAACACCGCCAGCACGGGCAGTTTGTCCAGCCCGTTGCTGCCGGCGCACACGGCGTAGCAGCGCTGGCGCTTCATGAAGCGCATGGGTTCGTGGTCAAGCTGGAGGGTTTCGTCGCGCCATTTGGTGAAAAGGTTGATGATTTCCAGGTGCGCAGCGCGGCGGATTTTTTTCATTTCCAGTTGCGCTTCGCTCAGGGCGCCGTCTTCATCTTCCGTCTTGCCGCGCCCAAGCAGGCGGCCAAAGAAGGAATCGCTTTCTTTTGCCTGCTCCTGCTCATCGTGCTCTGCCTGCTTTCGGAGTTTCAGGCTTTGTTTGCCGTATTTCTTGATGATGTCGCGCAGTCCCTTGCGCGGGCCGGCGGCGGCGTCGCTGTGTTCCTGCCAGTTTTGCACAGCCTCGCTGCTGAAAATGCGCTCGCGCCGCTTGAGCAGAAGCTGCGCGTAGGCCTGCAAGCGCGCCTGCATACGCTCGGCGCCGGTGTCGCCAAGCACCAGGGACTGTGACTGGAAGCTGGCAAAGTCGGTGATGATTTCAGCCAGCACCTGCCGCACGCCGGTGAACAGGTAACTGAAATCAAGGGGATGCGCGCACTCTTGCAGCAGGCATTTTTTCAGCGGCTGCAATATGCCGGTTTCCAGCATGCTTTTGTATTGCCCAAGGCGCTGCGCGATGACGTTTTTGAGCGGCACACTGGGAACCACGAGCGAGGAAAAAAGGATGGGGCGCATGCGCAGGTCGTAGTGTTCTTCCATGCGCTCGAGTGTGTCGCGCACGCTCTGGCTGACCTGGCTGGACAGGCTGATGGTGTTTTCAATCTGCTCCTTGAATACGGCGACGCGCTTGATGTCGTCAATGCGGTTGTCGCGTATGAAGCTGCAGCTGTACGAGGCGCTGCCCGCCGGCATTTGCGCGCCGACCATTTCCTCGGAGAGAAACCGCCGCGCTGAAAATGTGTTATCCCGCACGTCGGCAGGCGCAGCAAGCACAAAAATGTAGCGTGAGGTGTAGACGATTTCCAGCCGGCGCACGCTTTGCTGCTGGCTGAGAAAATCGCGGAAAAAGGGCTGGTCAGCGCGCTCAAGCTGGCGGCGGCGCAGCACGAAAAAGCGCGGGCCAAGGAGCTTTTGCTTCAAAAAGACTTCGTTGATGAAGGTGCGCGCCACGTCCGCGTCCAGACCGCGCTGGCTTGGGGGCGCCTGCAGGTCTTTTTTCTTTTTGATGATGCTGCCGGCGGTGCGGATGTATTTGTCCATCAGTGCGCGGCGCGCGGGCAGCGTTTCCGCATCTGCAGTCTGCACGCCGTCTTGAAATCCGTCCAGGGTGCCTTCCAGTTGCACGGCGATGTCAATGGTGGAGTTTGTCTGCTCAATGGCGTGCACGCTGGCCAGGCATTTTGCGGCAAGCGCCTGGAGTTGCGTGGGGCATTCTGATTCAACAAAGGCTTTCAGGCCGATGTCGCCGGCCCGGCGGCCGAAGGTGTTGTCCTTGCGTGACCAGAGCACGCCGATGGGCGCAAGCAGCTCCTGATAAATGCTTTCGCACCAGGGCGCGGGCATTGCGGAAAAGATTTTTTCCAGCCGGGCGCGCCAGGCAATGTCCAAATCCGGGCAAATCTGGCCGACGCACAGTCGGCCATAGTATTCCGAATATCCGTCCTGAACGGCTTGGCGTGCTGTATCCATGATTCTTGCGCCTTGCGAATTGCCGGAAAAATGCTGCTGCGTGCGCCCTCAGGCCAGTTCTTCCTTGCGGATGCGCACGATGGGCGCGAGCACGGCGGGCAGCCCTTGCAGGCGCTGCGTGGCACCGTTCATGGCGCCTTCCTGCGCTTCGTGCGTGAGGATGATGAGGTCGGTGTGCTGGCTGCCTTCGCCGCCCACAGCGCCCGCTTCGCGCTGGAGCACGGCGTTGATGCTGATGCTGGCGTCCGCAAGGATTTGCGTGACTTGCGCGAGCACGCCGGCCTCGTCCTTGACGCGCAGCCGCAGGTAGTAGCTGGTGCGCGTCTGCTCCATCGGCAGCACCTGCACCTCCTTGCGCAGCGCGCCGGGCTGGAACGCCAGATGCGGCACGCGGTGGTGCGTTTCGCTGCTGTCAAGGCGCGCCACGTCCACGAGGTCGGCGATGACGGCGCTGGCGGTCGGCTCGCTGCCCGCGCCCTTGCCGTAATACAGCGTGGTACCCACGGCGTCGCCATGCACCATGACGGCGTTCATGGCGCCTTCCACGTTGGCAATGAGACGGCGCGCGGGCACCAGCGTGGGATGCACACGCAGCTCAATGCCCTCTTCGCGACGCTTGGCAATGCCCAGCAGCTTGATGCGGTAGCCGAGCTGCTCGGCGTAGCGGATGTCGGCGGCGGCCAGCCGCGTGATGCCTTCCACATAGGCGCGCTCAAACTGCACCGGCACGCCGAAGGCAATGGCGCTCATCAGCGTGGCCTTGTGCGCGGCGTCCACGCCCTCAATGTCAAAGGTGGGGTCGGCTTCAGCGTAGCCTTGGCGCTGCGCTTCTTTCAGCACATCGCCAAAGCTCAAACCCTTGTCGCGCATTTCGCTGAGGATGAAGTTGGTGGTGCCGTTGATGATGCCCGCGAGCCACTGAATGCGGTTGGCGGTCAGCCCCTCGCGCAGCGCCTTGATGATGGGAATACCGCCGGCCACCGCCGCCTCAAACGCGACGATGACGCCCTTGCGCTGCGCCGCCTCAAAAATCTCCGAGCCATGCACCGCCAGCAGCGCCTTGTTCGCCGTGACGACGTGCTTGCCCGCTTCAATGGCCGCCAGCACCAGCTCGCGCGCCACGCCGTAGCCGCCAATCAGCTCGATGACCACATCAATATCGGGATTGGCAATCACCTGCCGCGCGTCGGTGGTCACGTTCACGCTGGGGCCGGCGATGCGGCGCGCGCGCGACTCGTCCAGGTCGGCCACCATCGTGATGTTGATGGCGCGCCCGGCGCGGCTGGCGATTTCTTCCTGATTGCGGCGCAGCACTTCAAAGGTGCCGCCGCCCACGGTGCCGATACCAAGCAGCCCTGCGCGCAGGGGTTGGGGATTGGTGTTGTTGTTCATGTGTTCAAGTGTAAAAAATACGGCAAAGCCTTTGCATTATTCAGGCCTTGCGCTCCTGACATGCGAGCGCATCGGCGCTGCGGTGTAGCGCGCAGCGCCCGAAGACTGCGAGTGTAAAAGCGCGCAGGCGCCCATGCAAAAGAAAAGGGCAGCCTGCGGCTGCCCCGGTGCGCCTGACTGTGGCGCGGCGTATCCAGTTATTCAACCTTGGCGTTCTTGCGCAGCTCCTGCTGCCACGCCAGCAGCTTTTGCTCCTCCAGGTGGCGCACGATTTGCGGCTTGACCTTGTCAAAGGGCGGCAACTGGGGCGCCTTGGCATCGCGCACATCGTCCAGGCGGATGATGTGCCAGCCGAACTGGCTCTTCACAGGCGCGTCCGTCAAGCCGCCCTTTTTGAGCTTTTGCATGGCGTCGGAAAACTCCGGCACGTACGACTTGGGGCTGGCCCAGCCCAGGTCGCCGCCGCGCGCGCCCGACCCCGGGTCCTTGGACTGCTTTTTGGCAATTTCATCGAATTTGCCGCCCTTTTTCAGTTTGGCGATGATGTCCTTGGCCTCATCTTCCTTTTCCACCAGAATGTGGCTGGCCTTGTATTCCTTGGCGCCCGCCTCGGGTTTTTCCTTTTCCACCAGGCGGTCATATTCGGCTTTCGCTTCCTTGTCGGTCACCGGATTGTTTTTCTTGTAGTCATCAAACAGCGCGACGATGAGCACCTGCTCGCGCATCACTTCAAGCTGCCGGCGCACCTGCTCGGAGCCTTCCAGCCCCTTGCGCTTGGCTTCCTGCATGTAGATTTCGCGCACGATGGCTTCCTCGCGTAGCTTTTCGGCGTCCAGCCTAGGCGCGGGGTGCCCCATGCGCTCGGCCTGCTCCTTGATGTGCGCCTCCAGCGCCTCCAGCCGCGCCTTGGGCACGGGCTGGCCATTGACCACAGCAACGTTCTGGGCAAATGCCGGCAGCACCAGCGCAGCGGCAACAGCAGCAGTGAGAATGTGTTTTTTCATAGGTTTGGGTGTGAAAGAAAAAAAAGAATGCCGCGCGCAGCGCGCGGCGCGGAGAAAAAATCAGCGGCGCATTATCCACGCCCGGTTTCAATGGCCAGCGCGTGCACGCCTTCACGCGCAAGAAAATCGCCCAGCGCCTGATACACCATGCGGTGGCACGCCAGGCGCGATTTGCCCGCGAAAAGCGGCGAGTTTACGCGCACCGCAAAATGCGTGCCCCCGCCCGCCAGCGCACCGCCCGCGTGCGGCAGGT
>JAFRYL010000008.1 GCA_017437605.1 Ottowia sp. | reverse complement strand
GTGCCTCGCCGAAGGTTGCGTACGTGCCGACGGAAAGCATGGTGTCGTTATGCTTGATGTCAGCGGGCAGGGTGAAGTTGAGGGTGTCAAAGTTTTCAACGTATTGGCCCACCGGAAATTCTTTGCCCTGCACGGCGAGGATGTTGCTCACCCTGTTGCACCCGCTCCCGGCGCAGCTGCCGCCCAACACGGAGTCCGTGACTTGGCCGCTGATGAGGGTGACGGTGTTGCCCGTGGCATCGCCGCCATGGGTGTAACCGCCTGTCGCACCGACCGCTGTGCCGCCATCAATGAACACAAAGTTGCCCGTGGCTGACCCCTCATAGCTGTATCCGCCGTAGGCGCGGTAGGTCACAGTGCCCTTGACGGTCAGCGTGTTGCCATTGGCCTCCGCGTTGCCGCCGGTATCTTTGGCAGTGCCCCCGAAGGCCCAGTCCACCGTGCCAGTGACGGTCAGGGTGTTGCCGTTCGCCTTGCCAGTCTTGTCGAGTATCTTGGGGTCGGTTGAATCTTTGTCGGAATAGCCGCCGTAGGCGTCACCAACGGTTCTGTTTTCGTCATAGATGACGGTGTTGCCGGAGCCGAAGCCGCCATAGGCCGAGTCGCCAAAATAGTCGGTGAAAGTAGTGCCGCCATCATTTGCCCACGCTGCGGGCGCGGCGAGCAGGGCGGCAAGCGCGGCGATGGGTAGGGGTTTCAGGAAGTGCGCAGAGCGCCTAGAGTGCGCGCGGGGGGGGGCAGTATAGTATGCGAAGCCTTGTTCATGCGAGATTCTCCTTGAGGTGGTTGGAGGGGTTGGGAAAGAACCGCCTGCTGATACAGCCCGCTGGCGGGACGCGAGTGCGAGTGTAGCGGGGTGCCATGCGTCACGCAAGTTTTTCACACAGGTTTTTTGCACCGGCGGGCAAAAATGATGGGTATCAAATGGTCGCCGGCAAGATAAGCCGGCGGTGGTATATGGAGATTCCATGTATATGGTAGGTCGCGCCCATGTGCGGCGGGCGCGCATGGGCGTGACGGCATATGCGCTCAGCGCCATACTTGCTGCATGACTTGGCAAGTGCTTTTCCACGATGAGTTCGCGCAGGAGTTTGACTCTTGGCATCAGGCTTTGCAGGACGAACTGCTTGCCCAGACCAGGGCATTGAGGCGGTTTGGGCCGGGGCTTGGCAGGCCGTGGGCGGATACGCTGAACGGCTCGCGCTACTCCAACATGAAGGAGCTGCGCTTCTCGTGGCGGGTGGCGTTTGCGTTTGACCCGCAGCGACAGGCCATCTTGCTGGTCGGAGGTGCAAAAAGCGGGGTGAATCAGCGGCGCTTTTATGCGCGGCTGATTCGCACTGCCGATGCACGATACGGACAATATCTTGATGTGTTGCGACAGAGGAGTGAATCATGACTGTGACGCGCGCTGAAATCATGGCTTCCTTGCCGGAAGAGCGCAGAAAGCGCATTGAAGAACGTGCGGCGGAGCTGCGCACCCTGCGGGAGCTGCGCTCGGCTGTGCAAAGGACGCAAACGCAGGTGGCGGAAGCCCTCGGCGTGGGGCAGGACAGCGTTTCGCGCATGGAAAGCCGCAGCGATATGCTGCTTTCCACGCTGCGCCGCTATGTGGAGGCGATGGGGGGCACGCTGGCGCTGGTGGCGCAGTTCCCCGACCGCCCGCCGATGGTGATTCACAAGCTCGGCGAAACGACGCCGCAGGCGGCGTGAGCGCCGCTGCGCTGCGCCATGAAAAAAGCCGCCCGTTCGGGCGGCTTTTTGTTGTGTGTGTACTGCATACTTGATGCAGATGTGTTTGGTTGCCGGCTTATGAAGCCGGCGACCTTTTGATACCCGTCGTTTTTCGGCTCTGTTAAACCACGGTTGACGTGTTCTTGTGCCCGTAAATTTGGGCATGTGTAGGGGGCGCGATTTATCGCGCCCGTTGCGCGTATGGCACCCGGGCGGGCGCAATGAAAACCTCTGGT
>JAFRYL010000048.1 GCA_017437605.1 Ottowia sp. | reverse complement strand
GTTGCTGGCGACCATTTGATACCCATCTTTTTCCGGCTCTGTTGGACCACGGTTGACGTGACTCAAACACATCCCCTTGCCCCCGCCGCTGCGCGGCGGCGGGGGCGAGGGGAGGTGTTTGGGTTAATAGCGCCTGTTTTGATTTGGTATCAATTGGTCGCCGGCAACATAAGCCGGCGATGCAATGTATTAATTGGCAGTATGCGTGTTTTCCGCTGCTTTGGCGGCGTCAGCGGCACAGCGCGCGCAGATGCAGGCCTTGCGCCGCAGCGCGGGCGGCACGCGCGCGAGCAG
This sequence comes from Ottowia sp., assembly GCA_017437605.1. Taxonomy (GTDB): domain Bacteria; phylum Pseudomonadota; class Gammaproteobacteria; order Burkholderiales; family Burkholderiaceae_C; genus Ottowia. Next base: position 2,561 of record JAFRYL010000048.1, on the reverse strand, counting down.
TTCGGGGGTGAAGGTGGCGTTCGCACACCAGCACGGCGTGCCGGCGGGCGCGCCGGCAGCGGCGATGCAGCCGTTTGGCTCGCCGCAAAGAGGGCAAAAAAGAGCCGCCCCGCCGGTGATGCGGGGCGGCTGTGATGAGCCTGCGTTCATCAGGCGCTTATTCGCCAAGCGGTGAAAGGCCGGAGTATTCGTGCTTGTTTTCTTCGCCGCGATAGACCACGCCGTCTTCACCCTTGCCGGAGAAGCTCACGCAGGCGTAGTAGCCAGCGGCGCCGCCCATTTGCGCCTTGATTTTTTTCGCCTGTTCCGCATCGGGCGCGGGCAGGTTCTTTTCCGGCGCACGGCAGGCGCGCACGATGACCCAGTTTGGTTTGCCGGCGCTGTCTTCAAACCACACCGAGGGCATGACGCCCGGGTCGCTCGTCCACGAGATGATGCGCTTGCTGTTTTCGCGCAGCGCGTCGCGCACGACGCGCACGGCGGCGTCGTGCAGTTCCCAGTCGGTGGCCTTGACGCGCTCGTCGTTCACCAGCGTGGGCGGGTCAATGGGCTTGAGGCCGCGCAGCTCCAGCAGGCTCCAGCCAGGCAGCGCGGGGCGCCAGCTCGCCGCGCCATCGCCACCGCTCTGGCGGCGCATGGGCATGATGCAGGCGCGCCCTTCGTAGCCGCTGGCCACACGCATCACCCCCTGCACGGTGCCGGGGAAACGGCTGCTGCCCAGCGCGGCGCTCCATTCGGGGCTGCGCTTTTCGTCAGAGAGCAGGGGCAGGTCAAAACTTTCCACGTCTTCCAGACGCACGAAAAACGCCTGGTTGCCGAGCATGAAGGACATGTGTTCCAGCAGCGGCGCCGTGGGCATGTCTTTTATCCAGGTGTGCGGCACGCCTTTGGTGCTGCCGTCGGGCGCGTCTTCGGCACATTTGCCCAGCATGGTTTGCAGGTGGCGTACGGCGGCGTCAAAGCAGTCTGCGAAGTCCTTGTCGGAGATTTTGTTTTCAACTTCAAAAGTCATGGTGTTGGCCTTGGTGCAAGCGTTCCTGCGGGCGCTGCTGCTTCGGAAAATGGGTAATAGAGGGGACTATACACACAATTTCGCAGCAGGGGGCATTGTCAGCGCCCGTTGTTGGCGGCGCGCCGCGCCTGTTGCGTGGCCCAAGTGCCGCGCACTTCAATGCGGCGCTGGTCGAGCACGCTGCCGTCGGTGCCCCGCAGTTGCACCACATGCCGCCCCGGGCGCGGCAGCCAGGCGGCGCGCGTGCCGCGCCCGACTTCCTGCTCACCGATGAACCAGCGCAAGTGTTCGCCGCCCTCGGCGCGCAGCGGCATGCGCTGGCGCGCGGGCGGAATGTCGGGGTCCAGCGCGAGGATGGTGCCGTTCTGCGGCGCGGTGATGCGCGCGGCGCTTTCGCCTGCGGCGGGCGCGGCAATGGCAAAGACGGGCTGCGCGCTGCCGGGCAGGAACCACTCCTGCCGCGCGGCCTCCTGCACACCCTCAAAGCGCACGGCGGCGCGTTCCACGCCCGCTGGCGGGGCAGGGGGGCGCGAGGGCAGGTTGCGGTGCAGTGCGCGCATGATGGCTGCCCACACGGGCGCGGCGCCGCTGGTGCCGCTCACGTCCCACATGGGCGCGCCGCTGGCGTTGCCCACCCACACGCCCACGGTGTAGCGCGCCGACCAGCCCACCGCCCAGTTGTCGCGCATGTCTTTGCTGGTGCCGGTTTTCACCGCCGTCCAGAAGCGCGTGGCGAGCACGGAATCGGTGCCAAAAGTCATGGCGCGCGCGTTGCGGTCGGCGAGGATGTCGCCCACGATGAAGGCGGCAGCCGGCGAAAGCGCCTGCGTGCAGGGCGCGGCTTCTTCGTCCAGTGCCAGGCGCGTGCCGCATAGCTCTCCGCCCAAGGCCAGCGCGCGGTAGGCGTTCGTCAGGTTGAGCAGCCGCACCTCGGCGCTGCCGAGCGCCAGGCTGTAGCCGTAGTAGCCGCCGTCTTCGCGCAGTCCCAATCCAAGCGCATTGAGTTGCTGGCGGAAGGGTTCGGGCGAAACCATGACGAGAGCACGCACGGCGGGCACGTTCAGCGACGAGGCCAGCGCCGTGCGCACGGACACCCAGCCCTTGAAGCTGCGGTCGTAGTTCTGCGGAATGTAGAGGCCGGAGGCCGTCTGCAGCTGCTGCGGCGAATCATTGAGGAGCGAGGCGGCGGTGAGCCGCCGCTCGGCAATCGCCTGCGCGTAGAGAAAGGGCTTGAGCGTGCTGCCCGGCTGGCGCAGTGCCAGCACGCCGTCTACCTCGGCGGCGCGGCTCAACTCGCGCCCCGTGGAGCCGACCCAGGCGAGCACGTCGCCCGTGGCGTTGTCCAGCACCACCACGGCGCCATCTTCCACATTGCGCCCCTGCAGCTCGCGCACGTGCTGGCGCAGCGTGGCTTGCGCGAGGCGCTGCACCTCGGCATCCAGCGTGGAGCGCAGCTCCACGGGCGCGCTGTCCCCGGCGCGGCGCGCGCGCGCAAGCAGCCGCTGTGCGGCGTGCGGTGCATCGCCCTCGCTTGCGCACCAGGCGCTGC
>JAFRYL010000047.1 GCA_017437605.1 Ottowia sp. | reverse complement strand
CGTCGGCTCGTCTATCTTGAGCATGGGCAGCGGCTGCGGGTTGGCGGGGTCGGTGACGGTGACGCCGATGCCCACAGCCTCTATGCCGTTGATGAGCACGATGTCGCCCGGATACGCCTGCTGCACCTGCACGCGGTCCAGCCCCTCAAAGGTGAAAAGCTGCTGCACGCGCCCGCGCGTCTGCTTGCCGTCGGCGCCTTCCATGATGAGCACGTCAGCGCCCGCGCGCAGCGTGCCGGAGTTGATGCGCCCCACGCCGATGCGCCCGACAAAGGTGGAATAGTCCAGCGCGGAAATCTGCATTTGCAGCGGCGCGTTGGCGTCGCCCTCATGCGGCGGCACGTATTTGAGGATGGTTTCAAACAGCGCCGTCATGTCGGCGCCCCATTGCTCGCCCGGCTCGCCCTCTTCCAGCGATGACCAGCCGTTGATGCCGCTGGCATACACCACGGGAAAATCAAGCTGTTCGTCGTTGGCGCCGAGTTTGTCAAACAAGTCAAAGGCGGCGTTAATCACTTTGTCCGGGTCGGCGCCGGGTTTGTCCACCTTGTTGACGACGACGATGGGTTTCAGCCCCAGCGCCAGCGCCTTTTTGGTGACAAAGCGCGTTTGCGGCATGGGACCTTCCTGCGCGTCGATGAGCAGCAGCACGCCGTCCACCATGGAAAGCGCCCGCTCCACCTCGCCGCCAAAATCGGCGTGGCCGGGCGTGTCCACGATATTGATGTGCGTGCCTTTCCACGACACAGCGCAGTTTTTCGCCAAAATGGTGATGCCGCGCTCGCGCTCAATGGCGTTGCTGTCCATCACCACGTCCACCACTTTCTCGTGGTCGGCAAAGACACCGGACTGGCGCAGCAACTGGTCCACCATCGTGGTTTTGCCGTGGTCAACGTGGGCAATGATGGCGATATTGCGAATCTGGGAAGCCATGAAAAAACCTTCAATGCAAAATGTTTATATCAGTGTTTTGTAAACCGCTTCATCCGCCGCGCTGAAACAGCAGAAAATGATGCGCTCCATTGCCGCAGCAGCCGGGTGCTGGCGCACGGCGGCCACGGCGATTTCCGCCGCCTCGCGCAGCGGGTAGCCGTACACGCCTGTGCTGATGCAGGGAAAGGCAATGGTTTTCACGCCGTGCTGCGCGGCCAGATTCAGGCTGTTGGTGTAGCAGGCGTGCAGCAGCGCCGCCTCGCCCGCAGCACCGCCGCGCCAGATGGGGCCGACGGTGTGAATGACGTGGCGGCACGGCAAGTTGTAGGCGCGCGTGATTTTTGCCTGCCCCGTCGGGCAGCCGCCAAGCTGCCGACACTCCGCCAGCAACTGCGGCCCGGCGGCGCGGTGTATGGCGCCGTCCACCCCACCGCCGCCCAGCAGGGTTTCATTGGCGGCGTTGACGATGGCGTCCACCGCCAGTGTGGTGATGTCGGCGCAGATGGTTTCAAGGGCGGGCTTGGCGCCCGGGTTTGTTGTTTCTGGCGTGCCGTTCATGTGCGAATCTTTCCTTGCTGGCTCTGCTCAGCCCGCCTGTTTCAGGCGAAGCAGAAATAGACATATACCCATCATATTTACCTTACATCGCCGGCTTGTTATGCCGGCGACAAATGTATACCTACCGTATTTGCTGCTCCAATATCTGCCCGATTTCAATGGGCGTGAGCAGGCGCTCGGCAATCAATTCCCCGGCTTTCACGCGCGCGGTGCCGAGCAGTGCGTGCGGCTGGCTGCCAAAGACGGCGGCGCTATCCGTGTCCGCCCACGCCCCCCGACGGCGCTGGCCGCTGAGGAAGCGCCCGGCATCTTCGCTGCCGAGTGTGATGGTTTCAAAACCGTGCAGCAAGGTTTGCACGGGCAGCAGGGGGCGCAGGCGCGCGGCGTCGTCCATGCCCTCCAGCGCCTCCAGCGTGATGCACTGCGCCACCGTGAAGCCGCCGGTGGCGGTGCGGCGCAGCGCCGTGAGGTGCCCGCCGCAGCCGAGCGCCTCGCCAATGTCTTCGCCAAGCGTGCGAATGTAGGTGCCCTTGCTGCATTTGACGTGTATTTTGATAGCTGCCTGACCGCATTCTTCACCGGCAAGCACGAGGTTTAGTTCATATATTTCAACGTCGCGCGCGGCGCGCTCCACCTGCACGCCGGCGCGGGCGTATTCGTAGAGCGGCTTTCCGTCCTTCTTCAGCGCGCTGTGCATGGGCGGGGTTTGCAGGATGCGCCCAAGAAAACGCTGGCGCACGGCCTCCAGCTGCTCCGCACTGATGGCGGGCACAGGGCGGCGGCTGATGATGTCGCCTTCGGCATCGCCCGTGCTGGTGCGCTCGCCCAGGCGCAGTGTGGCTTCGTAGCTTTTGTCGGCGTCCAGGTGCAGGGCGCTGAACTTGGTGGCGGCGCCAAAGCAGAGCGGCAGCACGCCGCTGGCGAGCGGGTCAAGCGTGCCGGTGTGCCCGGCTTTTTCGGCGCGCAGCAGCCACCTGGCTTTTTGCAGTGCCTGATTGCTGGTGAGTCCCAGCGGTTTGTCGAGCAGCAACACCCCATGCACGGGGCGGCGCTGCACCCGTGCGCGTGGGGCGGCGCTCATGGCGTGCCGTCCTCCTTGGCGCGGGAGGCCACAGCGCGGGCGATGAGCGCGTTCATGTCGGCGGCGCGCTCAGCGCTGCGGTCGTAGACAAAGTGCAGCGTGGGCACGGTGTGGAT